>JAZOLX010000135.1:0-29545 GCA_045653485.1 Faecousia sp. | reverse complement strand
GTAGTCGGAGGATGCGGCCCACAGGCGGATGATATCGGCACCGAAGTCCTTGATCAGGTCTGCGGGATCCACACCGTTGCCCAGGCTCTTGTGCATGGCGCGGCCCTGGCCGTCCACGACCCAGCCGTGGGTCAGAACCTGCTTGAAGGGGGCGCCCTGGTCCAGTGCGCCGACGGAGGTCAGCAGGGAGGATTGGAACCAACCACGGTACTGGTCAGCGCCTTCCAGATACACATCGGCAGGCCACAGCTCGGGAGTGTCCTTCAGCAGGGAAGCGAAGTGGGTAGAGCCGGAGTCGAACCAGCAGTCCAGAGTATCGGTTTCCTTGGAGAAGGTCTTGCCACCGCAATGGGGGCAGGTGAAGCCTTCGGGAACCAGCTCCATAGCTTCCTTCTCAAACCAAATGTTGGAGCCATGCTCATCAAAGAGCTTGGAGATCTTTTCGATGGAATCGGGACTCGAAACAGGCTTGCCGCAATCTTCGCAGTAGAATACGGGGATGGGCAGACCCCAACGGCGCTGACGGCTGATACACCAGTCGGCACGCTCACGGATCATGCTGATCATCCGGTCTTCGCCCCAGGCAGGATACCACTGTACATTCTCGATAGCCTTCACAGCTTGATCTTTGAAGGATTCTACGCTGCAGAACCACTGGGGAGTGGCACGGAAGATGATGGGCTTCTTGCAGCGGTCATGATGGGGATAGGAGTGGATGATATTCTCGGAAGCGAAGAGCATGCCGCTTTCGCGCATGTCTTCCAGAATGATGGGGTTGGAGTCCTCGGTCTTGAGTCCTGCGTACTTACCTGCATAATCGGTGTGGCGGCCGTAGTCATCCACAGGGACAATCAGCTCCATGCCGTAGCGCATACAGGTCTGATAGTCGTCAGCACCGAAGCCGGGAGCGGTATGGACACAGCCGGTACCGGAGTCCATGGTGACATATTCGGCATTGACCAGACGGGAAGTCTTGTCCAGGAAGGGATGCTGGGCCAGCATGTTCTCAAAGAACTGACCGGGGTAGGTTGCCAGAACCTCGTAGTTTTCAAAACCGCCGATGCCCATGACCTTTTCCATCAGCGCCTGAGCCATGATATAGGTTTCGCCGTTTTCAGCCTTGACCAGCACATAGCTGTCCCGGGGATGCAGGCAGATACCCATATTGCCGGGCAGCGTCCAGATGGTAGTGGTCCAAATGACGAAGAATGCATTGGAAAGATCGAAGCCGGCCAGTTTGCCCAGATCGTCCTTCACAGGGAACTTGACGTAAACAGAGGTACAGGGGTCGTCCTTATACTCGATATCGGCTTCGGCAACAGCAGTTGCACAGAAGGGGCACCAGGTAACAGGCTTCAGACCCTTGTAGATGAACCCCTTGTCGAACATCCGGCCAAAGACCTTTACTTCCTGTGCCTCAAAGTGCTTGTCCATGGTACGGTAGGGGTTTTCCCAGCGGCCAACGACACCCAGCCGCTTGAAACCGTCCATCTGCTTCTGAATAAAGTCCTCAGCAAAGTCTTCGCAGGCTTTACGGAACTCCGGTACGGACATATCTTTGTTCAGCTTCTTCTTGGAGTTTTCGATAGCACGCTCGATGGGCAGACCATGGTTATCCCAACCGGGCACGTAGGGGGTATAGAAGCCCATCATGGCATGGCTGCGGACGATAAAATCCTTCAGCGCCTTGTTCAAGGCGTGACCCATGTGAATATAGCCATTTGAGAAGGGAGGGCCGTCGTGGAGAACGAAGGGGGGCAGGTCCTTATTCTTTTCCAGCATGGCGTTGTACAGGTCCTGCTCTTCCCAGCGCTGGAGCATACCGGGTTCCCGGGCAGGCAGACCGGCCTTCATGGGGAAGTCGGTTTTCGGTGTGATGATCGTATTTTTGTAATCCATTGGAAGTTACCTCCATATTAATTCAATAAAAAATGCCTTTGTCCCTCATTACTAAGAGACAAAGGCATGTATTACCTCTGCGGTACCACTCTCGTTCCAGTCAAGGACCGGCACTCGTTTGCGCTGTATCGGGCGGACCCGGCGCGGCCTACTGGTGGTTCGGTGCGCTGCTCAGAGGTGATATAAGACCGTGCCTGCTTACTGCCTTGCACCTTCCGGCAGCTCTCTGAAAGCGGTATACGCCCTTACGCGTCCTCGTCTTTGCGTTGTGGTATATTACTTGTGGTTGGGATCGTAGTTGCGGCCAAACTGCAGGTTGGCAAACTTGCTGGTGGTATCGGACACAGGATGCTGAGGCTCGATTTTGATATCCACATCCTCGGTGGTTCCAACCAGTGCCTCAATGCTCTGGGAGATCTCGTTGGCTACAGCTTCTGCGTTCACATCGATGGATGTACGGCTGTTGCCGCGCTCGAAGTCGAAGGGACCGGCAGCAATGGGGCGGTTAGCTTCCTTGATGCGGTCCAGCGCCTGCAGGCAGGAACGGATCTGCTCTTGGATCTCATCGATCTTAGCGGCAGCGGCTTTCTTGGCATCCTCGACCCGGGCGTTTTCGGAAGCGATCATAGCATCGGCATTCTTGGCATTCTCAGCAGCAGTAGCATTGGCATCACTGAGCATCTGAGCACACTTGGTTTCAGCCTCTTTGACCATCTTGTCACAGGTCTTCTGGGCATTCACCATGGCATCTTTCATGGAAGCCTCGTTTTTGCGGTACTCTTCTAACTTGCCTACCAGAACGCGCATCTTGCTCTTAAGCAGTGCGTTTTCTTTATAAAGAGTGATATAATCCTCGGTCAATGGCTCCAGAAATTCATCCACAGCCTGCATATCATAGCCGCCGAAAGTAGCGCGGTTAAAAGAAATCTGTTCAATCTGCTGGGGTGTAAACATGGTTTATACCTCCGTATCCAAATTATACATAGCTCTCGGCTTCGGCCTGGAAGGTTTCCAGATCGCCTACGATGTCCATGCTGTGGGGGCAGAACAGGTAGGTGGACTGGGCAATCTTTTTCACCTGGCCGTCCAGAGCAAATACGCAACCGGACAGGAAATCAACTACACGGCGGGTCAAAGCCTTGTCAACGTTTTCCATGTTCAGAATAATAGCGCGCTTGCTGCGCAGCTCGGTGGCAGCCTTGGCGGCATCATCAAAGGTCTTGGCATGGAACAGGACAACTTCCTGCTTACCGGAGTTCATGTTCAGAACCTGACCGCTGAAACCGCTGCTGACAGGCGCGGAAGAAGCGGCAGGAGCGCTGTAATCGGAAGCAGTATCGTTAGAAACGGAAGATGCAAAGCTGGGGGTGCGGCGGGCGGGCCGGGGAGCGGGTTCCTCTACCTCATCTTCAAATTCTTCCATCTCGTCGTCTTCGTAATCATCGTAATCATCGTCAGCGTACGGCTGTGCAAACTTTTTAACATTATCCCAAAAACTCATCTCTATTTTCCTCCTATATGTTCACATCAGATTGGATGCGACGTTGTGTAATTACGGGCACCGAAAATGGCGGTACCAACGCGAATCATGGTACTACCATAGCGAATCGCGCTGATATAGTCATCTGACATACCCATGGACATAATGTCGACGAATACATTATCGTATTTTTTTGCTCTGATGTCAACACTCAGGTTGTACATTTTTTGAAAAAATTCGTCATTTCCTGTAGAAATTTCGCAAATGGGCGGAATTGCCATCAAGCCTTTTACGCAAACGTTGGGGAAATTGACTATATTTGGAAGCAGCTCCAGTAATTCATCTTCCCAGAAGCCACCCTTGGAATCCTCGTGGCCGATGTTGACCTGCAGCAATATATCCTGAATGATACCCTGCCTTGCCGCCTCCTTTTGGATTGCCTCCAAAAGATTCAGCCTGTCCACGCTGTGGATGAGAGATACCTTGCCTACTACTTGCTTGACCTTGTTGGTCTGCAGACGGCCGATAAAGTGGACCGGCGCGCCATCATAAGCCTTTTGTGAAAGCTTCATGGTAAGCTCCTGCACCCGGTTTTCTCCACAGCAATCCACACCCGCAGCAATGGCCTGCCTGACGGCATCCGTGTCGTTCATCTTGGTGGCAGCGCACAGTTTGATTTCTTTGGGATCCCGCCCTGCGGCAATTGCCGCCTTGGCGATATTGGCTTTGATTAATGTAACGTTTTCGGCAATGGACATGGTATTTCCTTTCTGTATGCAAGCCGAAGGGGCGGCGGAAGTGTCCGTCGCCCCCTGGGTTATGCACTCTGCGCGGCTTTCAGCGGTTTCATGGGGGCTAGTGTAGAGATGGCGTGCTTGTAGATCATCTGCTGCTTGCCATCGGTTACCAGCACCACCACAAAACTGTCAAAGCCAGTGATGATTCCTCTGAGCTGGAAGCCATTCATTAAGAAGAGGGTCACAGGAATCCGATCTCGGCGCACCTCGTTTAAAATGGCATCCTGTAAATTGACGGTGTCTGACATATGTACTCCTTCTTTCTTTCAAGATGTTTGGGATGTACATATGGTAGCAGATTTCAGTTGTCGGTTTCGTGCAGAATCTGTCGGGCCATACGAAGAATTTCCTCGGTGCCAACGGATTTGCTGCGGCGCAGCCAGTGGATGTTGGTATTTCTGCGAAACCAGGTCAGTTGTCGCTTGGCGTAGTGGCGGGAAGACTGCTGTACTTGCGAGACAGCTTCTTCTATTGCGATATGGCCTTCCAGCGCGGCTACAAATTCTTTGTAGCCGATGGCCTGCATGGCGGTGCATTTGGCACTGATACCGGATGCCAGAAGGCTTTTAATCTCGTCAATTAAACCTTGTTGCAACATGATATCCACACGGTGGTCGATCCGATCATAAAGATCCTGCCGGTTTTCATCCTCCAAAGCAAACCAGACAGGGGTGTACTTGGGGGGAATTAACTGTGTGCGGCGATTATGCTCCGTGATGGTTTCACCGGTTTCCATATAGACCTCCATGGCACGGATGATCCGCTTTTTGTCCGCCAGATGCAGCCGGGAGGCAGCTTCCGGATCTATGGATTGAAGCTGGGCATAAACCTCTTCGATTGGCTGCGCTTCCAACCGTTCTCGCATACCCGTAGAGGGGAAGGGAGCAAAGTCATTGCCCTTGATCAAACTGTCCATGTAAAGGCCGGTGCCGCCGACAATGATGGCGGTTTTTCCCCGTGCCAGAATATCATCTACAATGGGTGCTGCCGTGGCGCAGTAGCGGCTGACGGAGAAATCCTCATCCGGCTCGGCCACATCCAGCATATAGTGGGGGATGCCCTCCCGCTCTTCCAATGTGGGTTTTGCAGTGCCGATATCCATACGCTTATAGACTTGCATGGAATCACAGGATACGATCTCGGCATCCAGTTCCTTTGCCAAAGCGATGGACAGGGCAGTTTTTCCGGAGGCGGTAGGGCCTGCAATGCATATTAAATTCTTCATAACAGCCGCAGTTTCCAACCGCCATCCTCCTTATAATAGTAGAACTCGCTGAGCTCGTCGGATTCAAATACTTTGATCATGCTTTCAAAGTCATCACAGAGGGTGTATTTGGGCAGATCGGTTTTCGGAATCCAAAAAACCTCGCCCTCGGCAGAGGATTGCAATTGACCGGAAAAACGGTTGGTCTTATATAAAAAGACCACATACCGCTCACCTTTTTTGGTTTCAAATTGCTTGGTTCCGCAGAGCTTGGGATGCTCAATGGTCAGTCCGGTTTCCTCCAGGACCTCCCGGATCACCGATTCCACAAAGGATTCACCTGGTTCTACATGACCGCCGGGAAAGCACAGACCGGGCCAATCCGGATCCTTGCGATCCTGCACCAGAATATTTCCGGCATCATCGTAGACCATGCATAAATTGGTAAAAATGGCTTTTTCGGATCGAGACATATTAGGCTCTCCTGAATTGCTTTTCCAGTTGTTTTTTGCTCAGGGAAATGCAGATAGGCCGCCCGTGGGGACAGTATTTCAAATCCTCATTGGCCATGACCTGCTTGACCAGCGCTTCCAGTTCTTTGGGATCGTTATCCCAACCTGCCTTAATGGCGGCTTTGCAGGCAACGGTGTGCAGCACCTCGTCCCGAACGGAGTCCTTCCGTTCCCGGCGACCACTGAGCAGGTCCGCAGCCAGTGCTTCTGCAGTTTCTACTGCTTGTTCCGGGGAAAGATCCATAGGGATCTGCCGCAGCAAAATGGTATTATCGCCAAATTCTTCAATCTCAAATCCCAGTTCTTCCAAGAGAACCTTGTTGGTAAGCAGCTCAGCGCAGCCTTCTGGACTTAAGCGGCAGGGGATGGGGGTTAAAAGGGTCTGGGCGGTAATGGCTTCTTGATTGGCTTTTAGCTTCTCAAAGAGGATCCGCTCATGGGCCGCATGCTTGTCGATCAAAAAAGCTTCCTCACCTTGTTCCACCAGAATATAGCTGCGGTACAGTTCGCCCACGATCCGCCATGGAATCTCCTGAGGCATGGGCAGCGCGGTCTGTTCCGGTTCCTGCTGCATTTCCGGTACATTAGGCGCAGGTGCCGGTTTCTCAGGCAATGTGGGCAGAGTAACAGGCAGAACAATGGAATCCTGCAATGGTAGTGCCGGCTGGGTCATGGCTTTCACAGTAGCTGCAGCTGCTTCCTTTCGCGGTTGAGGGGCATCCTTCAGCGCTGTGGAGAATGTTTTGAATTCCTCCGTGGTCATGGTACGGAAGAAACTTTCCTGTTTGGCAGGTGCGGCTTTTGGGGGTTCTGCCTTGGATGCAGCGGGAGCTGCAGGCGCAGGTTTAAATTGCACCTGGGGACGGTCGGGGGTCTTATTCAGAGCGCCCAATACACCGTAGTGGACACAATCGAATACCGCCTTTTCATTTAAAAATTTCACTTCTGTTTTGGCCGGGTGTACATTCACATCCACTGTATTGGCAGGCAGACGCAGATGCAGCACGCAGGCGGGGAATTTTCCTACCATGATTTGATTGCGGTAGGCTTCCTCAAAGGCAGCGATCAGCAGCCGGGATTTTACCGGCCGGTCATTGACAAAGAAGGTCTGCAGCGCCCGACTGGGCCGGGAATCCGTAGGCTTAGACACAAAACCGGTCAAGCTGTAGCTTTCCCCACGGCTGTCAACCTTGATCATCTTGGCACATCCCCGGCCATAGACGCAGTAGACAGCCGCTTCCAATCCGCCGGTACCGGGGGTGGACAAAACTTGCTTGCCGTCGCGGATAAATTTAAAAGCCACTTCCGGGTGTGCCAGAGCCTGCTGCTGCACGGCAGCTGCTACACGTCCACCTTCTACCGTGTCGGACTTCATAAACTTCATACGGGCGGGGGTGTTGAAGAACAGATCCCGGATAATGATGGTGGTGCCGTCGGGACATCCAACCTCTGTCTCCTCGGTGATGCTGCCCGCTTCCAGATGCAAACTGGTGCCGGCAATGGCTCCGGGGGTCTTAGTCATCAGATCGATGCGGCTGACCGATGCAATGGCGGCCAAGGCTTCACCACGGAAACCCATGGTAGCGATGGCTGCCAGATCTTCAGCATTCCGAAGCTTGGAGGTAGCATGGCGCAAAAAGGCTGTGCGGGCATCTTCGGCTGACATACCGCAGCCGTTGTCGGTGACCCGCAGAAAAGTCATACCTCCGTCACGAATCTCTATAGTGACTTGACTCGCACCGGCATCTACGGCATTTTCCAGCAGTTCTTTTACAACACTGGCGGGCCGCTCTACCACTTCACCGGCAGCGATGAGATTGGCTACATGGGGGGATAGTTGAATGATTTTAGGCATAAATGTTACCTCATGGCAAAAATACCGATGGCGTTGATGACCATATGCATTAAAAGCGGAGAAAGAATACTACCGGACCGGGCGTATGCCCAACCCAAGGCAATGCTGGGCGGGATGTACTGGATAAAGCACAGCAGCAGAGTATCCCAGGAATAAAGCGGGATATATCCGATTACATGGATGGCACTGAATACCACCGTGGAAATCAAGAATGCCAGTATCGGACTTCGGTTGTAGAAGCCTGCGAACAGCACACCACGGAACAGCAATTCTTCCGCTACCGGCACAAAGAAAATGGTGCAGACAGCCATAGGCAGGAAATTCTCCTCTACTATGGTGGCGATAGTGGCATCATTGACATTGATAAAATCCGGGTTTATGCGCAGGACCAGCATAGTCACAAGTATGTTTCCTGCCCAGTACATTAAAAATCCCCGGATGGCGGCAAAGCCAACAGGAGCAAAGCCGTGTTTGATGTGCAGAAGTGTCTTCTTGATAAAGCTGCGGAAAATCAGCGTAGTAACACCGAAATTCAAAATAAAGAAGACCACATTCAATTTTTCTTCAGACAGAGGCTTCGGAAGGAACTGGTTGCCAAATGCCAAAATGGATGGTAAAACGAACAGCTCCAGAAGCATGTATAGCGCACCCAGAATCCATTCTTTTTTGGAAGGAGATACAGAAAGCGTTTTTTTCATTTTAACATATTCTTGAGCTTATAGAGCTCGTTCATGGCTTCAATAGGCGTCAATGTTTCTACGGTGATGGCTTCCAGCGCGGCACAGACCTGTTGGCTGCGAAGATCCAGCATACTGATTTGATCTTCCGCTTGGGGAGCAGCTACCACGACAGTGCGTCCATCCTGACTTTCCAGCTCCTCTAAAATCTCTCTGGCCCGGTTGATAACCGCGTTGGGCAGGCCTGCCAGTTTGGCAACTTCCACACCGTAGCTGTCATCAGTAGCGCCGGGAACGATCTTGCGAAGGAAGATCATCTGGTCGCCACGCTTTTTCACGGCGATATTATAGTTCTTTACATTGGGAAGCTCATTTTCAATGGTGGAAAGCTCATGGTAGTGGGTGGCAAACAGGGTCTTTGCGCCCAGCTTTTTGGGATTGGCGGCATATTCCAGCACTGCACGGGCGATAGCCATACCGTCGTATGTAGAAGTACCGCGGCCGATTTCGTCGAGAATCAGCAGGCTGCGGGCGGTGGCATGCTTCAAAATAGATGCCACCTCGGACATTTCTACCATGAAGGTGGATTGACCGGAGGCCAGATCGTCGCTGGCACCGATGCGTGTAAATACCCGGTCCACCAGACCGATTCTGGCAGATCTGGCAGGTACGAAAGAACCCATCTGGGCCATCAGCACGATCAATGCCACCTGTCGCATATAGGTGGATTTACCTGCCATATTGGGACCGGTGATGATGGACACCTGATTGTCCTGCATACCCAATTGGGTATCGTTGGGAACGAACAGAGAATCCTTCAGCATTTGCTCCACCACAGGATGACGGCCTTCGCTGATGGAGATCTCGTCATTTAGCGTAATCTCCGGGCGGCAGTAGCCCCGCTGCACGGCAACGGCTGCCAAGCTGCAAAGGGCATCGGTGGCGGCAACAGCAGCGGCAACCGCCTGGACTCTGGCAGCCTGTTGGGCCAGATGCTCACGAAGCTGTGTGAAGATCTGATATTCCAGAGCGGTCAGCCGGTCTTTTGCGGTGAGCACCTGCTCTTCCAGCTCTTTCAGCTCCGGTGTGATGTAGCGCTCGCAGTTGGCAAGGGTCTGCTTGCGGATATAGTGGTCGGGCACCTGATCGGCAAAGGACTTGGATACTTCAATGTAATAACCGAATACCCGGTTGTAGCTGACTTTTAAAGTACGGATGCCGGTCTTTTCTTTTTCTTCTGCTTCAATGGCAAGGATCGTACCTTTGCTGCCATCCATCAGATCCCGCAGTCGGTCCGCTTCCGTGTTGGCACCGGGACGAATGATGCCGCCTTCCCGGATGGTAATGGGGGGATCTTCCTTAATGGTGTTCTCAATGAGATCAGCGCAATCGGTCAAGGGGTCAATAGCCTGTTCCAACTTGCGAAGCAGAGGGGATTCCACCAGTGAAAGCTGCTGCTTTACTTCCGGTAAGGCCCGGAAACCGCTGGCAAGGCCTAACAGATCCCGGCAGTTGACAGAGCCGGTGACGATACGGGTCATGACACGCTCGAAATCCGTCACGCCCTTCAGAGCCTCCTGCAGCTCGCCACGGCAGATGGTGTTGCCCACCAGTTCTTCCACAGCACTGTGACGGCGGCCGATTTCGATGGGATCCAACAGCGGCTTTTCCAGCCAGCTGCGCAGCATCCGTCCGCCCATGGCGGTCTGGGTCTTGTCCAGCACCCATAGGAGGGTGCCCCGTTTTTCTTTGGTACGCAGGGTTTCGGTCAATTCCAAATTCCGGCGGGCATCAATGTCCAGCTCCATAAAGATGCCGGTGGTGTAATACTGCAGGCTGCGGATATGCTTCAGCTCATTCTTCTGTACAAACAGAAGCTGCTTTAAAAGGGCGCCGCTGGCCATAATGGCTTCGGGAAGTCCCGTCAGACCCAGTTGGGAAAGGGGCAGACCAAAATGCTGCTGCAGCAAAGCTTCCGCATCTTCAGCGGTAAAACCGGCAGGCAGACCTTCATCTACGCAACAGCGCAGATGGTGAAATAGCGCATGGTCGACCACAGGGGATACCGCTGCGCTGCCGCCACGCATCACTTCGCTGGGAGCAAAGCGGCCCAGCTCGGAGACGGCGGTCTCTTCGTCGGGGCAGACAGTGGCAAAAAATGCACCGGTGGAAACATCACAGAAAGCAAGACCGAATTTTTTGTTTTCTGCATACAGGCAGGCCATGTAGTTGTTGCGGCTTTCTTCCAGCATGCAGCTTTCGGTAACCGTACCGGGGGTGACGATCCGGGTGATATCCCGGCTGACCAGGCCCTTTGCGGTGGCAGGATCTTCTGTCTGCTCGCAGATGGCGACTTTATAGCCCTTGGCAACCAGACGGGCGATGTAGGCATCCACACTATGGTAGGGAACGCCGCACATGGGGGTTTGCTCTTCCTGGGGCTTGCCACGGTCACGGGTGGTCAGGGTCAAATCCAGCTCCCGGGAGGCAAGGCGGGCATCCTCGTCAAACATTTCGTAGAAGTCACCCAAACGGAAAAACAGGATGCAGTCCTGATTTTCAGCTTTGATGGCATTGTATTGGCGCTTCATGGGGGTCAGCTCTTGCTTCTTATCAGCCATGGGTTACCTCCTGCTGTCCGGTCAAGCTCCATGTAGTGGCGCCGGTGATGGTCAAATCGATAAAGTTTCCAATGAGGGAAGGATCACCACTGAAGCGGACAAGTCGTCCGCCTTCGGTACGGGCGGTAAGCAGTTCCTTGTCCTGTCCGTCCACCAGACAGCGCATGGTCTTGCCGATGTAGTTTTGATGGATCTGTTCGGAAATGGAATTCTGCAGATCACACAGCCGGTCAAAACGGGCATTTTTCTCCGCCTTGGGAGTGGGATCGTCCATAGATGCGGCGGGAGTACCAGCCCGGGGGGAGAAAATAAAGGTAAAGAGAGAGTCGTAGTGCACTTGGCTGATGAGCGACAAGGTTTCTTCAAACTCCTCAGCGGTCTCTCCGGGGAAGCCGACGATCACATCGCTGGTCAGCACCAGATCGGGCATGACAGATTTTGCGTAGTTGACCTTTTCTAAGTAGGTCTCCCGGTCATAGTGACGGTTCATAGCCTTCAGCACACGGGAAGAACCGGATTGGAAGGGCAGGTGAAGCTGCTTGGCGATCTTGGGAGAGGCGGCCATGGTATCGAATAGCTTTTTGGAAGCGTCCCGGGGATGGCTGGTCATAAAGCGGATCAAAAATTCACCGGGGATCTCAGAAATGGCTTTCAGAAGGTCAGCAAAGTCCATGCCGTTTTCCAAGTCTTTTCCATAGGAGTTTACATTCTGGCCCAACAGGGTAATGTCCTTGGAACCGGCCTCGATTAGTTCGCGGCATTCCGCCAAAATATCTTCCGGCTTCCGGCTGCGCTCCCGTCCACGGACGTAAGGAACGATGCAGTAGGTGCAGAAATTGTTGCAGCCATACATGATGGAAACCCAGGATTTTAAGGTGTTGTCCCGTTTCTGGGGAAGGCCCTCTGCAATGGAACCGGCTTCGTCTTCTACAAAGTAGGTGCGCTTGCCGGTGGTCAGCACCCGGTAGAGGATCTCGGCAAATTGCCACAGGTGGTGGGTGGAGAAAACACCGTCCACATGGGGATAGCTTTTTTTGATCCGCTGAACCACATGATCCTGTCCCGCCATGCAGCCACACAGAAAGATCTTTTGACCTTCGTGGCGGCGCTTGGTATGAGTCAATGCGCCCAAATTGCCAAAGACCCGCTGCTCCGCGTGTTCCCGGATGGCGCAGGTATTCATGACAACCACATCGGCACCCTCAGCGGTATCGGTCATGGCGTATCCGCTGCTACTTAAAAGACCACGAATTCGTTCAGAATCTGCCTCGTTCTGCTGGCAACCATAGGTCTCCACATAGGCAAGAGGGGTGATGCCCCGGCTGTGCCAGATGGCATGTATTTTCGCGCAGAAGTCAAACTGCTGCTGCAGCTGCTCCTGAGAAATCACAGTTGTTTTTGTATTCATTGTCAATCCTCCGACAATACTATCTCAACTATAAAGAATAGCATTTTTTCTTTCGTTTTGCAAGAGTTGCTTTGGAATTTTTGCGGTTTTGTAAACATTTGGTCACTACCCTTGCATTTTTTGCGTTGCTGTGGTAAACTCGCGTTATTACTATGCTCTTTGAGGGAGAGGAAAGAGGAAAATATGATCTGTAACAAATGCCATGTGCAGGTGGAAGAGGGCACGACCGTTTGCCCCGTCTGCGGTGCACCGATCGAGCCTGAAGTTGTAGTGGAGCAGGAAGTGGCTGCTGTTGAGGCCGAAGCGGCCAACGTTTTCTCTGTGGAAGAAATTGCTGATCCAGAGGAAAATGAAACAGCCATGGAAGAACTGCAGGAAGAGGAGAATTCTGTGCCTGCGCAGAAAAAGACCTGGGTCAAAGTAACGGCCATCGCTGTCTGCGTTGCGTTGGTATTGGGCCTTGCGTCAATGGTTTGGTACTGGGCCAATGGCGGCTGGAAACCCAGAACCAATGACCTGTTCTATAAGGATCAATACTATGCAAAAGAGGAAAAGGCAGTAAAGGCAGCCGATGATGTGATTGCTACCGTGGGCGGCAAGGAACTGACCAACGGACAGTTTCAGGTATTCTACTGGATGAATGTTTATGAATTCTACCAGCAATATGGAAACTATCTGAGTTATCTCGGTCTGGATGTTACAAAGCCCCTTTCCGAGCAGCTTATAGATGAGAAATCAGGTACTTGGGAGCAGTTCTTTATTGATAGCGCACTCAATGCATGGCATAACTACCAAAGTATGCTGTTGCTTGCAGAAAAGGAAGGCTATGTAAGATCTGACGAACTGACACAGCAGCTGGAAGCTATGGTGGATACTATGGAAGCCAGTGCCGCCCAGTACGGTCTGTCCGGTGCTGACGAGATGGTGCAGATGGATATGGGCCCCTCCACCAGC
Source organism: Faecousia sp. (assembly GCA_045653485.1). Classification (GTDB taxonomy): domain Bacteria; phylum Bacillota; class Clostridia; order Oscillospirales; family Oscillospiraceae; genus Faecousia. The sequence continues at coordinate 16,138 of JAZOLX010000135.1, read as the reverse complement.
TTGGACGACTATATGCATTATTTGAATGTTTATTATAGCGGCATGGAATATGTGGATAGTCTGTACGAAAAAATGACCCCCACTGACGCGGAGATCGATGCTTACTATGAAGCCAATGCTGACACCTTGAAGACAACGTACAGTGTGGACAAGGAAAGTGGTAAGTTGATTGATGTGCGCCACATTCTTATCATGCCCAAGGGCGGTACAGAAGATGAAAACGGCGAGGTCACTTACTCTCAGGAGGAGTGGGACACCTGTCTTCTGGAAGCAGAGTCTCTGCTGAAGCAATGGCAGGAAGGCGAAGCAACAGAGGAATCCTTTAGCCTGTTGGCCAGCGAGGCAACGGAAGATCCCGGTTCTCAGGCCACTGGCGGTCTGTACGAATATGTGTACGAGGGTCAGATGGTCCCTGAGTTCAACGATTGGTGCTTTGATGAAAGCCGCCAGTATGGCGATACCGGCATCGTCAAGACCAGCTATGGCTACCACATTATGTTCTTCGTCTACGGCGAGGAAGGCTGGATCCGCCGTGCAAAGGAAGCGCTGATCACTGATGCCTGCTCTGAAATAATGGAGAAGGCTATGGAAGAATATCCCATGGAAGTCAACTATAAGAAGATTGTTCTTGGCAAGGCAGATATGGCAGGCTAAAGAAACAGGCACACGGTAATAAACCGTGTGCCTGTTTTTTATAACTTGGATGATTAATCTGCAAATTTGGGATACAATGCCACCGGGGTTTTTCCGGTAAATTCATATTCACCCAGAATTCCGTCCACGAAGGCCCGCATAGTTCCTGCGTCACTGGAATAGGCATTCAGGTATGTGTTTGCGGATTCAAAGTAATTATAATAGATAGACGGGGCGCCAAAGGAAACGACCACAGATTTGTCTGCGCCATAAGACAGACCGTGGAACAGTGTCAACATATCCTCGGGACGGGAGTAGAAGGACATACCGCTGGGACGGGACTGGGCCAGATAACATGCATAAATAATGATGTCTTCCGTCTTGCTCAGACCTTCCAATTGCTCCTTAGAGTGCAGATGTTCCAGAAGTGTTACGGTGATGCCTTTTTCCTCAAAGGCCTTGACCATGACATTCAGTTCGTCAAAGAAAGGTCTGTAAGGTGCCAGACTGATGATGGCCACCCGCTTGACCGCATTGGGTGCGAAGGGAATCATCTGCTGCTTGTTATTGATGAGGGTAATGGCAGCCTGACCGATGCCATATACGACCTGGTCAAACTTCTGGGTTTCTTCTTCAGACAGGGGCATGGGATCCCGCTTTTCATCAAACAGGCCCAGCTTTTCCTTCATATCCAGAATTCTTTGGACCGATTGATCCAGCCGCTCCATGGATACCCGGCCATCAAGGACGGCTTTTTCCATCACGTCAATGTAGTCATTCTTGCAGAACAGGATCAGATCATTGCCGGCATTGAAGCATTCAATGTAAATATCCTCATGGGAAAGGGCAGCAGCAAGGCCCTTCATGCTGATGGCATCCGTCAAGATAACGCCCTGATAACCCATCTCCTCACGTAGAATATCAAGGACTTTTTTGGAAGCTGTGGAAGGTGTGGGGGCGCCGTTGCTGGTAAAAGAAGGATCCACTGCCGGGAAGGCAGCATGGGATACCATAATGCTTTCCACGTTCGCATCCACTGCGGTCTGCCAGATCTTTCTGTAAGAATTGTCCCACTGCTGTTTGGTCTGCCTGTTGGTAGCGGTGCAGAAATGGGAATCACGGTATTCTCCTTTGGTTCCTGGATAATGCTTTGCGCAGGGCATCACGCCTGCATCCCGGAAACCTCTGATGATCTCCGGCAAAAGTTCCATCATGGCCTCCGGCTGATCAGACATGCACCGGATGCCACTGCAGCAGAAGAAATTGGACAGGAGGTCACACACAGGGCCAAACTGCCAGTTGATACCGAAAGACCGCAGCTCCCGGGCGTAATAATAGCTTCTCAGATAGGTAAGCTCCTTGGATCTGGCTGCGCCCAGAGACATGTTGGAAGGAATGCGGTGCAGCTCGTCGAAAAACTCTTTGCCGCCCAGCTCTGCGTCACAGGATACGAGCAGGGGAATGTCACTGGCATCGGATGCCTCCTGCACGATTTTGGCCAGATCCGCGGGAGCAGTGATGGGCTCTACACTAGCTTTTTTATTTCATAGTTTAAATACAAACCTGCGAAGGGGTACTTGGAAAAGTACTGTTCAAAGCCGCCGAGATCTTTGGCGGCAAAGTACGCATCCGGAGGACTGGGCATACCTGTTTGTCCGATTTTCTGGCGAAGCGACATTTTGCTGAGTAATGGCTTTTTCATCCTGTTATACCCCGCAATTTAGAATATTTTCACTTTTTCCAAAGTGTTTCTGTGTTACATTTTGGAAGTTCTAACTGTGTGTACACTTAGTGCAACCATTTGATTTTAGAGGTGTCCACCAACTCGGTACAATCTGCCAGAATCAGCAAATTGGTAGACTCACACCAGCAGCTTCCGTTGAATACGCCGCCCACGCAGCGCCAGCTCTCCCAATCAGAAATGTTGACTCGTTCGCAGATATAGCCGGGCAGCAATTTCTCCCGGGGGACAGTGATGGTATCATCATTGAGCAGGCTGGCATCCTTAGGCACATCCCAGGAGTAAATGGGGCGTGCGTCGGTGGACATATACTGGCTGACCGTCAACACAATATCTTCAAATAGCTCCAGATACAAAGGATCACCGGTATGACGGTAAAGCTTGTACAAACTGTCGCCGGAATGGGTACAAATACCGGGAGCCGCGTGCTTGTTCTGACTATTGGCAAATACTGCACCGACAGTTTTCATACCCAGACGCCCAAATTCACTTTCTGCAGGGAAGCGGTAGTTATAAGATACTGTCCAGCTCGCGGCAATGTGGGCAAGGTGTCTGGCCTTTTCCAGCCAGTGCGCTTCCTTTGTGATCTCATACAGGACGATCAAACTCTCCAACAGGCCTGCGCAACTTTCGCTGTCCGGACACTGAAGGATCTCGCCGGGCCCGCCGGTGGTGAAGCCGTTGGCGGCATCCCGCCGGTAATACATGTCCGCAGCAGCTTCTGCTACCTCCAGATAACGGGGGGTTTTAAAATACTGATATGCGCTGCAAAGACCGGCACTGGCGATGGCACCGGCGGTAGAACCGCCTGCGACAATTTCGCCGGTATCGATATCTACAAACTGACCAAACTGGCCGTACGCATTCCAAAGACTCACAAAGGCATCTGCAAGGCGTTTGGCACCATTTTCTATATCTTCAGGAATCGGGATATTTCGATCCTTCAGTACGTCAAAATGTTTAAATGTGTAGTATAGTACATCGCCGCTTTCGCGAATCAGATGCAAATTTTTGGTTTCTTCTCCACCAAAGCCTCTGGAGACCTCTTTGCCGCTACTGTCAGTGGCATCGGGGAGGAATCCGCAAGCTCGCTGGGTTCGATATGCATGGCGCAGGGTGGAAATAGCTCTTAGTTCTTCTTTTTTGCCACCCCGTTTCAGCAGGCCGTAGGAAGACAGGCAACCGCCACACCAACCGGGTTGCCAGGCAACACTGCTGCTGTTATCCTTTGTGACATGGCCATAAAAGCCACCTACATCATACCAGTTCAAATAGTTGAACTTGTCCTGCAGGATATCAAATTGTTTTTCAAAGGGCAGGATTGGCGGACGGTCATCCGGAAGACCCATGACTTTGCGGTTTTCAAAGAATACCCGGTAAAACTGTTCCATGCTGTTACAATCAAATTCCGTATACCGATAGGGAATTTCTATGATTTCACCTTTATGGAACATCCGCTGTTTGTCTTGGCTGGGTTTCATATGAGGCCAGCGATAGGCTGTCTTCCGGTAGAACGGCCAGCGAATCATCATTTTGCCCTTTTCGTAGCAAAGGCCCAGATTGATACCGTCGATCTGCTGAATGGTGTGAAGCAGAATACCCTTCTTCGCTTTCGGCAGATACAGACCAATGCAGGGGGTGCTGAGGTCACCGGTAGTGACCTCGATGATTCCAGATCCATCCTTATTCAGGCGAGGGACGTCTGTGATGGTCACCGGCATGTCAACACTGGCTTCTTTTCTGGTGAACATAGGGGGATAATCTTTGGGAAGCACATCAAATTGATTTCCCTTGTAACAGCATGCAGGAAACAGTACATACTCACTTCCGTCAAAGGCATACTCCGGCTGGATCACGAATTCTAAATAGGTATCCCCGGAATTTTCGTCCAGACATGCACGGACAAGATGATCTGAAATTTGAACCGTTAGTTTTGTTTCATCGGCTGCATGAAAATGAAGCATACCGTTACATCCTTTCTCTTTCGGCAATTTTATTAATGAAATTTTTGTATGGGAAACACTCTTTCACTACCAATCCGGACAAAACTCCGGGATAAGCGGCAGGTTATGGAAAATCTCTCTGGCGATCTGCTTATATTCCGCAAGATCGGCAGTCTTGCGCAGGCGCTTACCCAGCTTTTCGCTGCCTTCGAAGCGGTAAAGAAGCAGATGCCAGTTTTCTTTCAGACGGAACATGGCGTTGCGGGCACTACCAAAGGCAGTTTGGTATTCTTCCAGCAGCGTGTCCATAAAGGCTTCCAGTGCCTGGGCGGTGGTACCGCCGGGCGTCAGCATGCCGGGATCACCAACAAGACCTCTGCCGATCATTACGGACCGTACTTGGGGAAATTCCCGGGAAAAGGCTTCGATCTGGGAAATGCTGCACAGGTTGCCATTAAAGCATACAGGTGCCTTGCTGTTTTCTACGCAGTAGCGGAAAGCATCCATATCAACCTTGCCGTTATAGAAATCTTTTCGTACCCGGGGATGGACGGTCAGCTCATGGATGGGATAATCGTTAAAGATATCCAGCAGAGCGGGAAATTCTTCGGGGTTTTCATAGCCAAGGCGGGTTTTGATGGAGATGGGCAGGGGAGCAGCGACATAGATACCATCCAGAAACTGCCGCAGATGGTCAAAATCCCGGAGCATACCGGAACCCTTTCCCTTTGCGGTAACGGTACCGGAGGGGCAACCCAGATTCAAATTCACTTCTGTATATCCCAAATCCCGGCAGACACCTGCTGCCCAAAGAAAATCCTCCGCGACCTTCGTCAGAAGCTGCGGTACTGCTTCAAAGGGCACACTGTCCGCTTTCGGTAATTCCCGGGCCTCCCGGGGTGTCAGTGTCCTGTGAACGGTGGGGGAGATGAATGGCATATAGTACCGGGTCACACCGGGGAAATGGGCATGATGGGCCTTGCGGTAAATGCTGTCGGTAAGTCCCTCCATGGGGGCAAAATAGTAGTTCATGAATTACCTCGCTGTGCTGCTTTTGGTGTCATGATAGCATAGGCAAATAGGGAAGTCAATTCTTATTCACAAAAAACAACAACCGGGCATCGCTAAAAACGCTCCTTTTGCGATGGAAGCATTTTATTTAGTATAAGCAATGGTTAGTGGTTATTTCTGCGGTATTGCCGGGGCGTTGTTTTGGTGAATTGCTTGAAGACTCTGTAGAATGTCTGCTGATTGGAAAAACCTGTTTCCAGCATAATATCGTATATGGAATGATTTGTTTCGGCAAGCAATTTTTTAGCCTTTTCTATTCGCAGCTGATGAAGGTAGCCACAAAATCCTGTAGGTATTTTCTTCGATATTTCCCGCGACAGGTGGCAGGGATCCACACCAAGATATTTGGCGGTATTTTTCAGTGTCAAAGCGTTTGTGTAGTTTTGTGAAATGTATTTCAGTGCTTTTGATACAAGATCCGGACTTATGTCGCACGTGTCTTCAACTGTCGCAAGTTTACGAAAGAGCATACCCATTACAGTATGAAGATAACCGTACATAAGCAAATAACTGCTTTCGTGGGTGTATTCCTCATATAAAGCATTCAGGAAGGGAATTGCTTCTTTACAAGATCCGAAGTTTTCAAATTTCTGTTTGCTTAATTTGGCTTTCATGATATCAGAAATATCCGGATCACCGGCACAAAGGTGACGGCAGTGCACGCAGCTAAGGGCAGCACACAAATCAGATACTGGCTTCCGGGTACCATAGGCTATGAGATGATCGTGGAGAAAACCAAGGCAGCGATCCAAAAACTGCTGCCTGTGTACGACATCGGTCAGATCTTCTTTGTATGGTTTCAAGGAGAAAGCGATGCCATTGCCCGCGTTCAAAAGGACGCGTACATGGAGAGCCTGGTATGTTTGAATGATGCATTGAAGAAAAATCTGGGAATTGAAGCATTTGGTATGATCCGCGTGGGCCGATTTGCCGGTGATGAGAGAGATCAGCAGATCATTGACGCACAGGATACGGTATGTGAAAGCAGCAAAGAATTCGTAATGCTTACACGCCTTGCGGCGCAAATGCATGAAATGCCCCAATACATGCATCCGGACGTTCCCGGCCATTTTAGTGCGGAAGGTCTGGAACTGCTGGGAAAGACAGCGGGAGAAGCCTTGGGAAATGTGAAGAACCAAAGCAGGGAATCGGAATAAAGATAACAAACTGAAAAAACCTGACACAAGAACAGCCCGCTGCCACATGGCAGCGGGCTGTTGTCTTATGGCAACGGTCTAATGACAATCATTTTAGAAGTGTAAGGTCAGCTTTTCTGTTGTAAATGGGGGATCGTCAGTGCATTCGTCAGGCTGCTGCGGCACAGTCGTGCCTTGTTTCACTTCCTGTCCGGTAAAGCCAAAGGTCAGCTGGGCTCTGGCCACGCCGCCGTTGAGGGGTTTTGCGGTCAGTTCTGCTTCAAAGCTTCCGGCAGGGGCTGTCAGCCCTCCGGTGAAGTAGACCGGCTTTTCATTGCCGTTTCGGTCAATGACCTTGGCATGGCTCCCGTCAAACTCGATAAAATCGGTGCTCATCAGCTCACAATCAAAGGTGACCACTTCGTCGCCGAGGTGTACTGTTGGGTTCTTCAGCACTTCATACATATGATTGACGGCTATAATATCGGTCATTTTCACGCCGGTCATATCGCCTGTGGTCTCCACCGCGATCCTGGTGGCTCTTTCGTGCTTGTAGCCGGCACGGATCACACTGTAAGGAAGCGAGGTGTATTCCTTTTTGTCAAAAGGCAAGTCCGGGCGCTCACCGTTGTCTGCCTCCAGCAGGATGAAGTCTCGCCAGCCTTCGAAATCCGTATCGATGATATACTCCGCGAAGCCCTTTTCACTGTTGGTGCCGGCACGCATCTTGATGGCGATGGCACCGCCGGCTTTGCCGTTGCCGCACACGGAAACGGTCTTTGCCAGATGCGCAGAGAGGTCGGTCTCACCGCCAAAGCTATTTTCCAGCACCTGCTCCGTAAGATCCTTGTCCTTGTCCAGCTTCAACAGGACTTGGGGATTCGTTCCCTTAGCAGACATCAGCGCTTCAATGCGCACAAAGGGTTTCTGGGCAGCGAAGGGATTGCTGTAACAGGCTTTATTTCGTGCCGCGTCGCCCAAATCGAACAGTTTCTTGACCTGATAATCCTTCTCTACGAAGACATAACTGCCGTCATCTTTCTGGACGATGTGCTGCTCCCAAGGACTCTTTCTTACCGTCCGGAGGAAATCCTCAGAGAAGTAGCCAGCCTTGCGAAGCTCGTCGCAGCGGCGATAGATGGCGATATTGCGTCTGAGGGCAGGAAGCCGCCTGTACTTCTCCAAATCGGTATCCGCAAAAACCATGTTGAAGTTATACATCGCAGCAAGGGCGCCGATGTACTCCGCGGAATCCCAATGCTGATACTTGGTGTGCTCATTGCCCGGGTATTCATCCGTAGTGGCATAGAAGTAGTACCAACCCAAAGACGGCTGTGTGTACATATCAAGGAAGCACAGATTCATAGGCAGGTGGCATTCCCTGTTCCACCACTTAAAGGCCCGGTAGGGGGTATCGAAATTGCCAAGACGGCCTCTTGCGGCCCAAATACTGGGACGGAGCGTGGAGCATTCGATAATGGGTGTCGTGTCGCACCATTTCAGAACTTCCCGCAGGAACTCTGCCAGATAGTAGAAGGAAATATCCTCGTTATGCCTGCATCCGGCGTGAACACCGTCAAGGGCATCCAGATAGATCATCCTGTAGCCGCCCTCGTTGTAGGCTTTGGCAGTGTTTCTGGCGATCTGGTAGAACAGCTCCGAACCCAGAACCGGGGCAAACATCCGGAACATGGCTTCCATGTGCTTGATCTGCTCGCCTTTGGCATGGGCTGCAGCCTTAGTGCCGCAGGCACCGCGCTGCGCCACCTTGAAGCCATGGTCATCATTTTCAAACCGGATCAGTTCTTCCCCAATCAAAACGTAGGGAGAATTGGTGTTGAAAAATCCATAGTCACTACATACATCTGCTGTAGACTCTACTGTGGGTAAAAACACGGCATTCTCATCAATATCCTCTGCCAGTGTGAAAGTTTCCAACACAGCCAGATCCTTCTGCCACTTGGGGTCAGACAAGATAGAATCGCATTTGTAGTCGATATAGTGGGCATAGGTATGAAGGCCGGCGCTAAGGCCGTTCTCTTCCAGAACATCCACCACCTGCTTTTTAAACTCTGCGGGTGAATCGTATTTGATGTACTGAAAATCGCCCTGACGGAAGGTGGTGGGCCACTGGTGGAAGTCAATCTGATCCACGCCCAGAGATTTGTAGAACTCGATATTCTCCTTGATGAATTCCTGAGAGTTTTCGAGCTGAATGATGTAGTTGCCGCAGTTGGGTTTGGCCTCCCGGGCCCATGCGCCGCCATATTCCGTGACCAGCCCCTGATTCTTGTCGATGGCCAGGCAGACCTTCTTGATCAGCTCCTTATGCTCCCGGATAGGTGCGATTATCAGGCCATACTTCGCGCCTTCGGTACGCAGTGCCGTAACGACCTCGGCCTTGGTCTCCCGGTCCTTGGCATCGGGATAGAAGCAGGGGTTGGTCCAGCAGGTCATGGCAATGCCGATGGCACCGGTGTTACGCTTATCGCTGATATCATAGCTGTACTTGGCATGGGCAAGGCTGTATTTGTAGGCTGCAGCAGGAAGCTCCCGTACCAGTTCAAAGGTAAAGTATTCTTCTTCAGTGGCCACTGCCACGTGGAAATCACCCAGAGGGGTTTCCACTGTGATGCAGCCATCACTGCAACGCACAGCGGTAGGCACAACAACAGTTTTTTTGTCCTGTGCGATTAAGGAGAAGAAGTAAGTATCCTCCCCCTTCATTTCCTTGCTATGTACCTTGTCGAAAATGCTTTCAACTTTAGCATCTTTCTGAGAGATCGAAATTTTTACATAGCGGTTCTCAAAAGCGATAGAATGATCCGTTACTGAAATTCCCATAGTCATATCTCCCCTCAGCAATAACTGTCGGTATTATGGTAAGCTGCAATATGATAGCAAAACACGAGACTATGGAAATTATAGCATCCGCCGAATGAAAAAGCAAGAAAACACACCCAGGATAAATGGGCATTATTATATGACAAATGGATACTTTTTGCGTCGCGGTTCCCCCTGCAGACTGAACAGCCCGCTGCCACATGGCAGCGGCCTGTTTCCGTTAAATTTCCATGATAACGGGCAGGATCATGGGATTGCGCTTGGTGGTCTTATAGAGATAACCGCTGATGTCGGACTTGATGGCGGATTTGATAGCGGTCCAATCCTTGATGCGCTTGCGGATGCAGCGGTCAATGGCTTCCATGGCCACTTCCTTCAGCTCGTCCATCAGTTCCTCAGATTCTTTCACATATACGAAGCCGCGGGTGATGATATCCGGACCGGTGATCACGCTGCCGTCCTCGGCAGAAAGATTCACGCAGACCACGATCATACCGTCCTCGGCCAGGTGCTTCCGGTCCCGCAGAACAACACTGCCTACATCGCCAACGCCGGTGCCGTCTACCAGCACCATTCCGGCGGGAACCACATGGTCACACTTGCAGGTACGCTTGGTCAGCTCGAAAACACTGCCGAGCTCACCGATGCAGATGTTCTTGGGATTCATGCCCATTTGCTTTGCCAGCTTGCCGTGAAGCTGCAAATGGCGCTGCTCGCCGTGAACTGGGATAAAGAACTTGGGCCGTGCCAGACCGTGAATGATTTTCAGCTCTTCCTGACAGGCGTGGCCGGATACGTGCAGACCTTCGCTCTTTTCATATACCACATCTGCACCTTTGCGGTACAGTTCGTTAATGATTTTGGATACGGCCTTTTCATTGCCGGGGATAGCCGAGGCGGAAATGATGATCCGGTCACCGGAGGTGATATCCACCTGCTTGTGGGTAGAGAAGGCCATGCGGTACAGGGCGGACATGTTCTCACCCTGAGAACCTGTAGAAACAATCACAACCTTGTTTTTTGGCAGGCTCTTGATTGCGCCCAGTTCCACGATCGTGCCTTGCTTGACCTTCAGATAGCCAAGTTCTTGCGCAACCTTCAGCATATTTTCCATGCTGCGGCCTGTGACAGCAACCTTTCTACCATAGCGTTCAGCGGTAGCCAGAACCGCGGCAATGCGGTGCATGTTGGAGGCAAAGGTGGTAACGATGATCCGCTGGTCACAGTTTTTAAACTGCCTGTCCAGACTTTCGGCCACCAGATGCTCACTAGGGGTGTAACCCTGCCGCTCTACGTTGGTAGAGTCTGCCATCAGCGCCAGAACGCCTTCATTGCCCAATTGACCAAACCGGGCAAGGTCGATCATGCCGTCGGTAGCGGTGGGATCGATTTTAAAGTCGCCCGTCATGACTACCGTGCCCACAGGGGTATGGATGGCAAATGCCACCGCATCAGCAATGGAATGGTTTACGTGGATGAACTCCACGGAGAAGCAACCGGCTTTAACTACTTCGCCGGGTTTGTGGGTAATGAGCTTGACCTTATCTAACAATTTGTGCTCTTCCAGTTTCAGCTTAATCAAGCCGCAGGTCATGGCTGTGCCGTGAATGGGACAATTGATCTCCTTCATGCAGTAGGGGATGGAACCGATATGGTCTTCGTGGCCGTGGGTGATAAACATGCCCCGCAGTTTTTTTGCGTTGGCTGTCAGATAGGAAAAATCCGGTATTACCAGATCCACGCCATACATATCTTCATCGGGGAACCCCACACCGCAGTCTACAACGATCATATCTCTGCCGTATTCCAGGACGGTGATATTTTTGCCGATCTCATCAAGACCGCCAAGGGGGATGATTTTCAATTTTTCTGCCAATTTGTTTCATTGCTCCTTTCGAATGTCGCTTAAAAAGCATCACAAACAAGCAACCGCTTTCTTTTGCTTTGGCCCCGTATCGCCGCAGCAGAAGAAAACGCCTGCGTAATATTTTCTTTTTATATTGGGTGTATTCGCTCTTTAATGCGGTATACACATGGCAGGCCGGGACTGCCCACCCGGCGCTTAACATTCGTAGTATAACACACAAAGGGTAAAAAGTATACTATTTTTTATCCCCAAAATTTTGCAGAGGCCACTATGAATGGCAAGAACGGATAAATTTAAGGTTTTTTGTGTAAAAGCGGTTGCACGATAGGGTAGAATTTGTTATAATACTCTTTAAAGTAGGCGTATTCTGGGTAGCTATCCCATTTGATAGGAGGCATCGGATATGAATAAGAAACTTGGCAGGCTTTTGTATAGTCATGTCTGGATCTATTTTGTGATGATGGCCGGCTTCGCGGTGGCGTCGCTGGTTATGAAGCAGTATATTTTAGCTGGCGTTGAATTTTTGCTGACGATGGTTGCTGTTCTGATTTACGCCACACATAAACGTAACCGGCACTGGGAGGTCCAGCAGTTTTTAAACAAGCTGACGGATAGCCAAACGGGTGCCAAGGGCGCGGAAAGTCCCTTCCCCACGGCGGTGATCCGCCTGCCGGAAGGCCAGATCCTGCACACCAATGAATCTTTCTGCGGTTCTACCGGTTACCATGATGGCATGACCGAAAGAACCATCGGAGAAGTTGTCCAGGGACTGCCTACCGATTGGCTGGCTGCGGGAAAAACAGAATATCCTTATGATATTACCGTTCAGCAACGCCGTTATCGGGTATTCGGTACCACGGTCCGGGCGGATGATCCTGCCAATACGCCCTTGGGCGTTATCCGCTTTGTGGACCTTACAGAGCTTTATCAGGTTCGGGATGAGTATGTCCGTTCCCGCCCTGTGGTTTCCATTATCCTGGTGGATAATTATGAAGAATTGACCAAGAATCTCAGCGATGGTGCCATTTCTGCGTTGGACGCTAAGATCAATGATGCCATCACCAGATGGACAGAAGGCTATCATGGTCTCCTGCGCCGGCTGGAAAAGAATCGTTTCCTGTTTGTATTTGAAAAACGGGATCTAAAGACAGCAGAGGAAAATAAATTCTCTATTTTGGAGGATATTCACCAGATCACCAGCACCAATGGTTTAGCGGTTTCCCTGTCTATCGGTGTTGGTGTTGACGGTGTGGATTATGAAGAATGCTATAGCTTTGCATCGTTGTCCATTGAGATGTCCTTGAGCCGCGGCGGTGATCAGGCAGTCATTAAAGACAGATATAATTTCTCCTTCTATGGTGGACGTTCCAAAGAGGCAGACCGCCGCAGCAAGGTTCGCTCCCGTGTCACTGCCAATTCTATGATGGAACTTATCGGCCAGAGCAGTCAGGTCTTTATCATGGGTCACAGAAACGCGGATATGGATGCGGTAGGTGCCGCGATGGGTATCTGCTGCATGTGCCGCAAGAAGGGCAAAAAGGCCAGCATTGTTCTGGATCTGAACAATAATTCCGCCCAAAAGCTTATCGAGGAGATCCGGGCTGTTCCTGAATACACGGATGTATTTGTGTCCGCGCAGGAAGCGCTGCTGATGTGCGATAACCACAGTATTCTGGTGGTCGTAGATACGAACCGTCCCGATCAAGTGGAGAGCAAACACCTTTTAGAGGCGATTTCTAAGGTCTGTGTGGTGGATCATCACCGCCGTGCAGCGGATTATATTAACCCAGTGGTGGTAAACCTCCATGAGCCGTATGCCTCCTCTGCAGCAGAGCTTGCCACGGAGCTGCTGCAGTACGCTGTGGAAAAGGCGGATGTGCTGCCCATCGAGGCCAAGTCTCTGATGGCCGGTATGTTCTTGGATACCAAGAGCTTTAATGTCCGTACCGGTGAGCGTACCTTTGAAGCCGCAGCCTATTTGCGGCAGTTGGGGGCGGATACGGTGGAGGTCAAGCGCTTGATGCAAAACGACTTCCATGATACCATTGTAAAATATCAGATCATCAAGGCATCTCGGCTGTACCGTCAGGAGATCGCTATCGCCGCGCTGAATTCTGCCACTTCCCGTGTGTTGGCTGCTCAGGCGGCAGATGAACTGCTGAATATTGCCGGCATTACCGGTTCCTTTGTACTGTACCCCGATGGAGATCAAGTAATTATTTCTGCAAGATCCATCGGTAAGGCCAATGTGCAGATGATTCTGGAGCCTTTGGGGGGTGGCGGCAATGCTGCCACAGCCGGCGCGCAAATCAAAAATACAACGGTCAAGGAAGTGCTGGATGATCTGGTGGCATCCATTGACCGGTTCTATGAGGAATAAGGAGTTAACATTATGAAAGTTATTTTATTGCAGGATGTAAAAGGTAAGGGCAAGAAAGGTCAGATGCTGGAGGTTTCCGACGGCTATGCCAGAAACTTTATGCTGCCCAGAAAGCTGGCCATTGAAGCAACTACTGATGCCATCAATACCATGCGTATGAACGATAAGGCTGCGGCAGAGAAGGCTGCTAAGGAGCGGGCAGAAGCTCTGGAAATCTCCAAGAAGCTTCGGACCATGTCTTTGGTGGTAAAGGCCAAAGGCAGCGGTGCCGGCAGATTGTTCGGCTCTATCACCAACCAGGAAATTGCCGATGCGCTGGAAAAGGAATCCGGCATCAAGCTGGATAAGCGTAAGATCGTCATCGCAGATCCCATTAAGAGTGTCGGTACCTACACTGTCAACTGCAAGCTGGGCTATGAGATCGCTGCGCCCTTGACTGTGAAGATCGAAGAGGCGTAACCGACAGAAAATTTTGAGAAAGGAGAGAACAACATGGATGAAGAACTGCTGAATCGGCAAGTACCCCAATCTCTGGAAGCAGAACAATCGGTCTTGGGTTCAATTTTGATCGACAGCCAGTGCATTACCGAGATCATCGGCGTTTTGCGTCCGGAAGATTTTTATAATCAGCAGAACCGGGAGATCTACGAAGCGATCTATACCATGTTCAACTTCTCCCAGACCATTGACCCCGTTACCGTATTGGACAAGATGCGGGAAATGGGTGTTTATCATGACAATTCCAGAGATTACATTCTTCAGCTAATGAAGATTACCCCCACTGCGGCCAATGCCCAGCGATATGCCAATATCGTACGGGATAAGGCAATGCTCCGTGGGTTGGCACAGGCTGCATCCGAAATCTCTGACACGGTCTATTCGCAAGTGGGTACGCCGGCAGAAATGCTGGAGAGCGCTGAGAAGAAGATCTATGCCCTGCGCAAGGGTGAACGGGGCGATTCTCTGGAACATATCGGCACTATTTTGCATAAGGTATTTGACCGCTTGACGGAACTGAGTCAATCGGATTCTCTGATTCCCGGTTTGTCCACAGGCCTGCGGGATCTGGATATGAAGATCAACGGCTTGAACAAGTCCGATCTGCTGCTGGTGGCCGCCCGTCCTGCTATGGGTAAGTCTGCCTTTGCTTTGAACATAGGTGTGAATGTGGCGAAAAAGTATAACAAAACGGTAGCCATCTTCAATCTGGAAATGTCCAGAGAGCAGTTGGCCTTGCGCTTGCTTGCCAGCGAGGGATTTATCGAAATGCAAAAGCTCGCTACCGGCAAACTCAGCGAAGAGGAGTGGGGAAAGCTGTGTATGGCTTCTGCCGCTTTGAGTCAGGCAGATATTCGCATTGACGATAACCCTTCCGTGACCGTTGCAGACATCAATGCCAAATGCCGTCGCTTAGATAATCTGGGTCTTGTGGTCATTGACTACCTGCAGCTGATGACCGGCTCCGGTTACGGAAAGAGCAGCGAGAACCGTGTTACCGTAGTTAGTGAGATATCCAGAGCACTGAAGATCATGGCCAAGGAATTGAATGTGCCGGTTATTTGCTTGAGTCAGCTTTCCCGTGCGGTGGAGGGCCGTACCGACAAGCGGCCGATCCTGTCTGACCTGCGTGAATCCGGTGCTATCGAGCAGGATCCCGACTCGGTCATGTTCCTGTACCGGGATGAGTATTATAATGAAAATACAGAAGATAAGGGACTTGCTGAGTGCATCGTGGCAAAAAACCGTCATGGCGAAACCGGCACGGTAAAGATGCAATGGTTCGGCCCCTATCAGACCTTTACAGACCGGGAGTGGAAGCATGCTGAATAAGCTTCTGATCATGATCCGTAAGTACGGCATGGTACAGCCCGGAGATACGGTGATATGTGCCGTTTCCGGCGGTGCGGATTCTGTGGCGCTGCTGTTTGCTATGTATCTGCTGCGGGAAAAACTGGATATTCAATTGGAAGCGGCTCATTTTAACCATAATTTGCGCGGTGAGGAATCTGACCGGGATGCGGCTTTTGTGAGAGCGCTTTGTGATCGATATGACATTCCTGTGCATATGGGTTCAGCCAATGTGGTGGCAGGTAAGAAAGGTCTTGAAGCAGCGGCAAGAGATGCTAGGTACGGATTTTTTGAGACTCTGAACGGCAAGATCGCCACTGCCCATACGGCTGATGATAATGCAGAGACTGTGCTGTTGCATCTGGTGCGTGGTACAGGCTTGAAGGGATTGGGCGCAATCGCTCCGGTGAACGGCAATTTGATCCGCCCGATGCTGACCGTAACAAGGGAAGAAGTACTGGATCTGTTGGCAGAGTACCATGTATCGTATATAGAGGATAGTTCCAATAGTACCGATGCGTTTTTGCGAAACCGGATCCGTCATCATGTGATACCGCTTTTAAAGCAGGAAAATCCGCGTCTTGCGCAGAATGTATCCACTATGGCTTTGCGTCTTCGGCAGGATGAAGAGGCGCTGGCACAGCTGCCCGAAACACGGGTGGAGGTGCTGCGGCA
>JAZOLX010000134.1:0-13103 GCA_045653485.1 Faecousia sp. | reverse complement strand
GGCCACCGGTGAGATCGAAGTAGTACCCGAGAAGATCGAGGTGCTGGGCAAGTGCCGTCACAACCAGCTTCCTTTCGAGATCAACAAGAGTAAGGACGCTGACGAGAACACCAGACTTAAGTACCGTTATCTGGACCTGCGCAATCCTGCTGTGAAGCAGAACATTATCCTGCGCTGCCAGGTGGTGGCGGATATCCGCCGCCGTATGACCGAGAAGGGATTTTTGGAGATCACCACTCCCATCCTGACCGCCTCTTCTCCCGAAGGTGCCCGTGACTATCTGGTGCCTGCCCGTAACCATCCCGGCAAGTTCTATGCTCTGCCTCAGGCTCCCCAGCAGTTCAAGCAGCTGCTGATGACCTCCGGCTTCGACAAGTACTTCCAGATCGCCCCCTGCTTCCGTGATGAGGATGCCCGTGCTGACCGTACCCCCGGTGAGTTCTACCAGCTGGATATGGAAATGTCCTTTGCTACCCAAGAGGACGTGCTGTCCACTCTGGAAGAGGTGCTGGGCCCCGTATTCCAGAACTTCGGCAAGTACGACAGAGTTTCCCCCTGGCCCTGGCGCCACATTGCTTTCAATGATGCCATGGAGCGCTACGGCTCCGACAAGCCGGACCTGCGTATCGATCTGGAGGTTCAGGATATTACCGCAGAGGTCGCAGGCTGCGCGTTCGGCCCCTTCCAGAACGCAACCGTCAAGGCTGTTGTGGTGGATAACTTTGCCGAAGGCCGCAAGTGGATCGATAAGCTGCTGGTGGATGTAGAAGTCCAGACCGGCAATAAGGTCTGCTGGGTCAAGGTGGATGAGAACGGCCAGCTGACCGGCGGCGTTTCCAAGTTCCTGGCGGACTATACCGCAGCACTGACCGAAAAGCTGAATCTGAAGCCCGGCAGCTTTGTTTGCATGGCAGCATCCGCTAAGAAGTCTGCCGCCCAGAAGACCGCAGGCGTTGTCCGCACCATGCTGGGCAAGCGTATTCCCGGCCACTTCGATGAGAATCAGTACCCCATGTGCTGGATCGTAGACTTCCCCATGTACGAAATGGGTGAGGAGTCCGGTGAGCTGGAATTCTGCCATAACCCCTTCTCCATGCCTCAGGGCGGCAAGGCTGCTCTGGAAGCTGCTGAAGGCGATATCGAAAAGCTGCTGGCCATCAACGCCAACCAGTATGACTTGGTCGTTAACGGCTATGAGTCCGCTTCCGGCGCTGTCCGTAACCACGATCCCGAGATCATGGTCAAGGCCTTCCAGATGGTGGGTCTGGGCGAGGAGGATGTCAAGGCCAAGTTCCCCGCCATGTACAATGCCTTTACCTACGGCGCACCTCCCCACGCAGGTGCCGCCCCCGGCATCGACCGCATCGTGATGCTGCTGTGCGGTGAGGAATCCATCCGTGAGGTCATTACCTTCCCCATGAACAAGACCGCACAGGATCTGATGATGGATGCACCCACCACTGTTTCCCAGAAACAGCTGGACGATGTGCATATCCTGATCAACGAGGCACATCTGTAAGAGAATATGACCCCAAACGAAATGCCGTTTGGGGTCTTTTTCTGGCAAAGAAAAGGAAAAAAGTGTAGAATTTCCCCGCATTCAAAGTAAATTCACAACTTTCATCCTTGACATACAGGGATAAAGCTGATATAATACGGCCCGAAGAGGGAGTAGTCGCCGCGTGCTTTGCGGGGCCGGTCAACATCCTGGGGGTGACCCCTGGCCGAGCCTGAAATGACGAGACTTAGAAATGGCGCAGCCTCTTCACAGAGGACTTTCGCGCCGTTACGGTGCGGAGGTCGATTTTTTTGGGAATCATTGAACTGCTGCTGTTGGCTGTTGGCCTCAGCATGGATGCCTTTGCGGTTTCTATCTGTAAGGGCCTGTGTATGCGCAAGGCAGACCTGCGCTCGCAAGCTATCTGCGGTGCATGGTTTGGCGGATTTCAGGGATTGATGCCGCTGATCGGCTTCTTTCTGGGAACCCTGTTTGCCGAAGCCATTGAAGCCTTTGATCACTGGGTAGCTTTTGTGCTGCTGGCAATCATTGGCATCAATATGCTGAAGGAAGCCTTTGAGAAGAAGGAAGAAAGCTGCGATGCAAATGAGGCGGACCTGTCTGCCAAGACCATGTTTGTTATGGCAGTGGCCACCAGCATCGACGCACTGGCAGTTGGTATCTCCCTCGCGATGGCCGGCGATGTCAACATTGTGTTGGCAGTGCTGCTCATCGGTGTTATCACCTTTATCCTTTCCGCAATCGGTGTGAAGGTGGGTAACGTGTTCGGCAGCCGCTACGAAAAGAAGGCGCAGTTCTGTGGTGGCGCGATTTTGATCCTGTTGGGTCTGAAGATCCTGCTGGAGCATTTGGGTGTCATCGGATGATCCGGCGTACCCGAAAAAGAACATGGCTTTGTGCCTGCCTGCTTGCGGTGAATTTGGCATTTATCTGGGGCAACTCATTGCTGCCGGGAGAGATCTCCGGGGCGTTGAGCGAATGGGTACATATGCTGATTCGCTTGGTCTTTCCCAATGGGGGAGAGGAAAGCCAAGGTCACGGCCTTTTGCGGAAGCTGGCCCATTTTTCGGAGTTCTGCGCTCTGGGAATGGTGCTGAGCTGGCTGTTTGCCATGCTGAAAGAGAAAAAATGGGCGTTCGTTGTACCAAGTATGGTATGCGGATGTCTGGCGGCTTGTGTGGATGAAACGATCCAACGTTTTGTTCCGGACCGCGGTCCCAGTATCAAGGATGTAGGAATCGATTCTGCGGGAGTACTTCTGGGAATCGGCCTGCTGTGTCTGGGATACACTATTCATCAAAAAAAGAAAAACCAATTAACAACTGGAGGAAAATGAAAATGAAGAAGATTATTGCACTGCTGCTGGCTCTGACCATGATGGCCACTTTTGCCGGCTGCAACAACACCAACACACCTGAAACCACCGAAGGCACCAAGCCTGTTGAAACCACCACCGAGCCTGCTCCCGTTGCTGCTTCTGCTCTGGAGATCCTGGAGACCGTCTGGGGCCAGTTCGGCGAAGATGAGAAGTTCTTCGTCATGGGCGGCGACTTTGATGCCATGGTTGACGGCGCTCCCGGCAAGGTTACCAACACTGATTTTATGTCCGGCAACCTGGTCGTTCCCGCTGAGCAGGTGGCGAACATCACCGATGCTGCGGCTCTGACCCACGGCATGAACGCCAACACCTTCACCTGCGCTGCTTATGCTGTTGCCGATGCCAATGCTTTCGCAACCGCTATGCAGACCGCTATTCAGGGCAACCACTGGATGTGCGGCTTCCCCGAGAAGCTGGTCATTGCTGAAGTGGGCGGCTATGTTGTGGTTATGTTCGGCCACGGCGATGCTGTGACTCCCTTCCAGACCAAGCTGACTGCTGCTTACCCCACCACCAACGTTCTGGTGGATGAGGCAATCGCTGGCTAATTGATGAAACGATAAAAAAGGCAGCGACTTAATCGTCGCTGCTTTTTTTGAAAGAGGAATTGTTATGCTGTTTTCCAGTATTCCCTTTTTATACTACTTTCTGCCTGCGGTGCTGATCGTCTATTTTCTGGTACCCCGGGCGCTGAAAAATACGGTTTTGCTTTTGTCCAGCCTGGTATTTTACGGCTGGGGAGAACCAAAACTACTCTTTTTGATGATCTTTACCATCGCCTTGTTTTATGGCTGCGGTCTGGCCATCGGCCACTGCAAAGAGCAGAAATGGAAAAAGCTTTGGCTGACGGTCTCCATTGTCATCAGCGTTGCGCTGCTGGGTATTTTCAAGTATGCGGACTTTTTTATTGATTCTTTCAATGCCGTCACCGGCCTCAGTGTGCCGCTTTTGAAGCTGGCCCTTCCTGTGGGCATCAGCTTTTATACCTTCCAGTGCCTCAGCTACACCATCGATGTATACCGGGGCAACGTACCCTCCCAGAAAAATCCCATCAGCTTCGGCGCCTATGTGGCGCTGTTCCCGCAGCTCATCGCCGGCCCCATCGTACGTTATATCGATGTGGCCCGGGAGCTGAATGATCGTAAGCATAGCTGGGATAATGTGACTTTGGGCCTGCGGCGCTTTCTGGTGGGTCTTGCCAAGAAGGTCATCATTGCCGATAACTTTGCCTTGCTGATGAAGCTGTTCCGGGAATCCGATGAAAAGAGTGTGCTCTTTTACTGGATGTACGCCATTGCCTTCACCTTGAATATCTATTTTGACTTCTCTGGTTACTCCGATATGGCTATCGGTCTGGGCCGGGTCTTTGGATTCCACTTCATTGAGAACTTCAATTATCCTTACCTTTCCAAGAGCGTGGCAGAGTTCTGGCGCCGCTGGCACATGAGTCTGGGAAGCTGGTTCCGGGATTATATCTACATTCCTCTGGGCGGCAACCGGGTCAGCAAGGGCCGCTGGGTATTCAACACACTGGTGGTATGGATGCTCACCGGCATGTGGCACGGTGCGGCATGGAATTTTATCCTGTGGGGACTATTATACGCGGTGTGCCTGTTGGCGGAAAAATGGATTCCGGCACTACAGAAGCTGCCTAACGCTCTGCGTCGGGGCTATACTCTGCTGGTCGTGATTCTGGGCTTCGTGCTGTTCAATGCCGAGAGCATGGCGCAAGCGGGCAGCGACATTGCCGGTATGTTCGGCTTTGGCAGTGTGCCGCTGGTCAGTGCGGAGACGCTGTACTATCTGAAAAGCTACGGCCTGCTGTTTGTCCTTGGCTTTGTGGGTGCAACACCTCTGGTGCGTGATACCGCCAACCGGTTGTATAAGAAAAGACTCGTGGCGGTTCTGGAACCTGTGGTTTTGATTTTGCTGCTGCTGGTATGCAGCGGCTATCTGGTGGATGGGTCCTTTAGTCCCTTCCTGTATTTCCGTTTCTAAGGAGGTGGCGCTAATGGATAACAAGAAAATTCGCGCCATCGGTGCAGGATTGCTGGTCTGCCTTTGGCTGCTGCTGACGGCAGGCGCATGGTTTGGCCCTACTAAGGATATTTCCGAATCGGAGCGCCGTCCACTGGATCAAATGCCGGAAATTTCTGTGGAAACATTGCTTAACGGCAAGTTTATGAGTAAGTTCGAAAGCTTTACGCTGGATCAGTTCCCTCTGCGGGATACCTTCCGGCAGATCAAATCCCTGTTTCACTACTACGTGCTGAATCAAGCGGATAACAACGATATCTACGTGACCGACGGCTATGCGGCCAAGCTGGAGTACCCATTGAACCAAAGCTCTTTGGACTATGCGCTGAAAAAATTTCAGTTTGTCTATGACAAGTATCTGAAAGATACGGGCAGCACGGTCTTCATGACGGTGGTTCCTGACAAGGGTTACTATCTGGCAGAAGAAAACGGTTATCTTGCCATGGACTACAAGGCCATGTTTGAAGCCTTTGACAAGGGGATGCCCTGGGCCACCTTTGTCGATCTGACCGATACCTTGACGGCAGAGAGCTACTACCGCACCGATACCCACTGGCGACAGGAACACCTGCTGGACGCGGCTGAGAAGCTGTGTGATGCCATGGGCGTTCGGCCCTTTGACGACGGCAGCTTTACTCAGACGGCTCTGGATCGGCCCTTCTACGGTGTCTATTACGGCCAGGCGGCACTGCCCATGGAGCCTGAGAAACTGTATATCATGGAAAATGAGATCCTTTCCCAGTGCAAGGTCTATGACCTGGAAACCGATTCCTATCTGGATGTGTATAACATGGATATGCTGAGTAGCAAGGACCTTTATGATGTGTTCCTCAGCGGTTCCAAGTCTATGCTGACCATCGAGAATCCCAATGCCGAGACCGACCGGGAGCTGATCATTTTCCGGGATTCCTTCGGCAGCAGCATCGCACCGCTGCTGGTGCGGGATTATGCCAAGGTGACACTGGTGGATATCCGTTACCTCAGCAGCCAAATGCTGGACCGGTTTATGGAATTTAACGGTCAGGATGTACTGTTCCTTTACAGTACACTGGTGCTGAACAACAGTAATACCATCAAATAAATAGATGCTGGGGTCAGGCATATTGCCTGACCCCAGCACTAATTATAGGAGCAATTATCCTCGAACTTCTTTTGCTACCTGAGCGACGATGGCTTCCATTTCGTCCCAGTGCTTCAGCATGTCGGCGCACAGAGCCATCTGGGTACGGGCACGGACCAGATTGTGTTCGGGATAGACGGTACGGAAGTACTTATCGCCGTCCAGATAGTCCTTCAGGAAGCGGCTGCCGCATTCCAAAGTCATGGTAAACGCGCCAAGAGGCAGAGCCTTCACTTCCGCGTCCGTCAAAGAGGGAGCAGCTTCCAGAAAACCCTTGGTGTAGATATGGAACAGTTCCATATCCAGCTTCATCTTGCTGGGATCCTGCTCGTCTTCGGCAGCAGTTGCGGCACCGAAACGGATAGAATCGCCGTAATCATAGGCGCTCAGACCGGGCATAACTGTGTCCAGATCCAGTGCGCACAATGGCTTGCGGGTCTCGTTGTCCAATAGAACATTGTTCAGCTTGGTATCGTTGTGGGTGACACGCAGGGGAAGCTCACCGGCAGTGAGCATCTGCTGCAGCCGGCAGCCCATAGCTTCGTTGACCAGATAGAATTCTACTTCCGGCTGAGCGGAAGCCAGACGGCCAATGGGGTCAGCGGCGATGGTTTCCTTCAACTGGCGGTACCGGTCCGGAGTGTTGTGGAAGTTGGGAATGGTCTCGTACAGGGTATCGGCCGGAAAATCGGAAAGCTGGTTCTGGAACTGACCGAATGCCAGGGCGCTTTGGTAAAAGTCCTCGGGAGTCTCGGCTGCGTCCATACTAAAGCCTTCCACAAACTCGTAGCAGCGCCAGTATTCGCCATCTTGATCTTCATAGCAGTAGGAGCCATCGCACTGTTCAACGAAGTGCAAGGCAACGGAGCCCTGGGCACGGATAAAATTGGTGACCCGGCTGGCATTTTCCATCAACTGGGGCGGATTGGTAAAAACATACTTGTTAATGTGCTGCAGCACATAGGAAAAGCCTTCGTCGGTGGTCACTTTATAGGTTTGGTTGATATGACCGTGGCCAAAGGATTCGCAGGAGATGAGAGCTCCCTGAATGCGGAACTTCCCGGCAAGAATTTGTGGTTGCATTGTTACACCTCGGAATATATTTAGCATTTTTTGATCAAACGGATATAAAATTCTACTGCCCGGTGAAGGGTTTCCAGACGGATACGCTCGTTGTTGCCGTGAATGGTCCTGCGCTCTTCGGCGGTCAGATCCATGGCAGAGAAGCGGTAGACATGATTGCTCAGATCCCGGTAGTGGCGGGAGTCGGAGCATTGGACCATCAGATAAGGTGCTACCACACAGCCGCGCCATGTCTCAGCAACGGCAGCAGCCACCTTATTCCATGCAGGACAGTCAGTTTCGGAAATAGGACTGGGCTCAAAGCTTTCCAGTGCGGTTACCGCTACTGCGGGATCGTTGATGGACCGGCGCAGGTGGTGCAGGGCAGATTGTACTGTGTCCTTGGGGTTTAACCGCATGTTGGACACCATGGTAGCTTCCGGCGGGATCACATTCCGGGCGGAGCTGCCTTCCATCTGGGTAAAGGCCACGGTGGTACGAACCAAGGCGTTCAATTCACCGCCGCTGAGACGGCAGATCAGATCCAGCACAGGGCGGAAGCACCAGAGATTGGCGAAGATGATCTTGTATGCAAAGGTAGAACGGCGGCCCAGTGTGTCAAACATACCGGCAGCAGGCTTTGTAATGTGCATCTGGAAGGGATGCTTTAAAACCTTGCGGCAGGCATTTGCCAGTGTGCCGATGGGTGTCTTGACCGGAGGTGCGGAAGCATGTCCGCCACCGGACAGCACTTTGTACTGGGCGTTGAGCATACCTTTTTCCGCAATGCCGATAAGACCGCAGGGTTCTTTCACGCCGGGGAAGACATTTTCTACCACGGCACCGCCCTCATCCACTACCAGTGCAGGCTGGATGTGGTGGCGGACGAAGTAATCCACGATATTGACAGCGCCTTTGCCGTTGACCTCTTCTCCGCCGGAGAAAGCAAAGTAGATATCGTTTGCAGGTTTATATCCTTTGGCGATCAGGTGGTTGGCGGCACTGAGGATGGCGTTCATTGTGACTTTGGTATCCAATGTGCCGCGGCCCCAGAGAACACCATCTTCAATGATAGCGGCAAAGGGGGGCTTGTCCCAGTTTTCTTCATTGACAGGCACCACATCGTAATGGGCCATGAGTACGGTAGGCTCCCCGTCCTTTTTGCCGGGCCAGCGGAACAGCAGCGCCCGGTCGGGAAGCTGCCGCACGGAGCAGACATCAAAAACTCTGGGATACAGGGTAGGCAGCAGAGCAATGAGCTTGTCAAACTCGGCATCGTCTTCCAGCGCGTGATCATTATAAGAAATGGTCTTACACTTGACCAGCTCTGCCAGAGCGGAAACGGCGGAATCTTTATCAAAGGTCACGGTTTCCTCGCTGACGGGAGGCTGCTCCTTAGGATTAAAGGCTGCTGCCCGGATCAGAATCACCGCAAAGAACAAAACAACAAGGCCGATGATGTACAGCATTACAGCACACCTCTCTTGTAAAGAATACGGCCAATGGCGATGGTGAACAGAGCGGAAACGGGGACCATGATGCCCACGGTGCCCTCGTTCAGTGCAGGCACAAAAATGAACAGTACCAGCATCAGAGCGATGGGGGCAAGGGCCAGCTTCCAGTTCTTGGACACGAAGGCCACACCCAGACCGCCGAACAGGGCGGGGAGGATCTGGGCGAAAGCAGGCTGCAATACAGGGGCCTGCAGAACAGGGGTCAACGGCACGATGGCTACAACACCCAGTATGATGATTAAGGTGGTAACGATGCTGGAGGTGGCGATGGCAATGGTGGAGATCACTTCGCCCTCTTCGGAGTTGGCGCTGACCTCATTTTGCTCCAGTGCGTTCAGGGCGCAGGGGAGCTTCAAATTGGTAATGTTGCCGGTGACAAAGCTTAAGTAAGAACCGCCGGCACCCAGCATGGGAACAAAGGTGACGGTTTCGATCAAACCTACCGCCCAGTACATAGGGGCGGTGGCCAGCAGACCCACACCCAGTGCGCCCCAATCGGGAGCGGCACCGAAGAGAATGGCAACGGTCACGGGGAAGGCCATCAGCAACACCATAACGGTCAGATTCCAGATCCGTCCGTCACGGTGTACGGAGTCGATGTAAGACATTTGCTTTTTCATAATCTTACCTCCTTAGCCTAACCATGCGGTGAAGGGAATGGCTGCGGCCATACCTACAACCAAACTAATGGGCAGTGCATATTCGCTGAGCCACTTCAGCTTCGGCTTGCGCATCAGAAGTCCACAGACGATCATGACCAGTGCGGAGGTCAGCATGACGCACACGGGAATCAGACCGGAGGTGGCGGAGACCGCTACCTGCCGCTGCACTTCCACACCGTTTTCTACTACCTTTTCCGTAACGGTCCGGGCAGCGGGATCCCACAGGCGGGATACGTTGCTGAATACGAAACCAAGGAATGCGGCGATCATGCCAATGAACAGGGCATTGGAGAAGATGTCGGCCCACTTGGCATCCCGGTTAGAGAGGCTGGACATGCCCTTTTGCAGCTTCTTGCCGATGGCAGGCACCAGCCAGATACCCATCATGATACTGATGGTCATAACGGACAGAACATTTACATACTGTTGTGCAGTTAGTGCCTTGCCGGAGCCGAGAACCTGACCCATGGCGCTGAGGGCGTTGTTGGCAGCAACCATTTCATAGCTCATGGAGCCGACCACACTGAGTCGCAGCCAAGGCAGAGGAAGACCCAACGTCTGGCTCAAGGTCATAACACTGATGACGATGGCCACCGCTGGAGCGATCGTGAATACCGCCGCAGTGCGGATGGTCTTGCGGATCTTAGCTTGATCCATGCCAAGGGCCTTGCTGCGCCGGAGGGCCTTTACCAAAAAGTATACGGATTGACCCAAGACCACAGCGACCAGCAGACCGGCGATTAAGAACAAAACAGGATGGTTTACATAAAATTCCATAGCAGGACCTCCCTAAAATGGACTTATGTATCATTTTACCACAAAAAAATACATAAAACAAGTACCAAACCACTGCAGCAGCTTGCTGTAAATGATCGTTTATGCTGAGCAGAAACCTAAAACGCATGTCATTCTGAGCGAGCGTAGCGAGTCGAAGAATCCACTCTTTGGGCACGGATCCTTCGACTTCGCCACTTCGTAGCTCCGCTCAGGATGACACGGTAACTTGCCGGTTGCCCCGCTAAACGATCCGTTATCTTACAAGGGTCTATGCTGAGCGTGCTTGTGTATTCTGTACAAAAACAAATTTCGGATGAACAGAAATTTGGCAATATACTGCGTTGACAGAAATGAAATACGATGCTATTATATCGATACAAATATAACGATAACGTTTTATCGATAAGAAAGGGGCAATTAACATGGCAAACCAAGTTACCAACACACAGGAACTCACCGAATTGCTGCAGCGGGTTCGCATTGCGCAGGAGCAGTATGCTTCCTATACCCAGGAGCAGGTGGATAAGATTTTTCTGGCTGCCGCAACCGCCGCCAACAAGGCACGTATTAGTCTGGCAAAGCTGGCGGTTGCTGAGACAGGCATGGGTATCGTGGAAGACAAAGTCATCAAGAACCACTATGCCTCTGAGTATATTTACAATGCTTACAAACATGAAAAGACCTGCGGTGTGCTGGAAGAAGATCCTTCCTTCGGTATCGTGAAGATCGCGGAGCCAATCGGCGTCATCGGCGCGGTGATCCCCACCACCAATCCCACCTCCACCGCTATATTCAAGGCACTGATCTGCCTCAAGACCCGCAACGGCATCGTGTTCAGTCCGCACCCCCGGGCCAAAAATTGCACCATCGAAGCTGCAAAGATCGTTCTGGAGGCTGCTGTGGAAGCCGGCGCGCCCAAAGATATCATCGGTTGGATCAGCCAGCCCAGTATGGCCTTGAGCCAGCAGCTCATGGAAAGCGCAGATCTGATTCTGGCTACCGGCGGCCCCGGTATGGTCCACTCCGCCTATTCCTCCGGCCGTCCCGCATTGGGCGTCGGTCCCGGCAATGTGCCTGCGGTCATTGATGACAGCGCCGATATTCTGATGGCCGTTTCCTCCATCATCCACTCCAAGACCTTTGATAACGGCATGATCTGTGCTTCCGAGCAATCTGTGATCATTCTGGATCCCATTTATGAAGCGGTGAGAGCGGAGTTTATCAACCGCGGCTGCTATCTTCTGAATGAGGAAGAAAAGGAAAAGCTTCGGGCTGTACTGCTGGTAAACGGCTCTGTCAATGCCAAGATCGTGGGCCAATCCGCTTATGCCATCGCTGCTCTGGCAGGGATCGAAGTACCGGAGAATACCAAAATTTTGATCGGTGAAGTGGACAGCGTTGACATCAGCGAACCCTTTGCCCACGAAAAGCTGTCTCCCGTGCTGGCAATGTACCGGGCAGAGAGCTTTGAGGATGCTCTGAATAAGGCCCAGAAGCTTTTGGAGGATGGTGGCTTTGGCCATACCGCAGCGGTCTATCTCAGCACCCGTACTGCCACTGCCAAGCTGGACCGGTTCTCTCAGCGGATGAAGGCCTGCCGCATTCTGGTCAATACCCCCTCTGCCCAGGGCGGTATCGGTGATCTGTACAACTTCAGACTGACCCCTTCTTTGACCCTTGGCTGCGGCAGCTGGGGCGGTAACTCCGTGTCTGAAAATGTTGGCGTTCGCCATTTGCTGAATGTAAAAACTGTTGCCCGAAGGAGAGAGAATATGCTTTGGTTCCGCGCTCCCGATAAGGTGTACTATAAGAAAGGCTGTCTGCCCGTTGCCATGGCTGAGCTGAGCGATAAGAAGCGGGCCTTCTTCGTTACCGATACCTTCCTGTACCAGAACGGCTACACCAAGCCTGTGGAGGAAGAGCTGGATGCCATGGGCATCACCCATACTGTGTTCTATAATGTGGCTCCCGATCCCACTTTGGCCTGCGCGAGAGAAGGCGCTGAGGAAATGGCTTCCTTCCGGCCTGACCTGATCATCGCTGTGGGCGGCGGCAGCGCCATGGATGCTGCCAAGATCATGTGGGTACTGTATGAGCATCCGGATGTAGACTTCCAGGATATGGCCATGCGCTTCGTGGATATCCGCAAGCGTGTCTACGGCTTCCCCAAGATGGGTGAGAAGGCTTATTTTGTAGCCATTCCCACCACTGCCGGTACCGGCTCTGAGGTTACTCCCTTTGCGGTCATCACCGATGAAAAGAGTGGTGTGAAGTATCCGCTGGCTGACTATGAGCTGCTGCCCGATATGGCCATCGTGGATGCCGATATGATGATGGATGCCCCCAAGGGTCTGACAGCGGCTTCCGGTATCGATGCCGTGACCCACGCACTGGAAGCTTATGCCTCCATGCTGGCTACCGACTACACCGATGGTCTGGCCCTGCGGAGCTTGAAGCTGGTCTTTGAGAATCTGCCCAAGTGCTATGACAACGGCCCCAATGAGCCTCGTGCCCGTGAAAATATGGCCAATGCCGCAACGATGGCAGGTATGGCTTTCGCCAATGCCTTCTTGGGTGTGTGCCACTCCATGGCCCACAAGCTGGGTGCGTTCCACCATCTGCCCCACGGTGTTGCCAACGCACTGCTGATCAGCAGGGTGCTGCGGTTTAATGCTGCAGAAAATCCGGTGAAGATGGGTACGTTCTCCCAGTATGACCATCCCCACACCTTGGAGCGCTATGCAGAGGTTGCCGACTATCTGAAGCTGGGCGGCAATACCGATGCGGAAAAGCTGGAGAATCTGATCGCGGCCGTTGAGCAACTGAAGGAGCGGGTGGGCATCAAGAAGACCATCCGGGACTATGGCATCGACGAAAAAGACTTCCTGGACCGTCTGGACGACATGGTGGAGCAGGCCTTTGATGACCAGTGCACCGGCGCTAACCCTCGTTATCCTCTGATGAGCGAGATCAAGCAGATGTTCCTTGACGCCTACTACGGCAATTAAATACCAAAACGACCCGAGGGGCGCGG
>JAZOLX010000133.1:0-25532 GCA_045653485.1 Faecousia sp. | reverse complement strand
AGCGTGGCGGTTTGCTCCAAGTGCGGTGAGCCCGTCATGCCCCATAGAGCCTGCAAGGCTTGCGGCAACTACAATGGCCGTCAGGTTCTGGCTGCCAAGGCTGACTAAGGCAGGAAAAGCGAAAGCGCAGAGGAAGGTTGGGCCCAACCTTCCTCTTTTTCCGTGCTCTATACTAACTCTTAATAAAAACACTTAATTCTCGCCGGTCTAAGTTCCGCCAGATTGCGTTTTCTCCTTGGTGGGCGTCAGCCCACCTGCGTTGTCAGCCTTTTCTGGCGAAACTTATCTTCGACGAGTTATTAACTGATTTATTAAGAATTAGTATTATATTGATTTCGACATAGTTTTATGGCATAATATAGTGTAATCTTTTCAAAAGATAAGGAAGTGATGTTCATGGCAAAGCCACTGGTTGCCATTGTTGGCCGCCCCAATGTAGGCAAATCCATGCTGTTTAATAAGCTGACCGGCCATCGGACCTCCATCGTGGAGGATACCCCCGGTGTCACCCGTGACCGTATTTACGGCGATTGTGAGTGGTGTAACCGTCAGTTTTCTCTGGTGGATACCGGCGGTATCGAGCCAAACACCGAGAATGACATGCTGAAATTTATGCGCCGTCAGGCAGAGATCGGTATTGAGCTGGCTGATTGCATCATCATGGTGGTGGATGTGAAGACCGGCATGACAGCAGCCGACGAGGATGTGGCTGCCATGCTGCGCAAGAGCAAAAAGCCTGTTGCGCTGGCTGTCAATAAGTGCGACAGTGTTGGTCCTACCAACCCGGATGTATATGAGTTCTACGGTCTGGGCATCGGTGATCTGTTTGAGGTTTCCGCCATCCATGGCCACGGCACCGGCGATCTGCTGGATTGGTGCCTGGAGCAGTTCCCGGAAGAAGAGGAGCTGGAGGATGAGGACGAGGTTATTAAGGTTGCCATCGTAGGCAAACCCAATGTGGGTAAGTCCAGCCTCTTGAACCGGATTCTGGGTGAGGAGCGTGTTATCGTTTCCAATATTGCAGGAACTACCCGGGATGCCATCGACAGCTATTTTGAAAATGAGACCGGTAAGTACTGCTTCATCGACACTGCCGGTATGCGTCGTAAGAGTAAGGTGGATGATGCCATCGAAAAGTTCTCCAACATGCGTACCATCAATGCCATCGAGCGGGCAGATGTTTGCCTGATCCTGATCGATGCCAACGACGGTGTTACCGAGCAGGAGACCAAGATCGCTGGCGTTGTCCATGGAGCCGGTAAGGCTGCCATCATCGTGGGCAACAAGTGGGACGCGGTGGAGGACAAGCAGACCAACACCATGCGTGATAAGGAACGGGATGTCCGGGAAGGTCTGAGCTACATGACCTACGCCCCGGTTGTATTCCTGTCCGCACTGACCGGCCAGCGGGTGGATAAGCTCTATCAGGTGATCCAGGATGTGAACAAGCAGAACACCAGCCGCATCACCACCGGCGCGCTGAACAGCATTCTGGCTGAAGCCACTGCCCGTGTGCAGCCGCCTACAGATAAGGGTCGCCGTCTGAAGATCTACTACATGACTCAGGCCAGCACCAAGCCGCCCCATTTTGTCATCTTCTGCAATGACGCGCGGTTGTTCCATTTCTCCTATCAGCGGTATCTGGAAAACCAGATCCGTGAGGTCTTTGGCCTGGAGGGTACACCTGTGCGGATCACCATCCGGCAGAAGGGCGACAAGGAGGAGTAATATGGTCTATTCCTTGATTATTGGCATTCTGGTCAGCTATCTGCTGGGCAATCTGAACGGTGCTGTGTGCATTTCCGCGCTGATGCATGATGATGTGCGCAGCCACGGCAGCGGTAATGCCGGTCTTACCAACTTCGTCCGCAACTATGGTGCCGGACAGGCGCTGTATGTGGTGCTGATCGATGCGGGCAAGGCTGTGCTTGCTTGCTTGGTCACCGGTTTGCTGCTGGAGCCCTACGGCATGGGATTGGAAGGCAGGGCAATTGGCGGCACCGCTGTGATGCTGGGCCATATTTTTCCGGCGCTTTTGGGTTTCCGGGGCGGTAAGGGCATCCTCAGCGGCCTGTTCGTAGGCCTCATGGTGGATTGGCGGATCGGTGTTGCTATTTTTGTGGTGTTTGTGATCGCGTATCTGCTGACACAGTATGTATCCCTTGGATCCGTTCTGGGAGCGTTGACCTATGTGGTCGGTTTTGCTGTGCTGCACTGCGATAATCTGACCGTTATGCTTTGCGGTATTTTCATGGGCTTACTTTCCATTTTCATGCACCGGGAAAACATTGCCCGACTGCTGAAAGGACAGGAGCGCAAAACCAACCTGTTTACAAAAGGGAGAAAAGAATGAGGACTGCGGTTGTGGGCAGCGGTGCATGGGGAACTGCCCTTGCGCTTCGCTTGTACAAAAATGGACATGATGTGGTGCTTTGGAGCTACAGCAGCGAGAAAGCAGAGCAGATGTGCCGCAGTCATCGAAATCCCCGGCTGCCGGACGCAGTGCTGCCGGATGGGATTCGTCATTCATCTGATTATAGCTGCGTTTCCGGCTGCAAGCTGGTGGTAATCGTGTGCCCGTCTTTTTCCATGGGCAGTGTGTGCGATGGCATTGCACCGCATCTGGATGCAGACGCGGTGCTGGTCTGTGCTACCAAAGGCATAGAAGATGGGACTCTGCTACGGATGAGCCAAGTCGTTGCCTGCCATACCGGCTTTGAAGCGGTGGTCCTTACCGGCCCCAGCCATGCGGAAGAGGTGGCGCGGGAGATTCCTACAGGATGCCTGGCTGCCTGCACCAACAGAAGCGCTGCAGAATTTGTCCAGGATGCCTTTATGGCTGATTCTTTTCGTGTGTATATCAGCCCGGATGCCATCGGCGCCGAGATCGGTGCTGCGCTGAAAAATGTTATCGCGCTGTGCGCGGGTGTTACCGACGGCCTGGGTTATGGTGATAATACAAAGGCCATGCTCATGACCCGGGGGTTGACTGAGATCGCCCGTCTGGGCGTTTCCCTGGGTGCCAGTAAGGATACCTTTGCGGGCCTTGCGGGCGTGGGGGATCTGATCGTCACTTGTACCTCCATGCACTCAAGGAACCGTCGAGCTGGCATCCTGATCGGGCAGGGGAGAGTGCCAGAGGAAGCAATGAAGGAAGTGGGTGCCGTGGTGGAAGGCTACTATGCGGCCAGATCTGCATGGGCACTATGCCAAAAACAGA
This sequence comes from Faecousia sp., assembly GCA_045653485.1. GTDB lineage: Bacteria > Bacillota > Clostridia > Oscillospirales > Oscillospiraceae > Faecousia. The sequence goes on along the minus strand of JAZOLX010000133.1, from coordinate 22,312 downwards.
GCGTGGATATGCCCATTCTTCGGGCGGCTTACGCTGTTCTGTACGAGGGCGAAAGCGCTGCGGGTGTTGTAAAGACACTGCTGAGCCGCTGCAAAAAGGCCGAAGCAGAGGATGCGGGCTGGATTTAACAAATGAGAGGCAGTGCGTTACACTGCCTCTTTTGCGTATAAAACAAAAACGGTGTCACCGAAGTGACACCGTTCTTTAAGCTGGGAAATCAGACGGCCCGCTCCACCTTGTTGGAACGGAGGCATCTGGTACAGGCGTACACATGGCACGGAGTCCCGTTGACGACGGCCTTGACACGCTTCACATTGGGCTTCCAAGCACGATTGGAACGTCTGTGGGAGTGGGACACCTTGATACCGAAAGTCACGCCCTTGCCACAATAATCACACTTTGCCATTCTACTGCACCTCCTATCCGCAGATAAATCACTAAACAGCGCCTTCGCAGGCGCTTAGATATGATAGCAGAGTTTGCTGAAAAATGCAAGCACTTTTTTGCAAAATTTTTGACTTTTTTTAAAATTGAGTTGATATTAACGGGTCTTGCCGTTATAATATCACCATTAGAATGGATTTGGGGTGTCAAATCATGACAGATAACTATTATATTCCCCTAAAAGTATTGGTGGAAGCATTCCATCTGGAGGTGGCTTTCGCTGCAACGGACTTTGATAAGGTGCAGCTGACCGTGGCGGATGTCACCAGACCCGGCCTCCAGCTTGCCGGATATATGGACCATTTTGAACCCATGCGTTTGCAGGTCATGGGCAACGCGGAGACCAGTTATCTGGAGAAGCTGAGCCATACCCAACGGCAGTTGACTCTGGATAAGCTCTTTTCCTACAAATTTCCGGCGCTGCTGATCGCCCGGGGGATTCCACCTATCCCGGAATGTGTTGAGATGGCAAAGAAGCACAATGTAACGTTGCTTCTGAGCGAGGAGCCTACTTCTACCATTGTATCTTCTATCATTTCTTACCTCAATGCCCAGATGGCACCCCGCATCACCCGCCACGGCGTGCTGATGGAGGTTTACGGTGAGGGATTGCTGCTGGTAGGTGAGAGCGGTATCGGTAAAAGTGAGGCCGCTGTGGAGCTTCTCAAGCGCGGTCACCGCTTGATCGCCGATGATGCGGTGGAGATCCGTAAAATTTCAGGTTCCCAGTTGATGGGCACAGCACCGGAACTGATTCGGAATTATATTGAACTGCGTGGCATTGGCATCGTGAACGTAGCGAAGCTTTTCGGTGTGGGTGCTGTGAAAGTAGAAAATGAAGTGAATCTGGTGGTCAATATCGTCCATTGGAATAATCACGAGAATTATGACCGTCTGGGTCTTGAGGAGCAGTACAAGGAAATCCTTGGTGTGCAAGTGCCTATGATCACCATTCCTATCACACCGGGCCGTAATCTGGCGGTGATTTTGGAGGTTGCCGCTATGAACAACCGTCAGCGGAAGATGGGTTACAATGCCGCCTTGGAATTCACCCAGCAGATCGACAAACATTTTGCTCAGGAGAGCCTGCAATGAAAGAAATACAGATTGGCCCCAATGATGCGGGCCAGCGGCTTGACCGGTTTCTTGCTAAGGCTGTGCCGCTGCTTCCTGCATCCTTGGCACAGAAATATATTCGCATCAAGCGGATCAAACTGAACGGTGCCAGAGCAGAGCGGGATTCTCGGCTCCAATCCGGTGATATACTGCAGCTTTACATCAATGACGAGTTTTTCGACAAACCCAGAGAGGACAATGCCTTTCTGACGGTAGCCACACCGAAGCTGAATATCGTTTATGAAGATGAACACATCCTTTTGGTGGACAAGCGGCCGGGCCTTGCGGTGCATCCTCATGATGGCGCGGAGTACGGCAGAACCCTCATCGACCATATACAAGCCTATCTTTACCAGAAACGGGAGTGGCGGCCCAGAGAGGAAAACAGCTTCACTCCGGCCCTGTGTAATCGCATTGACCGCAATACCGGTGGTATTGTGATTGCGGCCAAAACGGCGGAAGCTCTGCGGGTCATGAATCAGAAGATCAAAGACCGAGAGCTGGACAAGCGGTATCTAGCCATCGTGGAGGGAACACCACGTCCCAAAGAGGGAAGCCTCAAGGGATATCTTTTCAAAGATGCCAAGAAAAACCGGGTGTTTGTCACCGATACACCCCAATCCGGTGCCAAGAGCTGCCAGACCAATTATAAGGTGCTGGCAAGCAATAAGGACTTGTCGCTGGTAGAATGTGAGCTGATCACCGGCCGTACCCATCAAATCCGCGCCCAGTTTGCCCATGCGGGGCATCCACTGCTGGGTGACGGTAAGTACGGAAAGCTGGATAAGCGCTATGACCGGAATTATCAGGCACTGTATTCCTATAAGCTGACATTTGCGTTTACCACCGATGCCGGCGCGCTGGAATACCTGAACGGAAAAAGCTTCCGGGTAGAAACGGTAGAATTCGTCAGCACCTATTTCCCGGACTATCATATTTAAAGAGCGTGTGCGAAAAGCACACGCCCTTTTCTTCTACAATAATTGGGAGCAGGCTTTATGGCCTGCTCCTCTTACATGATATTGGTGATGGTACCGCCGCCGACTACCAGATCGCCGTCGTAAAGAACAACGGCCTGTCCAGGGGTGATGGCCCGCTGGGGTTCGTCAAATACTACACGGCAGACACCGTTTTCTTCCGGGTACACGGTTGCAGGCTGCTCGATCATTCTCGAACGGGTCTTAGCTTTGACTCGGATGGGCTGTGTGAGGGTTTCGAAGGGGAAGAAGAACCAATCGTCTGCCAGCAGCGTGGTGTGGAACAGCGCCTCGTTGGGGCCGACGGTAACGGTGTTGGCGGCCATATCTTTGGCACAGACATAGACCGGCTCGCCCATAGCAAGGCCCAGACCCTTACGCTGTCCCAAGGTGTAGCCGACAGCGCCGTTGTGTTTGCCCACAGCCTTACCGCTTAAGTCCAAAAAATCTCCGCAGGGATAGGCCTTTTTCGTATAGCGCTGCAAAAATGCAAAGTAATCCCCATCGGGAACAAAGCAAATGTCCTGAGAATCCCGCTTGCGGGCATTGAGAAAGCCTTGCTCCAGCGCAATGGCGCGAACCTGTTCCTTGTTAAGGTTGCCGAGGGGGAAGCGGACATGGGAAAGTTGCCGCTGGGTAAGGGCGTAGAGAAAGTAGCTTTGGTCCTTTGCGTTATCCGCAGCCTTGTAAAGAAGGTAACGGCCGGTATGGCAGTCTTGCTCAATACGGGCGTAGTGGCCTGTAACGATGTATTTGCAATCCAGAGCCAATGCCTGTTCCAGAAAGCGGGAGAACTTCAGGTGACGGTTGCAGCGGATACAAGGATTCGGGGTCAGACCTTGCTCATAGGCAGCCACAAAGTCTTCAATAACCCGGCAACGGAAATCCTCAGTATTGTCGAATACATAAAAGGGGATACCCAGATTATTTGCCACACTCCGGGCATCTTCCACAGCATCCGAGGAGCCGCAGGTGGCATCATCCCCGTCATAAAGCCGCATGGTTGCACCGGAACAGATGAAACCCTCCTGCATGGTCAGATATGCCGCAACACTGCTGTCAACGCCGCCACTCATGGCGATCAATGCTTTTGCGTCGTTCATGGATGTCTCCTTTCTTATTTTATTTGATTTTATCATAGATCTCTTATAATTGCAATCGGACAGGCGTTGGAGAATTTGTAACAATTCTGGTAAGTTATGGAAAAGGGTTGGTTCATTTGATTAATATTTTGACTCGCACAGCAGGATATCATTCGGTATATTCATGAAATCTTAAACTTTTTGCACAGAAAAAGAGTAACAAAAGTGTAATTATTTTATTCTGGAGGGGTTGCAATATTTTGTAACCTCTGGTATAATACCACCATGTATGACGAAAACGGCAGAATTTGTGAATATTTTGTCGTGAAGTGGTTTATGATTTCGGAAGGAGCACAATTTGTGAAAAAGAGAATCCTAAGTATTGTTTTGGCTGCCGCCTTGCTGATCGCGTTGATCCCCTTGAGCGTGATCCCGGTAAGCGCAGTATCTGAATTTAAGGCAAGCCAGGAAATGATCGAATTGCTGAAGAAATTTGAAGGCTTCAGCCTTCGTCCTTACTGGGACTATTCCCAGTGGACCGTTGGTTACGGTACGAGAGTGCCGGACGGTAAACTGGAGGAATATAAGGCTAACGGTATTCCTGAGGACGAAGCCGAAGCACTGTTAGCTGAGTTCCTGGAAAGTATGGGCGCAGATGTCAACAGCTTCATCGATAAATTCGGTTTGACACTGAATCAGGCACAGTTCGATGCACTGCTGTCCTTGTCCTTCAACTGCGGCACCTCTTGGTTGTACAAACCCAGCACCCTGCGTACGGCTGTTGTGGAAGGCTGGACCGGCGATGACTTTGTCTTTGCCTTTGCACAGTGGAGCAACAGCGGAAGCGAGACCATTCCCGGTCTGATCCGCCGCCGCCTGTCTGAGGCCAATATGTACTTAAATGGTATTTATGAGCTGTCTGTTCCTGCGACTTACAGCTATGTGCAGTTCAATCCCAACGGTGGCGAAACAGAGATTAAGGTTCAAGGCTATGTGGTAGATACCGCCCCGGAGATCCGGGCCGTTCCTACATATGATTCTTTTGTGTTTGACGGTTGGTACACCGATCCCACCGGCGGTGAGAAGGTTACCAAGCTGGATGCCGGTGTTAAGGGCTATATGCTCTATGCCCACTGGCGGGCAGGTGACGGCGCGGGTGCGCCTCAGGACACCCCGCAGGACATTACCGGTACAACTGTAAATTATGAAAAGCAGATCGCTACCGGTGTCCTCAATTCTTTCCAGCAGCCGGTAAAGGGTGCACTGGTGGTGGATGCCTACCAGAATGGCGAGGTTGTGAAGATCGTTTCCGAGTACACCGATGCCTCCGGTATCAAGTGGGGCCAGGTCAGCAATGACGGCGGTTGGATCAATCTTGCATATACGCAGGACTTTGTGGCAACGGAAGAAGATGAAGGCCCCGGTGCTAAGGTCACTGTCACAGGCAGTGATGTCAATATCAGAAGAGGTCCCGGTACCGCTTATGCGGTCGTTGGCCAGGCCGATAAGGGTGATACTTTGGAGATCACCAGAACCGCCAGTGGTGGCGGTTACGTCTGGGGTAAGTCAAGCAAGGGCTGGATCGCGCTGAAGTACACCGATTATGACACGGTCGTAAAGGGTGATCAGCCTGAGCAAAAACCGGAAGAAAAGCCTGAGGAGAAGCCACAGGATAAACCGCAGGATAAGCCGGATGACACCCAGAAGGAAGAAACCGTTGTGGCTACCGGTAAGGTCAAGCTGCAGTCTGGCCGCTTGAATATCCGCAGCGGTCCCAGCACCAGTTATGGCACTGTGGGATCCCTGGGCAACGGCGAAGCAGTTAAGATCTATGAGACCAAGAAGGTCGGTACCATGGAGTGGGGCCGTATCGATAAGGGTTGGATCAGCTTGACCTATGTGGTCTTGGATAACGCACAGACCGATAACAAGGAAGAACAAAAGCCGGAACAGAAGCCGGAAGAAAAACCCAATGAACAGCCTCAGGACAAGCCTGAAACCAACGAAAACGCATCTTCCGTCACAGGTAAGGTCGTAGTTACCTCCGGCCGTCTGAATATCCGCAGCGGCGCAGGTACTAATTACAGTGTTGTCGGCTGGCTCAGCGCCGGTGAGACTGTGACAATTACTGAGCAGAAAACCGTGGGTGGTACGCCTTGGGGTAAAACTGCCAAGGGTTGGGTCTGCATGAACTACATCAGTGTCAGCGACTCTGCCGGTAACAGTGGAAATACCAGTAACAGCGGTAATACCTCCGGTGGTAACAGTACTGTCAGCGTCAAGGGTACGGTATCTGCCAGCGGCAGTATGCTGCGTGTGCGCACCGGCCCCGGCTCCTCTTATGCCATTGCAGGCTATCTGGAGGATGGCTCTGTTGTTGAGATACTGGAACAGAAGACTGTGGGCGCTACTACTTGGGGTAGAATCGATAAAGGCTGGATCAGCCTTAACTATGTGAAGCTGGACAGCACTGCCTCCGCACCGGAGCAGGATAAGGAGGATACCTCCGACTCCAACACGATCAGTGGTACGGTCATTGCGGACGTTCTGAATGTGCGCAGTGACGCGGGCACCAATAACCGGATCGTGGGCCGGCTGTATAACGGTCAGAAGGTGACCATTCTGGAGACCAAGATGGTCGGCAACGTCAAGTGGGGCCGCATCAGCACCGGTTGGATCAGCATGGACTACATTAAATAATAAGAAATCGACCTGCCGCGGCAGGTCGATTCTTTTATTCGTCTTTGGGGCGTTTATAGCGGCCCTGCGGCTCCCATTCGGCCAGGGGATAGCGCTGCATGGCACCGAAGATCCTTTCTTTTAGATCAGGATACCGAGCGCTCAGCTCAAAGATCAGCTCCTTGATCTCTGTGCGCTTGGTTTCCTTATCCACAGGACAGCGGTTTTCGATGACAGGAAGCTCGTAGCGGGCGGCAAAGTTATCCACGGTCTTTTCATGGATATAGAGCATGGGGCGGATTTGGATAATGCCGGTACGGTCCAGATTGGTCACCGGCTGGAAACAGCCGATACGGCCTTCAAACATAAGGTTCATGAGAAATGTTTCTACGGCATCATCGTAGTGGTGGCCCAGAGCCAGCTTGTTAAGACCACGATCCAGCAGCGCCTGATTCAGTGCGCCGCGGCGCATCTTGGCGCACATGGAACAGGGATTTTTCTCTTTGCGGTAGTCAAAGATCACCGGGCCGATCTCGGTCTTTACAATGGTATAGGGGACATCCAGCTTTTCACAAAGAGACCGAACGGGGGAGTAGTCCATCCCTAAACCCATGTCGATGGTGATGGCTTCCAGATCAAAGGATTTATGATTATATTTGCGAAGCTCCGCAAGAAATACCAAAAGCGCAACAGAATCCTTGCCGCCGGAAACACCTACGGCAATCCGGTCACCGGCTTCTATCATTTTATAATCTTCCACGCACCGGCGAACCAGGCCAATAAGTTTCTGCATTGAAGAAAAACCTCCAAATTTTATAAAAATAGCAAGTGAGCATTTAAGAGAATACAAGAGAAAATAAGAGAAAAACGGAGTACACATTTGGTTTCATGATTTTTCTCAAAAAAGGTGTTGACATTTGCTTTTTGCTGTGATATAAAGTTCAAGCGTCTTGAGAGTAATTGTACTCCCTGCGCCTGAATTTGTCAAAATATTTTAACCTATTTGGAGGAACCAATATGTCCACTACACTCCTGAAGAACGAAACCGTTCAGCGTAAGTGGTATGTTCTGGATGCTGCCGGTAAGCCCCTGGGCCGTACCGCTGTCATCGCTGCCAACCTGCTGCGCGGCAAGCACAAGGTCGATTTCACCCCCAACGTCGACTGCGGCGACTGTGTCATCATCATCAACACCGATAAGGCTATCCTCACCGGCAACAAGGCTGAGCAGAAGGTCTACTATCGCGTTACCGGCTGGATCGGCAACCTGAAGGAAACCAAGGCTCGCGATATGATGGCTAAGCGCTCCGACTACGCTGTTGAGCTGGCTGTCAAGGGCATGCTGCCCAAGAACACCCTGGGCCGTAACTGCATGACCCGCCTGCACCTGTACAAGGGCGCTGAGCATCCTCATGCTGCCCAGAAGCCCGAAGCTTGGACCCTGGACTGATTTGGAGGTAAATGACTATGTACGAGAGCAAGAAGAAGTATAGCTACGGCACCGGCCGCCGTAAGTCCAGTGTTGCCCGTGTTCGCGTCTACGAGAACGGCACCGGCTCCATCATCATCAATGGCCGCGACATCGACGAGTACTTCGGTCTGGAGACCCTGAAGCTGACCGTCCGTCAGCCCCTGGTCACCACTGACCTGGTTGGTAAGGTTGACGTTGTTGTTACCGTCGCTGGCGGCGGCGTTTCCGGTCAGGCCGGCGCTATCCGTCACGGCATTTCCCGCGCCCTGCTGACTGTGAACCCCGAGTTCCGCGCTTCTCTGAAGGCTGCTGGTTTCCTGACCCGCGACCCCAGAATGAAGGAAAGAAAGAAGTACGGCTTGAAGGCCGCCCGTCGCGCACCCCAGTTCTCCAAGAGATAATTGGCTGCTTCGATGCTTACAGAAGCCACCCGTTTGGGTGGCTTCTTTTTTGCAATCACTTGTTTGATACAACTATATTGAAATTACCTTATTCGCGAACTGTACGATACAATTTAACGAAAAAGGAGTCACCCGCTCGGGTGACTCCTTTGATCAGTTATAGAGCAATCTGAATATTGACATCCCCGGCTTCGTGCAGGAAAGCGGGCAGGAGAACTTCAATGCCATGGTCTGTGGTGATGACAGGCACGATTTCACCGTTCATCCTTACTTCCTTCACGGCAGGCAGGTGGAGCACCACGGTCATGTCCCGTACAGGCTGAATGCCGTTGATCTTGGGAATGGAATTGTTCTCATGATCATGACCATTGTCGGGACGACCCGGGAACTCGCCCTCCCGTTTTCTAATGATTACAGAAAAGGCGTTTTCTTTGATTGCGGAAAGGGTGATCTGCGTTGTAGCGACCTTGCCCTGCTGATAATCATAAGTATAGCCATCATCCTCATAGAGGGTGTAGCTGGATTCTCCGCCGGGATATACCTCAATGCGGTAGTCATGTTCTTTTTCGAGAATATACTTCTGGGGCACCATGGTTACAAATACAGAACCCTTCTTTGCAAACAGAGCGCCGCCACGGTCTGCAGGTGGTGTGTAATCAACATGTCCGCTATAGACCTTGCCGGTGAAATAATCGACCCATTCGCCCTCCGGCAGGTCAAAATGCATATCGAAAGCACCGACCAGCAGGCTATCGCCCAGCATGTACATGTTCTCAACATCATCAAAGCGTTCCGTATCTTCATAGACCAGAGGCAGGGGACGCACGATGGGGAGTCCGGTCTGAGCGGCTACATGGGCAGCGGAATAGATGTAGGGAATCAGGGAAGAACGCAGCTTGGAATAGGCGCGAATCATTTCTTCTTTCTGAGCGCTTAAGAACCAGGGATAATTCCAGGTAGACCAACCGTTCTGCTGGGTCCATGGCATGAGGAAACCGTAATGCAGCGCTTTTGGATTATTCACATCCATATCGCAGGAGGTATTGGAGTGACCGCACATGGAGTAGTTGAACACAGAAAGCAAGGTCTTTGGCCCGCCGCCGGTGTCTCCTGCCCAAGTGGCTGCGTATTGCTGCGTACCGGCATAAGCACCTGCGGTATTTAAGAAGGAACGCCGGTCTGTGTGCTGCTCAAATCCTTCCTTCATTTGCTTTACCAGAATCACCGGATAGACGTTGTGTACTTCATCGTCGGTAAACTGTCCGCCCCAAAGCCGGTCCGGATGGGCAAGGACCTGAGAAGCACCGTCCAGCTTAAAAGCAGCGGCACCGTTATCCACAAATTTCTTGAGGTGTTCAAACCATGGCTCGCCATGCTTGGTGTCGGTGTCGATCAAACGGGCAAAGGCAAAGTTCTCGTCAATAATCGTTGCACCGGTATAATCGGATTTTTCGTTCCGGAAAACCTGTCCTTCTTCTTTCCATAAAAGATCATAGTTTTCGCAAAGCCAGAGGCTGAGCTGCATGCCCATTTCTCTCAGGCCGTAAAAGAATGTATCGGAGCCGCTTTGGTTGGCAGGCTGCCAGTAGGGAAGATAAAAACGATCTTTGTCCCACGTTTTCTCTACAGTCTCGTCATAGTGCTTGGACATCCAGCTGGGTTCCAGGCCCATAGTATCGCAGGCGATATCTCTGTCACGCATGGTGCGGGTATCCCAGAGCAGGGAGCGGGCATCGGTCTGTTCATTATGCACGAAGGTGTAGCCATAGGCAAATTTCGGCAGCAGCACAGGTCTTCCGGTCAGGCTGGTGTACAGATCCAGCAATTTTTTCATGCTGTCAGCCATCAAAATGTAAAAGTCGAGGGTACCTTTTTTAGCGGTGATCTTCAATACATCAGGATCAGTTTCACCTATATCAAAGGTGTGGTCATAGGTGCAATTTACGAAGATCGCCCATCCCTCGCTGCTCATCAGATACGGCATTGGACCATAGCCAAGGACATTGCGGATAAACATGCGGGCGGAAGTTCCCCGGCGCATGACACGGCCTCTGGCGCTGTCACCCAGACCGTACAGACGATCCTTTACGGTCAGTGGGATCGTGATCTCAAAACCCTTTCCGGAAACCTCTGCATTTACAGTGAGACCCTGTTTTCCGCCAGATACCAGAAGTTTGCCGTCGATTGCGTCAAAGCGATAGGGGCCGGAGACCACGTTTTTTCCGTCGCACAGGCAACTGTCCTGTCCTTCGTGGATGATGCCGTAACGAGACAGCATACCGATATTTTCGTTGCCGGCAAAGACACGAAAAACGCCTTCACTTACATGTTTATACTGCATAAATGATTCTCCCTTAGTTTTCAGATACGCACAGTATGGGAATCGGGGTATGACACCGTACGTTTTGGATAAGTATACCATTGTGGATCGGCATTACAATCCCAATTTGTCTGGGAAAATTCTCAAAAATTCTGATTGTAAAATTCTATGGTAAGGCGTGCAGCAGGATTTACTTCTTTGTGATTCTCAGCTTGCTGAGCATCAGATTGCCGAACTCGGCTACGCCATCCACGGTGCAGACCTCGCCGAACAGAAACAGGCCGAGAGACTTGGTTTCCAAAGGCTTATCCAGCAGACCGGACAGACCAGCACAGCCGAATACGATGGCATCCTTGTCATCATAGAATGCTTCCATTGCGCCATAGACCTGCTCATGGGGAACATAGCGCAGCAGCATCTTTTCGTGTACGTCCCGGCCGCTTTTGACAACGCCGTCCACTAACGACAGGTGGGCATTGACATGGCACAGATCAGAAAGGGTCAGATGCTCAAAATCCGTTTCCGCAAGGCCAAGCTGCTGGCGCTTTTCAGCTAAGAAAGCTGCTGCGTCTACGCCGTTGATGGTCAGGATGGTCCGGGGATCAGCGGTAGTCAAGGTGCATTCTTCCAGAATATCGGTGTGAATACACTTAGTAACAGCTTCGAATTGATAGCGCTCATCGGTGATCAGCAGCAATGCTGCTTCATTGCCGCCGGTGAGCAGCGCCTTGCGGCCGGTGGCGCCGTCAATAGCGGCACCGCCACCTACCATGGGACAGGAGAGAACCTGCTGCAGACGGGCCAGGAATCCGTTCTCACCGCCTGCGTTGCCGAACAGCACAACAGCGGCATGGATGGTGGCAGTGACAGCCTTCACCTGATCGAGGACGGATTCATAAGAACCGGTAAGGATAATTCCTTCCAATTCGTTGGGATATGCAACGGTCTTCTGCTGGGAATTGTTACAGATACCGGCAAGGCCCAAGCTGGCGCAGCCGAAACCTTTTGCAAGATCCCAGCCGCCGGTGGTTGTAAAGCATAGTTTTTCCATAATTGCCTCCTGTATGTAAGATTATTTACATCATAGCACAACCGGAGAAAAGGTGCAATATTGTTGGAGGATAAGATTATTGTATCATAAATGCTGTAATACAGCAGAAAATAAGATTCGGTTAATATTGCATACCGGATGTCAAAAGATTTGTAATATTACAGGTATTTTTTGGTTATTTTACTCCTTGAAACTGCCGCATCAGAGTGCTAGAATACGGCGGGCTGAAGAGCGGTGTGGGAAGTCGCGCTTCAGCAATTACTATTATTAAAGAAGGCGTATAAAATGGAAACCTATTTGATCTGCCTGGCTTTGGCGCTGATCGGCGGATTGCTTCTCTCCCGATTAACAAAACTTTTGAATTTGCCTGCTGTGACGGCATATTTGCTTGCCGGCCTGCTCCTTGGCCCTTTCTGCATTGGCCGGATCGGCCTGAATGGTATTGGGTTTAACTCTCTCGAACAGGTTGAGGGGCTGAACATCATCACACAGACGACCCTCGGATTTATTGCCTTTACAATCGGTAATGAGTTCCGGTTGCGTCAGCTGAAGGCAATGGGCCGCAGTGCCATTACCATCGGTATTTTGCAGGCAGTGATCACCACGGTGCTTGTGGATATCGTTCTGATCGGATTGCATCTGGCATTTCCCAATGTGATCTCTCTGCCTTGCGCCATTACTTTGGGCGCTATCGCTTCTGCAACAGCTCCGGCTGCCACTTTGATGGTCGTGCGGCAGTACAAGGCTGACGGCCCTCTTACGAAGCTGCTGCTGTTGGTGGTTGCCATTGATGATGCGGTGGGTCTTCTGTTGTTTTCCGCGTCCTTTGGTATTGCTTCGGCACTGGCTCACGGTCAGGTCAGCGTGACGGCAGTTGTTTTAGAGCCGATTTTGGAGATCGTGCTGTCTCTGGGTCTTGGTGCTGTGATGGGCTGGCTGTTGAATTGGGTGGAGCAGTTCTTCCACTCCCGTGGCAAGCGTATGACGATCTCCGTTGCGTTTGTGCTGCTGACCGTTGGCATGAGCATGATGAAGTTCCAGATCGGTGGTATCTATTTCGGATTCTCTTTGCTGTTGGTATGCATGATGACCGGTACGGTATTCTGCAATATCTGTGACTATTCCGAGGAGCTGATGGCTCGTATCGAAAGCTGGACAGTGCCGCTGAATGTGCTGTTTTTTGTGATCTCCGGTGCAGAGCTGGATCTGCAGATCCTTGCAAATCCAGTGACGATTCTGGTAGGCGTGCTCTATATTGCTGCTCGATCTGCCGGTAAGTATTACGGTTCCGCGATTAGCTGCCGCTTAACCAAGCAATCGAAGCCGATTACGGATAACCTGGGCATTACATTGTTGCCGCAGGCCGGTGTGGCTCTGGGTATGGCACTGACCGCAGCAAGTCTGCCCGATGGGGCATTGGCCAGAAATGTGGTGCTGTTTGCTGTGCTTGTTTATGAACTGGTGGGTCCCGCACTGACCAAACGTTCCCTGTTGGCAGTTGGTGAGATCAAGCCGGAAGGACGCAAAAGCGCCCGCGTTCCCAATGGAAAATAAAGCAGAAAGCAACCGTTTGGACAGCGGTTGCTTTTTCTTTTGTCGGACTACATCCCCGTAATGGTATGATTTGCTGTATAATGGAAATACTTTTCCAAGAGGTGGTAAATATGGTAAAAGGTATTTCCCGGCAGGTGATCGTTGTCCATTCTCCGGATCAAAAGCTTTTTGAACAGGCGATCTTCATTATTAAAGAGGATGCCATAGGAGAAACAGGGGTAACCGATGAAGCGCTTTTGAAGGAGGCTGACCGCTTGATCAAAAGCGGAAGCGGCAAGAAACGGAAGCTCATCTACTATGGCCCGGTATGGGCGGCATTGGGTGCGGCAGTGACGGGCATTGCATGGGGATTGACTGTACTGTTTTAACTTGCACAAACAGAAATCCTATGGTATAATGCCTCCGTTCAGGAGGTGATACCATGAAGCTTGGTAACTACACAATTGAAAATCCTTTGGTGCTGGGGCCTATGGCCGGCGTGACGGATTGGGCATTCCGCACAGTATGCGCCAAGCTGGGTGCCAACATTACTGTTACGGAAATGGTATCCTCCCGGGCGTTGGTGTATAAGGACAAGAAAAGTGCGGCTTTGCTGAAAAAGACCCCGGTGGGTCTGTGCGGCGCCCAGATCTTCGGCAATGACCCTGAGATCATGGCACAGGGCGCGGTTTTGGCGCTGGAGATCTCCGGCTGTGATTTTCTGGATATCAACATGGGCTGCCCCATGCCCAAGATCGCAAACTCCGGTGACGGCTGCGGTCTGATGCGCACCCCGGAACTGGCGGAGTCCATTGTGAAAGCCGTGAAAAAGGCTGTGGACGTACCGGTTACAGTGAAGTGCCGTCTGGGTTGGGACAAGGGCAGCATGAATGTGCTGGACTTTACCAAGCGGATGGAGCAGGCCGGTGCCGATATGGTCACGGTTCATGGCAGAACCCGCAGTATGCTTTATTCCGGCGTGGCGGATTGTGATATGATGCGCAAGGTCAAGGAGCAGCTTTCTGTTCCTGTGATCGCCAACGGTGATATCGTATCGGCGGAGACGGCACTGCGGTGCCAAAAATGGACCGGTGCCGATGGCTTGATGATCGGCAGAGCTACCTTTGGAGATCCTTGGATCTTCCAGCAGGTAAGTGCCGCTATGGCGGGGGAGGAGATCCCGGAGCGGCCAAGTCTTTCTGACCGGGTGGACGTGGCGCTGGAACAGTTCCGGCTTGCCTACGAGGATAAGGGTGAGCATATTGCCTGTCTGGAAGCAAGAAAGCATTTTGCGTGGTATCTGCGGGGCGTATCCCACAGCAGCTACTATAAGACACAGATCTCCGGGATTTCTTGTATGGACGATATCTTCGCCATCGCAAAAGGCATCAAGAATGATTTAAAATGAATAATTTTATCCACTGCTTTGCATCCTAACCAACGAGGTGAGGATATGAAGCGGTGGATTTCTTTTGTATTGATACTGGCTCTGCTGCCGGTTTTGCCGGTGCAGGCGGAAACCATCAAATGGGTTGACTTTGGCGTACCGTATGAATCATTGAAGTATGCAATGGATACGGATATTGCTACCTTTGAGCAGGAAAAGCATATTACCATGATAGAGATTCTGGCGCTGGCGGCCTGTCGTACCGGCGGAAAATGCGGTCTTGCATCAGTGAAAAAAGCAGTATCTGATCTGAAAGGGGATAAGGGGCCAGAAGAATTGCTGGATGGTACCTACAAGTATTACAGCTACTACCGAGAAGCTTACAGCGCGGTGCTGGGTGGATTGCTTGGTACTTTTGAGATAGAAAAGGATGGGCAATGGTTACAAACTTATGGTTTGAAGGCTTTTTCACCCATTGCGGCAGGCTACGGCTACAGCCACAGTGACGACTTTGGTGTCAGCCGCAGTTTTGGATTTCAGCGGAAGCATCTGGGCCACGACATGATGGGCTCCCAAGGAACACCCATCGTGGCGGTGGAAGGCGGCATCGTGGAAGCAATGGGTTGGAACCGCTACGGCGGATGGCGCATCGGTATCCGGTCTTTTGATTCCAAACGTTACTACTATTATGCGCACTTGCAAAAGGACCATCCCTTTGCTGAGGGTCTGGCGGTTGGTGATATGGTCGATGCGGGAGCTGTGATCGGATTTATGGGTAGGACCGGTTATTCCGATAAGGAGAATGTCAACAATATTGAAACGGTACATTTGCATTTCGGCATGCAGCTTGTATTTGATGAGAGCCAGAAGGAATGCTTGTCCGAGATCTGGATAGATGTATATGATATTGTGCGGCTGCTGCATCAGCATCGTAGCTCTGTAAAGAAAACTGCCGACGGCTGGCAGCGGGTGTACCCATACCGGGATCTGGATATTGAGCAATTGCACGTCGACGAAAAATGCCCTTAATTCGCGGTAAAATTTGGCAATGCTGCCTTTGAATACTATTTGACAAACCATAGAAAATATCATATAATATCAAAAATATGGTTTTCAGAAAGGGGATTCCGTTATGTGCAGCGCCAGCAAACCCAAGTCCATTGATTTTCCTATGGGGGCCGTTGTTTCCTCTTCTATGAATGAAGTGTTATCCGGTATTGATACGGACCGTTATTCTCTTTTTCCCGGTTTTTGCGATGTGCATGTGCATTTTCGTGAGCCGGGTTTTTCTTATAAAGAGACCATGGCAACCGGTTCTCTTGCGGCAGCGGCAGGTGGCTATACCCACGTGTGCACCATGCCCAATCTGAATCCGGTGCCGGACAGTGTAGAGCATCTGCAGCTCCAGCTACAGGCAATCCAGAAGGACGCCTGCATCCATGTATATCCCTACGGTGCGATCACAGTAGGGGAGCAGGGACAGGAGATGGCAGATCTGGAAGGTATGGCCCGGGATGTCATTGCTTTTTCCGATGACGGCAAGGGTGTCCAGAGTGACGAGATGATGCGCGAGGCCATGCTCCGAGCAAGGGCCTTGGACAAGATGATCGTTGCTCACTGCGAGGTCAATGACCTGCTCCACGGCGGCTACATCCACGACGGTGAATACGCCAAGGCCCACGGACATCGGGGTATCTGCTCCGAAAGTGAATGGAAGCAGATCGAGCGTGATTTGAAGTTGGTGAAAGAAACCGGCTGCAAATACCATGTGTGCCACATCTCCACAAAGGAAAGTGTAGAGCTGATCCGAAAGGCAAAAGCCGAGGGCGTGGATGTGACCTGTGAGACCGGTCCTCACTACCTGGTAATGGACGATATGGATCTGCAGGAAGAGGGCCGCTTCAAGATGAACCCGCCCATCCGCTCCAAGGAAGATAAAGAAGCGCTGGTGCAGGGCATTATTGATGGAACCATCGATATGATCGCCACAGACCATGCGCCCCACAGCGCGGAGGAAAAATCCAGAGGTCTGGAAAAAAGCGCCTTCGGTGTGGTAGGTATTGAAACAGCATTCCCTGTGATGTATACCCACTTTGTAAAGACTGGGATCATCACCATGGAGCGTCTGAAGGAGCTGCTGGTGTCCAATGCAAGAGAGCGCTTCGGCATCCCGTTGGGGGATTGCTGGAGCTTGTGGGATCTGAACGCAGAGTATGCAGTAGACCCCGCTGACTTCCAATCCATGGGTAAGGCGACCCCCTTTGAAGGATGGAAATTGTTTGGTAAGTGTATGTTGACCGTTTGCGACGGCACGGTCGTTTACAGAGATAATCAGTTGCAGGAGGAAGTAGAAAATGGCTAAAAGAAGAGATTTGAAGAAGATTTTGATCATCGGTTCCGGCCCTATCGTCATCGGACAGGCTGCCGAATTTGACTACGCAGGCACCCAGGCATGCTTGGCACTGAAGGAAGAGGGCTATGAAGTCGTTCTGTGCAATAGTAACCCCGCTACCATCATGACCGACACCACCATTGCAGACAAGGTCTACATGGAACCGCTGACTCTGGAATACATTGCAAAGATCATCCGTTATGAGCGTCCCGATGCCATCGTTCCCGGCATCGGCGGTCAGACCGGCTTGAATCTGGCCATGCAGCTGGAAAAGAAGGGCGTTCTGAAGGAGTGCCGGGTAGAGCTGCTGGGTACCAGCAGTGAATCCATCGAGCGGGCAGAGGACCGTGAGATGTTCAAGGAGCTATGCCAGTCCATCGGTGAGCCCACCATTCCCTCCGAAATCACCTACTCTATTGAGGAAGCTAAGGAAGCTGCCAAGCGCATCGGCTATCCTGTTGTTCTGCGTCCTGCCTTTACATTGGGTGGCACCGGTGGCGGCTTTGCTTACAGTGAGGAAGAGCTGATCGAAGTTGGTCTCAATGCCTTTAAGCTGTCTCCTGTGCATCAGGTTCTGATCGAGAAGAGCGTCAAGGGCTACAAGGAGATCGAGTTTGAGGTCATGCGTGACTCCGCTGACCATGCCATCACCATCTGCGGCATGGAAAACATCGACCCTGTTGGCGTTCACACCGGCGACAGCTTGGTTGTGGCACCTATTATGACCCTTAGCGAGCATGACCAGAAAATGCTCAACGATTCCGCCATCAAGATTATCCGTGAGCTGAAGATCGAAGGCGGCTGCAACGTGCAGTTCGCTCTGAATCCCAACTCCAGTGAATACTACCTCATTGAGGTCAACCCCAGAGTTTCCCGCAGCTCCGCTCTGGCATCCAAGGCTTCCGGCTATCCCATTGCCCGGGTGACCGCCAAGATCGCTGTGGGCATGGAGCTCAGCGAGATCGCCATTGCCAACACCAATGCTTCCTTCGAACCGAAGCTGGACTATGTCATCGCCAAGCTGCCCCGTTTCCCCTTCGATAAGTTCGCCTCCGCATCCAACACACTGGGTACCCAGATGAAGGCCACCGGCGAGGTCATGGGTATCGGTTCCAATTTGGAAGAGTGCCTGCTGAAGGGCGTTCGCTCTCTGGAGATCGGTGTTTGCCACTTCCACATGGCTAAATTTGACAATGTTCCTACCGATGAACTGCTGGACTACATTAAGCAGTTCCGGGATGATAACATGTTCGCCATTGCAGAACTGATGCGCCGTGGTGTCAGTGTAGAAAAGATCCATGAGATCACCCAGATCACCGCTTACTTCCTTGAAGCTGTGGAGCGGATCGTTGCCATGGAAACCCAGCTGAAGGCCAATGTTGGCAACGAGGAAGTTCTGCGCAAGGCTAAGAAGATGGGCTTCGGCGATAAGTTCATTGGCAAGCTCTGGAACATGAAGGAGATCGATGTTTACTACTTCCGTAAGGAACGGAACATCGTGCCTGTGTTCAAGATGGTAGATACCTGCCATACCGGCGCTTATATTCCTTACTTCTATTCCTCTTACTCCGACGAGAATGCCTCTGTGCTCACCGATAAGAAGAAGATCGTGGTGTTGGGCGCAGGTCCCATTCGCATCGGCCAGGGCGTTGAGTTCGACTATTCCACCGTTCACGCGGTTGCTACCATTAAGAATTCCGGCTATGAAGCCATTATTATCAACAACAACCCCGAAACCGTTTCCACTGACTATACCACTGCCGATAAGCTGTACTTCGAGCCGCTGACTCCCGAAGATGTGATGAGCATTAACGACTTTGAGAAGCCTGTGGGTGTTATCGCATCCTTGGGCGGCCAGACCGCTATCAATCTGGCCCAGCCTTTGACGGACCGTGGTGTTAAGATCATCGGCACTGACTGCGAAGCCATTGACCGGGCAGAGGACCGTCATGCTTTCGAGGCGCTGCTGCGTAAGCTGAACATTCCTCAGCCCAAGGGTAAGGCTGTTACCAAGATCGAAGACGGCATTGCTGCCGCCAAGGAGATCGGTTATCCTGTGCTGGTGCGTCCCAGCTTCGTTCTGGGCGGCCGCGCCATGCAGATCGTTGCCAACGAGAAGCAGCTGCGCAACTACCTGCGTACCGCCGTTGAGATCGATGAGGGCAAGCCTGTTCTGGTCGATAAGTATATCCAGGGTAAGGAAGTGGAGATCGATGCCATCTGCGATGGCCGTGATGTATTCGTTCCCGGTATCATGGAACTGGTCGAGCGTACCGGTGTCCACTCCGGTGACTCCATGAGCGTCTATCCCACCTTCTCTATCAGCAATAAGGTCAAGGGTATCATTCTGCAGTACGCCAAGAAGCTGGGCATGGGCATCGGCATCGTGGGCCTGTTCAACATCCAGTTCATCGTGGACAAGGATGATAACGTGTTCATCATCCAGGTCAACCCCCGTTCTTCCCGTACCGTTCCCTTCCTGTCTAAGGCTACCGGCTACTCTCTGGCAGATATCGCCACCGAAGTTATTCTGGGCAAGAGCCTGAAGGAACAGGGCATCTTCGATATCTATCCCGAGGAGAAGAAGCGCTGGTATGTTAAGGCACCTGTATTCTCCTTCAATAAGCTCCGTGGTCTGGATGCTTACCTGTCTCCCGAAATGAAGTCCACCGGCGAAGCCATCGGCTACGACGACAAGCTGAATCGCGCTCTGTATAAGTCCCTGCAGGCTGCCGGTATGCATCTGCAGAATTACGGTACTGTTTTGGCTACCATTGCCGATAAGGACAAGGAAGAGGCTCTGCCGCTGATTCGCCGGTTCTACAACCTTGGCTTTAATATTGAGGCCACTGTGGGTACTGCCATGTTCCTCAAGAGCAACGGTATCCGTACCCACGCGCTGACCAAGATCAGCGACGGCAGTGAAGAGATCCCCAACGCACTGCGTCAGGGCCATATCGCCTATGTGATCAACACCAAGGACCCCAGCGCCAGTGAGGCCGACGGCCACCAGATCCGTCAGATCTCCTCTGAGAACAATGTGACCCTCTTTACTTCTCTGGACACCGTCAGCGTTCTGCTGGACGTTCTGGAAGAGACCACACTGACCGTTTCCACCATTGATGCTTAAGGAGATGCCATGAAGCAGAGTATTTTTGAGATCATAGAAAATACCCGGCTGGTGCCGCAGGTGTACCGCATGAAGCTAAAGGGCGACACCTCCGCCATTACGGCACCGGGTCAGTTCGTGAATATTCAGCTGGATGGCCTGTTTCTACGCCGCCCCATTTCCGTGTGCGATGTGGAAGGGGATGTGATGACCATCATCTACAAGGTGGTTGGCAAGGGTACGGAGGCTATGAGTAAAATGGAAGGCGGCAAGCTGGACATTTTGACCGGCCTTGGCAACGGCTACGACTTGAGCGCAGCAGGGGACAAGCCTGTGCTGCTGGGCGGCGGCGTAGGCGTACCGCCTATGTACCTGCTGGCGAAGCGCTTGGTGGCGGAAGGAAAGATCCCCACTGTTATTCTTGGCTTTAACAAGCAGGAAGAAATCTTCTATGAGGATGAATTCAAGGCCCTTGGCTGCAATGTGATGGTTACCACCGTCGATGGCAGCTACGGAATCAAGGGTTTTGTTACCGATGCATTGAAAGAAGTGGAATACACCCACTTCTTCACCTGCGGTCCGGAGCCGATGCTCAAAGCCGTTTATAAAGCAACCAACACTTCCGGCCAGATGAGCTTTGAAGAGCGGATGGGCTGCGGCTTCGGCGCCTGCATGGGCTGCTCCTGCCAGACCCTCACCGGTTATAAGCGCATCTGTAAGGATGGCCGCGTTATGTGGAAGGAGGAGATCAAATGGGACGTTTGAGCGTAAATTTGTGCGGCATTGAACTGGAAAACCCTGTGATCCCCGCTTCCGGTACATTTGGCTACGGCTACGAATTTGCGGAGCTGTACGATATCAACTGCCTTGGTACCTTCTCTTTCAAGGGTACTACCAAGGATGCCGGCTTTGGTAACCCCACTCCCAGAATCGCGGAGTGCACCGCCGGTATGATCAATGCGGTGGGTCTGCAGAATCCCGGTGTGGAGAAAGTCATTTCCCACGAATTGCCGGAACTGAAGAAAGTTTTCCACAAGCCTGTGATGGCAAATGTATCCGGTTTTTCCGTGGAGGACTATGCCTACACCTGCGAAAAGCTAGATAAAGAAGAGCAGGTTGGCTGGCTGGAAGTGAATGTCAGCTGCCCCAATGTGCATGGCGGCGGTATGAGCTTCGGTACGCAGCCGGAAGCTGCCGCTGAGGTTACCCGTGACGTGAAGGCTGTGACCACCAAGCCTGTGATCATCAAGCTTTCTCCCAATGTTACCGATATCGTATCCATCGCCAAGGCTTGCGAGGATGCAGGCGCAGACGGCATCAGCCTGATTAACACCCTTTTGGGCATGCGTATTGATCTGAACCGCAGAAAGCCTGTTATTGCCAATAAGATGGGCGGCTTCTCCGGTAGCGCCATCTTCCCGGTGGCTGTTCGCATGGTCTATCAGGTGGCAAACGCTGTCAAGATCCCTGTTGTGGGTATGGGCGGCGTATCCTGCGCTGAGGATGTGATTGAAATGATGCTGGCCGGCGCTACCGCTGTCGAGGTGGGCGCTGCGAACCTCGTTAATCCCTACATCTGCCGTGACATTGTGGAAAGACTCCCGGAAGTTATGGATAAATACAGAATCAACACATTAAGTGAAATTATAGGAGGCGCAAAGTAATGGGTAAGGACGTAATTATCGCATGTGATTTTCCCTCCGCTGAGGCAACCTTCGCATTTTTGGACAAGTTTACCGGCAAGAAGCCCTTTGTAAAGATCGGCATGGAGCTGTACTACGCAGAAGGCCCTGCCATCGTTAAGGAGATCAAGGCCCGTGGCCACAATATCTTCCTGGATCTGAAGCTGCACGATATTCCCAACACCGTCAAGAAGGCTATGTCCGTTCTGCGGAATCTGGATGTGGATATCACCAACCTCCATGCTGCCGGTACCAAGAATATGATGAAGGCTGCTCTGGAAGGTCTGACCCGTGAAGACGGCACCCGTCCTCTGCTGATCGCTGTTACCCAGCTGACTTCTACCGACCAGGAGAGCATGGAGAATGATCTGATGATCCACGCCCCCCTTGACGAAGTGGTTATGCACTACGCCAAGTGCGCCGAAGAAGCCGGTCTGGACGGTATCGTTTGTTCTCCTCTGGAGGCAGGCAAGGTACATGACAAGTGCGGCAAGAACTTCTTGACCATCACTCCCGGTGTCCGCTTTCCTGACGGCGATGTGGGCGACCAGAAGCGTGTTATGACCCCCGCTGCTGCCAAGGAGATCGGCTCTGACTACATCGTTGTGGGCCGTCCCATCACCGCTGCCGCTGATCCCGTTGCCGCTTACGAGCGCTGCGTAGCGGAAT
>JAZOLX010000132.1:0-3777 GCA_045653485.1 Faecousia sp. | reverse complement strand
GTGGCTCCCACCAAGAATCCCACCGTTTACACCATCGCTGTTCCCACCACTGCCGGTACCGCAGCGGAAGCTACCATCAACTATGTTATCACCGATGTGGAGCGTAAGCGTAAGTTCGTCTGCGTTGACGTTAACGACATTCCCAATGTGGCTGTGGTCGATCCCGATATGATGTCCACCATGCCCAAGGGCCTGACCGCTGCCACCGGTATGGACGCACTGACCCATGCTATCGAAGGCTACACCACCAAGGCCGCATGGGATCTGCCCGACTGCCTGAATCTGGAAGCCATTCGCCTCATCGCCAAGAGCCTCCGTGGTGCTGTCAATAACGACCCCGAGGGCCGCGAAGGCATGGCTCTGGGCCAGTTCGTCACCGGTATGGCATTCTCTAACGTCGGTCTGGGCATTGCCCACTCTGTAGCACATACTCTGGGCGCTGTGTATGACACTCCTCACGGTGTTGCATGCGCTATGATGCTGCCCATCGTGATGGAATTCAACGCCGAGTACACCGGTGAGAAGTTCAAGGCCATTGCTGAGGCCATGGGCGTGGATACCACTGGTATGGACGCTGCCGCTTACCGCAAGGCTGCGGTGGATGCAGTTCGTCAGCTGAGCATCGATGTGGGTATCCCCACCAAGCTGGCTGCCATGAAGGAAGAGGACATCCAGTTCCTTGCTGAGTCCGCTTTTGCCGATGCCTGCGCACCCGGCAACCCCAGAGAAGCTTCCGTTGAGGACATGAAGGTTCTGATCCGCAAGCTGATGTAATTACTTAATAAAATACGCCCTTGGGGAAATCCCCAAGGGCGCATTTAATGTTTTATTAACCTTCTTCGACAACGATCTCTTTTATCACCAGACCGGGGTTGCGGCGGCAGGTGAAGTCGATAGCCCAGTAGCTGGTGAATACCAGCAGGCTGCGGCCGCGGTAGTCCTCCAGCAGCTCCGCATCGCTGCCCAGATTCAGATCGGACAGGTCGCCGGGATAGCTGTCAATGAGCCGAATTTCTTCATAGGGAAGACCCTCCATTCGCAGATCTACGCCATATTCGCCCTTCATGCGGTACTGGAACACGTCAAACTGCAGCGTACCAACGACACCCACGATGACCTCTTCCATACCGGAGTTGGGAACCTTGAAGATCTGAATGGCACCTTCCTGGGCGATCTGCTCGGTACCCTTGACGAACTGCTTGCGCTTCATGGAATCCTTGGCGCTGACGCGGCAGAAATGCTCGGGGGCGAAGGTGGGAATGCCGGAATAGGTGAATTTCTTGCCGGGTGCGCAGATGGTGTCACCAATGGAGAAGATACCGGGATCAAAGACACCAATGACGTCACCGGCGTAGGCTTCTTCTACAATTTCGCGCTCAGCGGCCATCAGCTGCTGCGGCTGAGAAAGGCGCATCTTGCGGCCACCCTGAACATGGTAGTATTCCTTGTCCCGCTCGAACTTACCGGAGCAGATGCGCATAAAGGCCAGACGGTCCCGGTGGGCCTTGTTCATGTTGGCCTGAATTTTAAAGACAAAGGCGGAGAAATCGGGAGAGAAGGTATCGATCTCACCACAATCGGCAACACGAGACAGGGGAGGGGGTGTCAGCTTCAAAAAGGCTTCCAAGAAAGGTTCAATGCCAAAGTTGGTCAGTGCGGAGCCGAAGAACACAGGGCTGAGCTGGCCGTTGCGAACGGCCTCCATATCCATCTCCCGACCTGCGCTCAGCAGTTCCACATCGTCGATGAGCTGCTGGTGCTTGGCTTCTGAGTCCAGAAGCTGGGCCACCTGGGGATCGTATAGGTCAACGGTCTGCTTATCGGCACGCTTTTTGCCGGAAACACCGGAGAAGAACAGAAGCTGCTCATTTTCCCGGTCATAGACACCTTGGAAATCCTTGCCGCTGCCGATGGGCCAGTTCATGGCATAGGTCTCAATGCCCAGTTCCCGCTCTACTTCATCCAGCAGGTCAAAGGGGTCCTTGGTTTCCCGGTCCATCTTATTTACAAAGGTAAAGATAGGAATGTGGCGCATGGCACAGACCTTGAAAAGCTTCCGGGTCTGTGGCTCCACACCCTTGGCACCGTCGATGACCATGACGGCAGAGTCGGCAGCCATTAAGGTACGGTAGGTATCTTCAGAGAAGTCCTGGTGGCCGGGGGTATCCAGAATGTTGATGCAGAAGCCACCGTACTGGAACTGCATAACGGAGGAGGTGACGGAGATACCACGCTGCTTCTCAATCTCCATCCAGTCGGAAGTGGCGGCCCGGGAGTTCTTTTTGCCCTTGACGACACCTGCCTGTGCGATGGCACCGCCGTAAAGCAGGAATTTTTCGGTTAAGGTGGTCTTACCGGCGTCGGGGTGGGAAATGATGGCGAAAGTCCTGCGCCGGCTGATTTCTTGTACTAAATCGGACATATCTTATACTCCTAAAAGAGAAATTCACAAAATAAACCAATTTAGTTTACCATGATTCCCCGGTATTTACAAGAGGGAAATGGAAAAAATGTAAGATAAACGATCAGTTATATTGCCGACGGGGTGCGCGATTGACAGCTTTTGTGTGCTGTGCTATACTACCTCCAAACAGGAGGGCGTTTCTATGCGTTATGAAAAGGTACACTTAAAAGAACGGTACGCATTTTTGGGTGAGGAGGGGCGCGATCCTGTGCTGGAGTGCTATCTGCCTCTGGATATTGCCGATGCGTACCGGAAGAGCGGAAAACGGCCCTGTATGCTCATCTGCCCCGGTGGCGGCTATACATGCGTTTCTCCGAGAGAGGGAGAGCCGATTGCTCTGCATTTGCTGCCGGAGGGCTACAACGTATTCGTTCTGAGCTATTCTGTACATCCTCACAGATTCCCTGTGCAGTTGCAGGAAGTGGCGGCTGCCATGGAGCTAATTTACGAAAACGGGGAAGCCTGGAACTGTGATACAGACCGCATTGCAATCATGGGTTTCTCTGCGGGAGGTCATCTGGCGGCCCATTATTCCAACAGCTTTGATTGCCCGGAGGTACGGCAGGTATTTCCGCAGAGCAAGCCGGTTCAGGCCTCTGTGCTTTGTTATCCTGTGATCAACGCCTTACCGGAGAACGCGCACAAGGGAAGTTTCCAGAATCTTTCCGGTTGCGCCTATCCTTTGGACAATGAGATAACTAGGAAATTCTCCTGCGATATGCTGGTTACCGGACAAACGCCCCCGGCATTTTTATGGCACACTGCGGTAGATCAGGCAGTGCCAGTGAATAACAGCCTGCTCTATGCACAGGCACTGGCCCGGTGTGGTGTTCCTTTTGCCCTGCATGTTTATCCAGCAGGAGGTCATGGACTGGCTACTGTGGATTCACAGACCAACGGTGAGCTTTCCCCCGCGGTCCAAATGGCGGCAGACTGGTTGCCTCAGATGAAGCAGTGGCTGAAGCATACTCTGTAAATAAGAAAGGCCGCCCGTTTGGGCGGCCTTAAGTATACACTTTGTGAGAAAATTAGGCCTTGCCGGCGCAGCCCAGAACGTTGATCAGCTTGTGACGAACGATCTCCTTGATGTTGGCGCGGGCGGGCTTCAGGTACTGACGGGGGTCGAAGTGATCGGGATGCTCGTTGAAGTACTTACGAACAGTACCGGTCAGTGCCAGACGCAGGTCGGAGTCGATGTTGATCTTGCAGACGGACAGAGCTGCAGCCTTACGCAGCTGCTCTTCGGGAACACCGATTGCGTTGGGCATCTTGCCGCCGTTGGCGTTGACCATAGCGACATACTCCTGAGGAAC
>JAZOLX010000131.1:0-45081 GCA_045653485.1 Faecousia sp. | reverse complement strand
CCGTGGCCGGCGCCGGAGCCGCCGCCGTAGCCGTAGCCGCCGCCGTCGCCGGAGCCGTCGCCGTAGCCGCCGCCGGAGCCGTCGCCGTAGCCGGAGCCGGAGCCGTCGCCGTAGCCGTCGCCGGTATCAATAGATAAGAATTCCTTGATCTTATCTTGCAACTTTACATCTTCCATACCGGCACCGCCTTGATATTGGCCTCAGCCTCCGCAGTTGTAGGAATGACTTCAATAGCATCCAGAAGCTTGATAGAATCAGCAGTCAAAGTAAACCGACAGTCTTTAGGGCGCTTCACACCTTCTACAGCGATCTGCAAGCACTCTGTAGCACCTTGCCACCGCCACAGTCTGCGGACATTGCTCAGAACTACCTCCTGTCCATTCTGTTCCTCCAGAGTACCGGCAAACACACCGCTGCGGTCTCCTCTTACGATTACATACTTACCTTTCATGTTGTTTTTCCTCCTTTGTTTTATTTGCAATCACATAGTGAAATGCTTACTTAATAACCACCAGTCATCTTACCAATACTCTTTGAGCAGCAGGAAGAAGATCTTTACCTCTTCCCATGTCTTGCCAAACACCCGTTTCACAAAAGCCGCAAGCGTGGCCTTCGTGTGCAGGATCTCCTTATCGCCGGTGTGCTTGTCCGGGCCGTAGTCCTCCAAAATGACCTTTGCCAGCTCTTTTCGGTTGATCTCATAGGTGGTCAGCACTGCTTGCGCTCTGCCTGGTCCGACCTTCAGTATCTCATGGACGGTCTTAATCATGGCGATGCGGTCCAACTCCGTGTTGAATTCAAGCCGCTTCCGGTAATTGTCCTCCAATTTCTTAGCGTAGGCAGCCAGCACCGGGTTCTCTCCGGGATGCTTATTCTTGGCCATCTTCTGCCCTCCTGTTCCATGCTTCTACAAGCTGATCCATAATCTCTTGTGCCTTGGAAAAATCAATCCGACCACCAACAATTCCGGCATCTTCGAAAGAAAGTGTCATATTGGCAGTACAACCTTCACCACCAGTACAGTAAATCCGAAATTCAGTAAATGGATAATAGATTTCAGCTTGTACATATTCATCACCGCAAAACGGACACGGTTTCAATTCAGCCATCATTTCTTCCTCCCTCGATGTTGCAGATACCGTGCGTATCTAAGCTTTCTCTGCCCCCGGATCTCGCCGGTGAGCCGTCTCTCCTTGTTATAGGCCTCCTTCTTCGCGGTGTCCTCGGCCTTTTCCTGTATGTACTCCGGGCAGGTGGCCCCACATCCCGGAAACCGCTTCGGCGGCACGCAGCCATAGCAACACTTAATTCCCATGGCCTTTCTCCTTATTCCAATTCACCTGCGCATCATGCCTGACCTTGTTGCCCTTGTCCACGGTATGACCGCAGTCAAAGCACTTCACGCGCCATGCAGCACCACCGCGCCCGTTGTAATGCTCATAGGCCACATTCTCACTTCTGCACTTCTTGCACGGTCTCAGCCTCCACTGGCTGTCCTGATCTGGCTTTTTGATCTCAATAACATCATCCAGCATCATTGTTAAGCCTCCTCCGCCAGTCGGTATCTTGCAAAGTTAGAAATATTACCGCGCCTATTCTTGCCGGCTATAAAGTCGGTCTCAATAGCCACACCCTGTTTACGCAGCTCATTGATCCTGGAGGCCAAACGCATAATGCCATATTCCTCGTCTGCCTCCTTGGCGGTAATAGAACCATATTTTTTCAAGTGCATAAGAATCAATTCACGGTCACTTGCCATTTAACATTCCTCCTCATATTTATTTTCCATGAGCATCCTGTAGATCTCACACTTCCTGTAGTGCTCACAGCAGAATGACAGAAGCTGTGTGTCATAATCCCTCCGTGTGAGATACAGCAATGCAATACTGCTTTTGTCTATAAGCCCCTCACAGGTTATCCTCCTCCTGCCATCGGCGTATTTGTAGAAGGGGCATTGTACAAAAGACTGCCTGAACTCATTCGGCATATACAACACCTCCTATTCCTCACCCATGTTCCGCTGAATCGCTTCCAGCTCTGCCTTTCCAAGAATGCCAAAAGCGCCATTGGGAACCGTCTCCGTTTTGGGTACCGCGCTGTCTTCCTGCCACCATTTCAGAATGGTCTCATAGTGGTTCTTCACCTTGGCATCATTCTTGATAATGAAGCTGGATAGCTTGTCCACATAGTAGTCAAAGGCATCCACGCCCATCTTGTCCAGAAGATCACCAATCTGTTCATCATGAAGCAGCACCACACCCTTGCCCAGCGTCCCACCGATAAACCTTGCTTCACTCTCTATATTCGTTGCCGCCGCAAACTCCGGTGCATTTGTATTTGTGGTTGCAGCTGCAACTGTAGCTGTAGTTGAAATTGTAGTTGTAGATGGGGTTGTAGTTGTAGTTGGATACCATGTGATATCATGTGATATCATTTGATAGCTTTGA
This sequence comes from Faecousia sp., assembly GCA_045653485.1. Lineage (GTDB taxonomy): Bacteria > Bacillota > Clostridia > Oscillospirales > Oscillospiraceae > Faecousia. The sequence continues at coordinate 42,634 of JAZOLX010000131.1, read as the reverse complement.
TCATCAATGGTCTTCACCCATTCTTCAAAACTGATCTCCGGTTCGCCTTTTTTCTTCTGATCCCGGCAGAATGTAGCATATTGCCGCTTCAAAACAGTGCGATTATAAGTTTCGGCATCCTTATCAATGCCTGGCTTCACAAATCCCCAAGCCAGCGCCAGCATCCCATCGAACGCCGGCACCGTTCCGGTTTGCCCATATTCCAGCATTGCCACCAGTAGCCGTCCCTTGTCTGCATCCGGCAACACCCGTATAGGCTCAAGGATATCAAAATATAGCATTATTCCAGGTCTTGCCATGCTGTACCCTCCTTACTTCCTGCAGGCAGTGATCGTAATTCCATTGGGAACCGCCCGCGCAACCTTGTTCAGAAAATGCCCTTCGTGGCTTGTAGCGTCCGAAAGGTGCAGCAGATGGATCTCCCTGCACTGAGATAAATCCAAACTGCGCAGATAGTCACACAGGGTATCAATCTCCATGTGGGAATTGGTAATACGGTAGCGAACCTTTTCCGGCATCTTCTCGCAGCGCTCCAGTATGGCCTTGTCGTAGTTGGCCTCAATCGCCAGAATGTTCATCCCGGGGAAGCGGTACCGCAGGTTTACAGTGTCCGTAGCAAAGGCCAGCACATCACCATCCACACGGGATTTAATTAAGAATCCCAAAGGCTCTGCAGCGTCATGGAAGGTGGTAAACGGAACAATGTCAAAGCTGCCAATGTTGAACTGCTCCATGTGCTCAATCAGATTCACCGTATCGGTTTCCAGTGCTTCTGCTGTTCCCTCACTCATGTACACCGGCATTCCCCGGCTGATCAGCTCTGCAACCGCTTTTGCATGGTCCTTGTGCTCATGGCTTACCAGGCACCCGGCAAACTCTGAAACAGAAAAACCGGAGAGCTTCTGCAGCTTCTTGTGGGAGATCCCGCATTCCAGCAGAACACGGGTCTCCTGATCGCTGACAACATATGCGTTACCAGACGAACTACTTGCCAACGCTTCAAATTTCATATCGGACACACATCCTCTCCACCTGTTGGGGCCGGTGCCTTGACCTCAATACTGGTATCCGGCGCGTGATTCTTCTGATACTCAGTAGACTTCTTGATCTTCTCCTGCACCCATTCAGGCAGCTTTCCGAACACATCATCGTCCCACTTCTCCATATCCCACATGATGGGAGTGGTGCTGCTCTGGGGGGCAGGGAAGCCCTTGGGAAGGGGCATAAGGTTGTCCACATTGGAATACTCGCCGGTGCTGTTCAGTACCACATTCAGCTGGCAGGGCTTTCCGATCTGGTCAAACAGATCCACCTCCAAAAATTCCTCATCCGAATATTGCTTACTATTCCAAGAGGAAATGAAGCCTCGAAGATTACCCTTGTTGCTTGCGCTGATAGTAAAATCCTTGGAAAGCTGACGGGGTTCCTGCTTGCCGTCCACTTCGATAGTCTCACTGGGAATTTCCCACACAAACTGCACCTTGTTGGAATAGTTTTTGAATTTCTCGGAATACTGTTCCCCCAAGTCGATCACACCGATGCATACCGCAATATATACACCCGGCTCCACAGGGGGAAGCTTAGGTTTTGCTCTATCCTTAATTTTCATAATTCACTCTCAGCTCCTTGTCGTTTTCACTGACTACCAGACGAATGATCTGGCTGCCGCAGGTTTCCAGCTTTGTTACACTCTCCGCATTGTCCACGAACAGCGGTACCCGCACACCGTAGGCCACAGAAAGCGTATTGATAATGTCAATACCAAGGTTGATCTTCATACCGTTGTTTACGCTGATATAGGGAACACCGTCGTAAACCACATCGCACCGGTCCTCCACACCACCGTTGGCCTGCTCACGGAACAGACGGAAACGGGCAAACCGGAACAGTCCGTTAATGCTGTCCTCCACGAACCGGGTCTTGTACCGGCTGTATTCGTCCATCAGAAACAGCATTTTTTCAATCGCTTCCAGTGCTGCTGCCGCGTTTTTCGCGTCCTCACGCAGTTGCTCCACCCTCTGGCGGGAGTATTCCAGCAAGCTTTCCTTGCCCAAAATGGCCTGCTGCTCCTGAATTGCCTTCTGAATCTCTGCTTTTTCATCCCGAAGCTTCTGAATCACTTCTCCGGATTTTGCGGTCATGGCTGCAAGTTCCCCGTTAAGGGTCTGAATTTTGGTGTGGATGGAATGTGCATTTTCTGCATAATGCTCCATGTCCTTGGGTTCCACCTTTGATGCCTCTGCTGCTGCAATCTGCCCCCGGATCTCCGCAATCTCTGCCTCCAGTTGGGTCACTTCTCCCATACCGGTGGTGAACCGGTCCTCCGCCTGGGCCTTGGCGGCCTTGTTGGCATTGGCCGTCTGCTCAATTTCCTTTTGACGGCTCTGCTTGCTTGCCTCAAACGCTGCCATAGCCTGCTGCAGCTTCTCTGCCGGTAGCTTCTGACCGCAGGTTGCGCAGGTGCCACCGGTGAAGGATTCCCCATTGATGCTCATCCAGCGTTTTCTGCTGTCCGCTATCTGCTGATCCAAAGAACTGATATAAGCGCTCTCATTCTCAATAGCCCGTTTCTTGCTGTTCAGCTGGGTCTGCAAGGATGTGAGGCGGATGTTCAGGCTATGTACATTCACATTTCCGGCGCTCTGGCTGTCCCGGTATGCCTTGTTCTCCATATCCAGTTTGCTCAGTTCCAGCTGCGCTTCCCGGATCTCCATGCGCTTTTGGTCAGCTGCGCTGTCATGCTCCAGAGCCACGATCTGCTCAGATACTAAGTTCATGCTAAGCTGCAGCGCTTCCACCTGCGCCCTGGCACCCACAAAGTCCAGGCCCTGGATATCATCAATTGTCTTCTGGCACTCGCTGATCCGGGCGGGAACCTCTGTCTTGGCCCCATCGAATTTGCGCTTTTCGGCCAGCAGTTTCTTTTTGTAGTCCTCCAGGCTCAGCTTACCCAAGCTCTCCACCAGAGGCGCAAACTGCGCATTAGTTGCCAGGATTTCGCTATCATCCTTTACACCAGCCACCTTGAACAGCTCTGCCCGACGCGCCTGCCAGCTGATACCGTTTGCAAAGTAGCTCACACTGGTCAGCATGCGGAACGTTTCCTCATCCACCAGCTCATTGACCTTGTCTTGGAAAGCATTTCTCTTGCAGGGAACCCCGCTGACGTAGTATTCAGAAGTGTTACCGTCATAGGTAGCCTGACTGCTGCCACGCTTGGTGGTCCATACCTCCTTGTAGGTCCGGCGCAGGCTCACTTCCTCACCGTTTACATCCAGGACCGCTTCCACGGCTGTCAATGCGTCGTGGTCCTTCACATCGCCGTTGCCGTCTAGTGGCTTGATCTCGATATTCTTTTCACCGTTACCGGCGCTGTCTTTGCCGAACAGCAACCAGGTCAGCGCATCATAAATACTGGTTTTACCGGAGGCGTTATCGCCGTAAATAGAGGCATTACCGCCCATGAAGTCCAGCACCAAACGATTGTGGCACTTAAAATTTTCCAGGCTCAGCCGCTTAATTTTAATTTCAGTCATTGATTTCCGTTCCTTCCTGTGCTATACTCGCACCGTACATATTTTCCTTTGCCGCCTTTGGAGTTGCCGCTCCTGGGCGGCTTTTCTTATTGGGGGAAGCTGCACCAAATGCAGCCTGCACGAAAAGCACCAACGCAGACGGCAATGGCAATTAAGATCACCATAAACAGCTCACTGATGAAACCGATATACTCAAGCCCCAGAAAAGAAAGCACCACAATTGATAAGATAATCAGTAAGCGAATCAGCATCTTAACAGCTAACTTGCGCTGCTCGGCCTGCTTTGCTGCAACCCTCTGGTTGATCTTCTCATAATCACTCATAATCATTCTCCTTTCATAATTCGCCACGCATTGCTTTAATGAATGGCATTTTTGGAATCCTCACCCTGCGTCCCATCCGGATCACCGGAAAAGGAAACGGGTTTTTTCCATTTTCAGTGGCCACATTGATACTGTAGGCGCAGCAGCCAAGGTATTTGCAGATGTCCTTAGGCACCAGCATATCCTTTGGAAGCGCCTCTATTCTTGCCAGCTCTTCCTGTGCACCCATTTTTCACCCCTCCTTTCAGTGTCTATTTTAGACACTTATCCAGCAAAAAAAATACTATCTACCTGCTCGCTGGTCAGATCGTACTTTGCCTTTATACGAGCAATCTCGCCCTGCTTGAATTCGGTTCCGTTCTCATTGATCTTATTTGATACGCTTTGTTCGGAAATCCCCAGAAAATCAGCAAGGTCCTTATTCGTATCCCCGTGCAGCACCATAATACTGCGCAGCACTTCCTTCCGCATGCCGTCACCTCCTTATTTGTCGATTAGTGTCTAATTAAGACACTTCTATAATATCGCCTATTTTTTATTTTGTCAATAATTTTTTTGTAGTTTGTTAAAATATAATTGATTTTTTAGATACCGTAGTGTATTATTGAGACATAACCCAAGGAGGTGGAAACAATGGATATCGGACAAAAGATTAAACAGGCAAGAATCGCCAAAGGATTGACACAAGAGGAATTGGGCAATTTAGTGGGCCTTCAAAAGTCTGCTATCGCAAAATATGAGAATGGCAGAGTTGTAAATATTAAAAGAAGCACCTTGCAGAAACTGGCTCAGGCATTGGATCTTAGAGGATCAGACTTGATAATCGAGGCTAATCCTACGGAGGCTGCTGAGTTCAGTGCAAAAGTGCTTCTTGACACCAAATTGATGAACGCAATTGAGAAGTATTACACCCTTTCCGATAAAAAGCAAAAGATGGTCTTAGATTTGATCGACAGTCTGGCCGAATAGTTTACATCCAAGTAAATAAAAGTACTCAATTTGCCGGATTGTCAATTTCTCTAAGAGCTTAATAAAGAGCTTAATAAGTTTGTCTTTGTGATCTTTCATTTTCTGCACCCCTTTGTAAACGCAAACAAATGTTTTAATTAATTAACAGTATAGACAAAAAATTCTGAACCGTCAATAGAAATTTGTCGGATTGTGTCCAATATACAGGACCGAATCAATTTGAATTAATTTGGTGTGAGGGTGCCAGTCGCCAAACTATCCACCCCCACACCCGGGATGATGGGCCATTTCTGACCCGAGAAAAGCCTATCATTTCTACCCAAAGTTATCAATCTGCACATCAGATATTTTTGTTATCACATCTATTTCATTTGTTATCATATCTGATAATGCAATTATCACATAAGAGGAAATGAGAGGTTTAACTATGCCTTTTTCACCTGAAACACTGGAAGAGAAGCCATATAACATTTGCATAAGCTGTCCCAAGATCGGGCAGACCTGTGACGGCCCCAATTTTTTAGCCATGTCCGTAGAGCGGTGGTGTGAATGGTGCCACCTTCGCAGAGATTTTCTTGGTTGGAAGAATCAAACCATTGCAGATAAGGCCGGTGTGTCCAAGATTTCCATTGACCGAATTATATCCGGTGATGTGAAAGACCTGCGTATCTCCACTATGCAGGCAGTCACAAGAGCATTGCTGAATGGTTCTTGGGGTCAATCTCCTTGTGCCTTGGTTGCTGAGACCGAGAAGGAGATCCGTGTAGATAACCCTGTCATCGTTGCCCAATGCCAGCACCTGCAGAACACGCTGGATACCATGTCCGAGGACCACAAGAAGGATCTGGCATTCATCCGTGAGGAAGCACAGAAAAAGATAGACTTCCTCCGAGAACAGATTACGATCAAGGATAAGCAAATCGAATGGATGCAGTCGATGGTCCAGCATAGAGATAATCGCGGGGAATAAACATGCAAAAGTTTTTAGAACGTTTAAAAGAGACGTGGTATGGAGTATTGCCAATTCTTATTCTGGTAGGTATCCCCACCGCCATAGGCATTGTTATTTGGGTAATATCTAATTGGAATGATATACCCAAGATATTAGAACGGATTGCCTATTTAGGAGGGGGTTCTCTTTTATACGGATCATTCTTGATTCTATTTGGCTTAATCGGCCTTATAAACGCTGTTATCGCATTTATGATGTGGGCTAAAGCGTTTCTTGAAATGCTGGATAGAAAAGCCAAATCCCGATTATGGTTTTGGCTCCCCATTATTGTAGTTACCTTTGGCTGGTATGCCCTATTTAAAATATTGACAAAGATGCTCTGAGTTTCTCTTAATTTCTCTTAGTTTTTGAAAGGAAGGTGAGCCATGCTCTGTAAAAAATGCAAACAAGAAATACCGGACGATTCAAAATTCTGTAATTACTGCGGTGCCAAGCAGACCCGGGAAAAGACCTCCCGGCGCAGAGGCAATGGCCAGGGTACCGTATTCAAAGATAAAAACGGCACTTGGGTAGCGGAATGTACCATTGGCTGGGACGATGAAGACGGCAAACTGGTACGCAGAACGCGCAGAAAAAGAGGCTTCGCCACAAAGAACGAAGCCCTGGCCTATATCCCTAACATGCGGCAGGATCTACCGCAACAGGATATGAATGTGAAGTTTAAGGACCTGTATAAAAAGTGGCTGGATGGTCACACGGAGAAAGTAACCACCTCCACCATTAACTGCTATAAATCAGCCTACAAATACTTCTCCCCTCTGTACTATGTGGAGATAGCCAAAATCCGTACAGAGCATATGCAGAAGTGCATTGACGGGTGCCCCCATGGCACACGAACCAAGGAAAACATGAAGGCCCTTGGAACCTCTCTATGGCGCTATGCAATGCAGCTTGATATAGTTGATAGGAACTATGCAGAGTATATCTATATCAAGAAAGAAGATCAGGCAGAAAAGATAGCCTTTTCCAAAGCGCAGATTGACACTATGTGGGCCAATGTTGACCGGGTACCGAATATCAAATATGTGCTTGTCCTCTGCTACACCGGTATGCGCTTAAGTGAAATGCTGGGAGCCATGACGGAAAACTATGATCCTGCTGAAGGATACTTTATCACCGGTGTCAAAACGAATGCCGGCAAGAACAGAGTTATTACCATATCCCCGAAGATCAGACCGTTCTTTGCTGACTTCGGCACCGGGAAACACCTTTTCACTGACCTGTCAGCCAAGAAATTCAGAGGTGACCTTTATTACCCCGCACTGCAGGCGCTGGGCCTGGACGCTCTGGACGATGAAGGAGACCACATCTACACACCCCACTGCTGCCGCCACACCTTTGCTACTCTTATGAAAAATGTGAATGCTCCCGCCACTGATAAACAGAAACTGATCGGCCATGCTAAGTTTGAAATGACAGCACATTATACCCATACCGACATTGAATCATTAAAGGCAATTACAGATAATCTATAGTTTTTGAGTAGTTCACTCAAAAAATATTAAATTCCTATGACTGCTCTACTACTGCCAAAAATCCAAAAAAGCTAGTGTTTAAGCCATTTTTGCGTTGTATGGCATTCAAGAGGTCAGCGGTTCGATCCCGCTTATCTCCACCAAAAAGTATCGTAAAACCGCTTAAAACAAGGGTTTTACGGTACTTTTTTATTATCTTTATTTCCTAAAATTTTGTGAAATTTTCTCCTACTACTGCCACTACTACTGCCAACATAACAAAGAGGGCACCCGTTTTGGATGCCCTCTTTCTGTTATTCATTATTCTCAGCAATCTCATCATGCTTCTTTTTGTACTGCGCGCTGCTAACACCCAGTACCACACCAAGAAAAGTGACCAAAGCGGTGATGGTACCACCAATCTGTTCGGCAAAGGGAAATCCCCAAATACCAGCCAGTGCGAAGTACAGAGTGCCGATTGCAGGAAGGACCACCATAGCGATCCATTTCAGTACATCATACAGTTTGTTGCTCATAATATTTCTCCTCCTTAATTTGTCGGTTTATGGTAACTTTCCAGATCCTCAATCCTATGATTGATTACCTTGATCTGTTCTTCCACAACTGGCATTCTTTGAGCGAAGCCATTGTGTTGCCTGACCTCCCTGGTCAGCTCTTCGATTTTGGTATCTGTCACAGCCTGTGATACCTTCATAGCGGTTTCATTTTTCTTCGCAGTAGCCAAACAGGTAATGACCACACCTACAAGGGATAAGCCTCCGGTTATCAGAGCCACAGTAATAGCTTCACTCATTTGTGCCCCTCCCTTTATTCCATGCCAAGAAGTTTACGCCAGGTCTTATTGCAGGCGGTGATCTCACCGTCAACCCAGCAATGGTTATTGCCCTGGAATGCCTGCACCGCTGCTTCGAACTTCACACCTGCAACACCGTCAGCCTCACCGACCATGGTATAGCCCAAGGCATACAAGCGTTTCTGTATAGGCTCAACCACAGGATGCTCACGGTTTACATACGCAGACACAGTCACAGTCTTTCCGATGGTCTCCGGTCCCGCAATGCCGTCCACCTCTGCGCCAATGGCAGCTTGTACATCACGAATGAATTTTTCAAGGGTGTATACATCCGTTTCCTCGAAAACAGGCGCAGAGCCAGCCTCAGGAGCTTGTGCATCTTTTACGACCGCATCTACAAACTCTGCAGCCGATTTTGCATAGGCAATACCCAGCTTTTCCAGTTCATGCTCTTCATTCCAGTCCTTGATGTCGTTCTTATTGTCCACAAACGCACCCTCAAGCAGAACAGCGGGCATGTTAGTATGCTTCAGAACATAAAGATTAGGCTTGATCTTAACACCGGGAGCAGCACCGTAAAGTCTCAGATTCTGTCCGGTAGCCTCAACGTGCTTCGCAAAAATCTTACCCAGTTCCACACGGTTTTCATTGTAAACCAAAGCCTCAAAGCCATCACCGGCACCGGCATTGAAATGGACTGAGACAAACAGATCCGCGCCCCACTTGTTTGCATCCTCGCAAACAGCATTTAAGCTATCATGGGAATAAATACGAACATCGCAGTCGTAATTTGCGACCAAATAATAGAACATGTAGTTGGATACCTTTAAGTTGAGAACACGCTCAGTCTCATATCCAACCGCACCGGGATCTTTCTCAGAATGACCCGGATTGATGTAGATTTTCTTACTCATAATTATTTCTCCTTTCTTATGCCGTGCGTTTCCACATATACACCGTTAAATAGGGTGGCATATTGTTATGCGCCTTACCACCGCCAGTATAATCGGTATAGTTAGGATAGTATTTTGATTCTGCTTCTGTCGGACTCAAATGGTCGGACTGCACGGTATAATCATCAAAACTATTTCCATTTTCACTGACGTATTCCTGTGCCGTGCTGTGTCTGTGGCTGGGCATTTGGTTTACTGTAAGCGTTACCTCAGCTGCACCGCCTGTTTTACCATTTGTATAAGTATCACCTGCGCCTAGCAGAAAACGATCCTTTAGTTGTACCCATGTTCCACCGAATAATGTGGAAGGAGAAGTGCTGTTCACAGACATATAGATTGATCCCACAGGATACACCTGCAACAAAGTAGCTGCGCCAATTTCCCCCGGAGTTGGCATCCAATTGTCAGGTCTTGCTCCAACGTCTTGTGCCGTAGGTGTCCACGTGTTAGGTCTTGCTCCTACTTCTTCAGCAGTAGGCATCCAAGTGTTCGGTCTTGCACCAACATCTTCTGCCGTTTGCGGTATATCATATGCACCTTCCAACCCAGGAAAAGTAATGCTTCTTGCGTTCATAATCATCAACTCCTTTATGAGTGTTAAGAACTAAATTTTGATTTGTCACATTCGCAGTTCGTAGCAATTTCCTCTGAGGTCAACGCTCTGTCATACAAACGCACACTATGGTAAATGGCAACGTCCTTTTCATTACCCAAGATGATATGAGATGCTTCACCTTCTCTGTGTAATCCGGCAAAACTTCTAACACCAACATTTTCACCATCCAGATACACGGTATATGTGGTTGTATCTGCATTAGAATCATAATGGCGCACAATACTCATTGTGGACGGAACACCAACAACAGCACTTTTAGACAAATTATGAGTTATAACATTTTCGGTATCACTTGCCGAATATCGTGTCCAGTCATTAGTCATCGCACCATTTGACATTGTGCGGTACTTATATCTATCACCTGTGGCAAAACCAAAGGTAGCATAAAAATCCTCAACAATTGTAAATCGAATTTCTAATGTTCGGTCTGTGCCAAGGTCAAAAGTGTTCACTGTGCGAATATATTCACTGATTGCCGAATTTGTTGCTCTAATAAATATGCCGTCTTGTGTCCACTCACCTTTTACTGTATCAGATGGAACAGTTTGGGTCTTTGCCTCTGTGTTAATTAGATCATTGCCGTTGCCAGTTAAATCCACCCACGTAGTCACAGTATCGTCATGACCATTTCCAGTGTTGTTGATGCCATCGCACCACATAACCAGACCGTTTCTTGCGTATCTTGGTGGAGCTTTTGCAATTTCCACAAGAAATGCGTATTGCTTAGTGGCATTGGATGTGTATGTTTCTGTTGCACCCGTAATTGTGATGTGGGTAGCACCTTTGGGAACAGCATAAGTTGTTTCGTTCAACACCTTATCTTTCACAGTAGGAGCATATCCAACAACTTTTCCATTAGTGTCATAGGCAACCACATTGCCGACACTTGGGTGACCACAAAGAGCGAATCTAATCACTGCGCCTTTAGTCACAGGGATTTTATTAGAACTAATCCAGTTTTTGTCTGGAGTAGCTATGTTGCCTGCCGTGGAAATCCAATAAGGATTTGTAGCCAAAGCATAAATGTCAGTTTCAACTGTTCTTGACCACAGCCAGATTGTATTATCGTTCCGAATGATGCTACGTACTTGGCCTTCCGGAATAGTGATACTGGTTACACCCGAAAGATTCATCCGAGAACCACTTCCTTTTCAACCAAGGTGCCATCTTCTAATTCAAACGTCCATATTTCAGTAGTGAAGCCCTTACCGCCTTCGTAACTAAGTACAATGTTTCCGTCATTGTTTGGGTCAGTAGCAACCATTCCGTATCCAGGTTGTCCTTGCAGGCCTCGTGGGCCTTCGGGGCCAGGCTTACCCTCAAGGCTTTCCAGCCATTCTGTTAACGTTCCCTCAAAACCTTCTGCAACAGCCAACTCATAAGCTGATTTACCATTTGCGCCACCACCGGTGCCACCAGGGGGAATCGGCGTTGCTACCGGGATACCATATATTTTACTCATACACGCACCTCCACAATATTTGCCGGGATCACATAGTCATTTGTCGGCTTCTGACCAATGATATAAATCGTCACCACACCACCGTCATTTTCCGTAATGAAAGTAATATCTTTCTCATAGAATGTGGTCATTTGAGATACGGTTGGTGTCAAATTAACCTGGCTGTTCTCGGTAATGCCGTCAATATATACCACCTGAGAATAGAGGCTGCCACTGCCTGTCCACTTAGAAGCAGGAAGGCTAACATTTGCAAGCCTTGCAACAGGGTGGATCATATCGTCAATATACTTCTTGGCATCCATCACATACTCGATATCCATCCATGCTCCGGCATCATTGGAAACTGTGGTGTTTTCTCGGTATGTGCGCAGGGCAGCATAAGCGGAAAGCTCTTCTTCGGACAGCGGTGTTTCGATGGGGGTTGCCAGTGCATAGATTACAGTAACATGATTGATAGCCAACCATGCTTTCCAATTGGCAGCAGAAGACTCTGCACTTGCAAAATAGAGATATTTATTACTACTATCCCAACCGAAAAATCCAGTTTGTTCGCTAGATAAAGTGTAGGGATAGTTGCTATGCTTGAAATGAGAACTCATTGCCGCATTTCTTGTCGCAGGTTGTGTTGTTGTTGTAAAACACGGGTTATTACCGCTATTGAAATACGACCAGTTCTCTGTTCCATCGAATACATCTTTCTGTATTCTCTTTACATACACACCTTTAGCAAAGTCAATCTCATCACAGACCCACTGCTGGCCATCCGCATCGATATAGTTGCCGCCAGTAGTAACAGGAATACCGGGCAAGCCGTTGGGGGTGGATGCAATGAGAGTTCTGCCAGAGTAGGGTTCATAGGCAGTTGCCATGGAACCGAGTTCAATCTGCAGTTGTTTCACCTCTATTTGAGAGGTTGCCGAGAAATTATAGCCTACATAAAAATATACCTCTTTTATGGGTTTTGTTACGGTAATCGTTACCAGCGATTTATCACCGAGTGTGTCGCTGCTTACACCATCGTCATAAAAAAATCTATAGCCAAAATTAACACCATGTTGTGAAACACTCCCAACACTCAAAGTATAGGTTCTACCAACCTCCAAAACAGTGCCGTGAAGTTTCACACCATATAAGCCATTACCTGCTTCAATAACAATAGTGTCTCCGTTTACTTTGATGCGTTCTGTGCTAATCGGGGTGGCTTTTGTAATGTCTACTAAATTCTTTTTGGCCACGGTCACACCAACATTACCATCATCACCAACACTCACCATATCCACGGGAGCCTCCGGTGTAGGTGTACCATCCTGTGTGGTCTTGCCGAAGATACGCATACCCAAAAGGAACTGGTCACTGGCACCATCCAAGTGGATACTATTCCCTTTCGCAGAGCCAATAACCATAAGGCTTTTTGCAGTGTGGTTCGCATTATCTGCAGCATCATTTGCATTCTTGGCAGCCAAAGCCGCACTGCCTGCAGACGCATTGGCATTCTCAGCAGCAAGGTTTGCATTGGCAGAAGCTGTGTTTGCTACCGCTGCAGCCTGAGCTGCCACCCCTGCTGCCTGGTTTGCCCCCTCAATAGCCTCTTCTGCGTTGGTTATCAGTGCATAGATATAGTTGCGCTGATCTTCCTCATATACATAGCTCTCAGGACGCTCACGGTTTTTGACATAGATAATCTTGCTCTCAACAGTGACCCCGTTTTTGACAGCATATACACACAGCTGCTTTCCTGTCTGCAGCAGATAGTCAGGGATTTTAGCCAGCGAATCAGCAATATCCATGATAACCGCTTTGGAATCGCCTTTATTGGCAAAATGGACATGATCTGCTTCGATCTCCGTAACCTTAACAGATCTGCCGGTATCCCATTGAAAAAGTTCGGTGCCGAAAATCTCGATCATACCAACATTCCTCCTTTATTGATACCCCCATCATAACAAAAGCGGCCCAGGATTATCTATTCCTGAGCCGCTTCCTATTTAGTTAATGCCAGGGTGCTTCATGGATTCTGCTTGCAGCCCATCCAAAAGCGTAGTATAGGCTGTCTTTCTGTGCATAGGTAAGATCCAGACCGTTGATGTAGACCATCATATCCTCCTTAACCGTACCAGAAAGGGTATTCTTGTGCTTCCATGCGTCATAGTAGGTCTTTGCAGGGACGCCGGCCGCCTCGCAATACTCGGTGTAGCTTTCAACAGCATCGTAGGTGATATCATCCAGGTCAGGATACTTCTTCACAAATGCCAGAACAGCAACCTTTTCCTCTGCCTTTTCTTCGGAAAGTCCTCCATAAGTGATGTACATATTCTTTACATCCCCCGCGGATAGATCTCCATCAAAAAATGCTTCCTTGATATCATCGTAAGCAACACCGGTCTCCTTTTCTGCCCGCCAATGATTCACCGTTTCGGTGGCCTTATCCTTGGTGTAGCCGCCGTAGCGCACATACATATCAATGGCTCTTTGTGCAGTAATGTTTCCGGACAGGTATTCATCCTTGATATCCTCAAAGGCAATCCCGGTAACCACCTTGCTGCTCCACTTGTTCACGGTCTCAGTGATTTCCTCACTGCCCATGTCCAAATACTTAGACAGCATAGCTGTTGCCTGCTGCTTGGTGATCTCACCATTTTTGTACCACTCACCAATTTGGCCCTTAACCTGGCTCAGTACATCCTTCTCAGTGTACCCGTGAGAGGTAAGCTCTTGCATGGCCGCGTTAAAGTCTCCACCATTGCGAACCGCATCAAAGATAGCATCGTATCTGGAATAGCCGTCACCGGCCTCCCAGCCCTGAATGGTCCAGTATGCTTCATCCTCAGTATCCACAAGATTCTGCTCCAGCAGCTGCTGCTTAGCTTCCTCTGCGGTTAGATAGCCGTCCTCATAAGCATACTTGATCTGTGTTTTTTCGCTGGGTTCATAGGTTTTCACTTTCAAGCTCGGAGCCATGGCACCCACAATGTTGTTCCATGCGGTAACAATCTCCCGCACAGCCGACGCCATAGGCAGACCAGAAATGCCAGAGGCCGCCTGCAGCAGCTTGTAAGCGCCGCCATACCAGGTATAATCGGTGCTTTCGCCGCTGATTCTGTCATAGATGATCTCTGTACCCTTTACCAGGCTGTCATACCACTGCATGAATACAGACTGGGGAGGATTGCCGTAGGTGTCCACGCCCACAACGGAAAGCAGCTCTTTTGCCAGTTCATAGAAGTCACTGACGATAGGAAGCTTATTGACCGGCGCAACCTCGTCCACCAGGTTACCACCAAAGGCTTCCAGCCACTTTTCCAGGAATCCTTGATAATCATCATCGTCCCGGAACGCGTCTGCTATCGCCTGCACGGCCGCCAGAACCAGAGCGCCAATGCCGTATACATAGGCAGTGCGGACGATCCTCTTGCTGTTCTTCTTCCATGCCTGCTGTCTGCTCAGCCCACGCTGCATATCCATTTGATATTTGTCGTAGGCATCTACCAGCATACTGGCTGTAGTGGTAGGCTCAGACATGAAGGAACCAACAGCCCTTGCAAAGAATCCCTTGTCCCGCATGAATTCATTCTTGGTAAGAACGCTGTCTACAACCTGTGTCTTGTAGATCACGTCCTCAAACAGCTTCGTAACCGCCTCATAGAATCCCTCACTCTTAGGTGTAAGCTTCTGCTTGCGGATTACTTCCTCCTTGGCAGCGCTCCAAATAGCAGCCCATGTCCACTGGTCAGCCTTTTCAGCGCCTTTCATACCAAAATCTATGACCTTATCCAGTGTGGTATCGTCGTGCTTGATCAGGGATGTAAGGCCACGGGAGATATTCACATCATAGAAGCCAAGAGACTTCCATGCGGCAATGCCGCTGTATCGCTGCATTTCCCGAATATTCTTCTGGATTTCTGCAGGGGCAAGCTTCATACCCTTTAGGATGGAGCTATAGTCCAGAAGCTGTGCTGCTCTGGTGATTGCCAAAGGCTGCTGCACGACCACGCGGAAGTTGTAGGCCACCTGCGCCCGGTTGTAGTGGTGAAGGGTCTGTAAACCAAGGGAATCGTAGGTTGTTCCCTGCGCCTCAGTACCGTTGAATGCCTTTATGATGTTGATCACAAAGTTTTGCGCATAGCCTCGTCTGCCGCTGCCAGGTCGATTTTCCTCCGGCACACCGTAGGCTCTGTCCATCTGCTCCCGGACACTTCCCAGTAGCGTCTTGGTGCCGTCCTCGTCAATGTGTACCCGCTGATAGTTGAACCATTTCAGCGCATCCACCACCGGCAATGCAAAAGCATTATACTGGGCCATGCTGGCCATGTGGTTGGCAAACACATCAAAGATACTGTACACAACAAGCCGGTTCTTTGCCTTCTCCTGGATCTGCTTCGTAAAGCCCATGTTCAGCAGTGCATACAGCGCAGCTGCACCCGGCTTTTCGTCCGCATCCACAGACAGGTGACGGCCATCGGAGTTAATGGGGAAGTAGTTTTCCTCACCAAACTGCTTTTCGCCAAAGCGGGCCACAGTAACGTGATTGCCCCATTCGCCGCCCTGCTGCTGCATAAACTGCTGCAGCTTGTCAGCCACTTCCTTTTGGCGGGGTGTCAGCTCACGGAGAATGAGATTCAGTTCTCCCGGGGTCAGTGTTTGGCCCACATCGGAGATTTTCTTCTTTCCATCCTTGAAGGTTGCCACCCGGATACCCTCTCCAAAGATATGCCCCTTTGCCTGCTCACGCTTGTTCAGCTCATACAGCGACATGATCTGAGAAACACGCATGGTAACGGTTTTGCCCGGACCAATACGAATGGTCTTAACCTGATTCTCCCAATTCCTCACTTCTGCCGTCGTGTATGCCTTTTCCGAAAATTCCTGAATCTTCTTGGTATTGAAGGCAAGTGTTGCCTGGCCACGGCGCAGACCGTCATAGATGGCCATACCACCCTCACCGAATCGCTCAAAAGCATAAGCCGGACGCATCTGCTGCCAAAGCAGGAAGTTGGACACAGCACCGGTATTCTCTGCAGGCTTCATCTGTGCCAGGAAGTCAATGGAATCCTCACCAGCCTCATACACATGCTTGAACATGGCATTGACGTGGAAGCGGTTCATCTGCATGATGTACTTTTTCAGTGTCCGCACAACCTTGCTCAGGTTCTGCAGTTCCTCGGAAGTCATTTGATTGATAATGAAATCGCCGCTGTTATTGTCCACGATATCCTGTGCGGTATCCATGAATCTGCGCAGATTCTGCATGAAGTCCGGCGGCAGGTCAGTGTAGTTGGAGTACATCTCGTCAACATCCACGGTACCTTCCATTACCTTTGCCAGCCTGCGGGCCTGCTCCATAAATGCTTTGTCCGCTACCGTGGCATTACCGCCACCCAAGGAACGCTTACTCATAAAGTTGATAGAGGACAAGAACGGGATCACGGTGTTTTTCAGCGCATCAGGAATGTGTTTGACCACATCCTTGTTGTCCGGATGCAATACCCAGTTGGTCAGCTCGTCCACATCGGCTCTCAGACGGTCACGGTACTTCTTGATGGCATCCGCATTATTCCGGCGGTCTCTCCAACGTTTCAGAATTTCCTGCCCATGCTGGCGCTCCTGCTGCTCCACAACGGTTCTCGCCTTTTGCAGCACACGCTTGAGAACAGTTTTTTCCTCCACGGTCAGTACATCCGCGCTGGCCTTCTGGATCTGGCTGTCAAGAACATGCATACGGTTTAAGGTCTCAGCCGCTTTTGCTCTGTCCACCTTGGCTCCAAACTGCTGTTCCTTGTATAGTCTGCCCTGTTCCGCTCTTTCTGCCTGCAGGCTTTCCAGTTTGCTTAGGCGCTTCTGGAAGATGTCTAGTGCATCCTTTTCAGCAGCGGTCAAATCAGCCGTTTTGACTTGGCTGGCTGCCAGAGCCAGTACCTCACGGTCTGTCAGGGTTTCGGTTCGCTGCTGGTGCTGTTCTGCTTCCTCAGTGGGCGAAAGGAATTGTGTCGGAACATATTTCAGAAAACTTGTATCTACAGGATTGATTTTTGAGAACAAATCTGCTATTTTAATTATAGACGAGCGAGAGTTTTGGGTAACGCCATTTTCGGTATTCCCTTGCTTTACGACCTCGTCTTTTTTTATGCTCTCAAGTGCGATTGCCACATACAATGCATTGTCCTTATCCACAAATTCCTTAATTTCCAGTTTCACCGGAACAATGTCACTTCCATCTTCAAAGGCACTCACCAAAACATAAACATTCTTCAAAGTTGGGTCAGGCTTATACCCATCATCATTTCGATTGTGAACTTCGATGCCAATTGCGGCATCGATTATTTCATCAAAGCAACTGAGCATTTTTGCAAAATCAGAGTAGTTTTTCCTCTGTTTGCCTACACTCTCTTTAAGGTTGCCTTTCGAAAAGTTGAAGGTTAACTTGACATCTGCGTTTGAATATCCCTTAAACACGCCAAATTCTTCACCGATTTTAATAAACAGTTTTTTCCTGTCTGTTTCCTTAAGAAGAATGGCATTCTCTGCCCGCTGACCTAGTCTTTCTTCAATACCGCGAAGTGCATCCGTATTTGTTTTTGCAGTTACAGAAATACTACGGTCTTTGAGAATCTCATATCTTTCCGATTCTGTCATACCCACAGTAATGGGAACATGTCCTTCCAGATACTCTCTGCTTTGCTCCTGAACAAAATCCTCATCCACGGTGTCAAGAGCCTGTTCCTCTTTGGGGTTCAGAATTTCCATGACCTCATTGTAACGGGCACGCTTCTGGTCCAGCTCTGCCTGCTTTGCAAAAGGCTGCGCCATCAGCTTTTCCTGCTCTGCCATATCCTTTCGGGTCTGCACAAGCTCCTGTTCCCATTGGGTTACAGCCTCACTGATTTCCTCCACCCTTGCAATCAAGTGATTGATCATGTAGGTGGTATTGTTGACATAAGTATTGAAGAAATAGCTCTGCTTACCGGAAATAAGGCCCTTAATACCCTCAGCGGTTTTAATGACACGAAGGTCAAAACCTGCAAACTGGGCAATGCTGGTATAGCCGTCCTCATTGGCCTTGGCGGTAGCCTCTGCCATCAGTGCGGCACCGGCATCCTTTTTATCGGTAAACTTCTGATTGCCAATAGTAATGGAAAATTTACCCTCAGAATAGGTATCTACTCTGGCGGCCGTATCGACCTTACCATTTTCAATCATCTTTTCCAAGGTAGCAATTCTGCCCTTGTCTGCTTCCAGGCGGCTGATTGCGTTTGTCACAGCGCTGCGGTGTGCCCTGCGCAAGCTCTCCAACTTCTTGATATCGGTATCCAGCTGCACCTGCTCCATGATCAGAGGGCTGCCGGAAGCCAGCGCCTTAACCTCAGCAGCGGAGAGGGTTACTTCTCCGGTATCCTCGGTCTCACGGCCCACATTCTCGCCGTTCATTACCTGGTTGATGAAATTCTGCTTTCTGTCCAGAATATCCCACAATCTTGCGTCAAAGCTGCCCTCGGTAACATAGGTGAAGTTTTCCACTTCCTCATTGATGTTACCCTGTCGGTAGGCTCTGCCGTTTCGCTGCTCCACATCACCAGGTCTCCACGGTGCATCCAAATGATGAATGGCAACAATGCGCTTCTGGGCATTCATACCCACGCCCATCTTACCAGTGGAACCGATCAGCACTCTTACCTTGCCGTCGTTCACATCCGCGAACAACTTCTTTTTCTTGGCGTCGGTGTCAGCCTCATGGATGAAAGCAATTTCCTTTCCAGGAATACCGCCCTTTACCAATCGTCCCTTGATATCGTCATAGAGCTTTGCGCTCTCCATATCGGTTTCGATTTCCTCAGTTTCCGTAGATGCAGTGCTGCTCTTACCCTTCGGAGTGGCCATGTCGCAGAAAATAATCTGTGTACCCTTGATATCCTTGCTTTCTTCATACTTAGCCAGTACGTTGTCAGCACAGCGGAAGATCTTGCAGCCATCCTCATAAGGTAGGCTCGGGTCAATCATACGCTGGGTGTAGGATATCTTTCTGCCATCGCTGGTGATTTTCAGCATGTTATCCACACTGGGGTCAACATTTTTGATGTTGTCCGCTCTCTTTTCCAGCTCCTTCATGTAGTCCTGCTGGAATTGGCCCGGCTCACAGACCACTACATTGACCTTGCCGCCCTTCATCTTGGGGATTTTCAGGCCGGGAATATCGGTCAGCACATCCGCAAAGTTACGGAACAGCAGCTGAAGCTCGCTCATGTTCTTAAAGCGGGAAAAGCTCTGCTTTACACGGTAGCCCTGGCCGCTGGGTTTGATCTCCACACCGTTGACCACTTCACCAAACTGCTTTGCCCATGCATCGAAAGTAGAAAGTCCCAACTGGTCCAGAAGATCAGGCTGCAGGTACTTCTGCATAATGTACATTTCGCTCATGGAATTCATAACCGGCGTTGCAGTTGCAAATACGATACCGCGTCCGCCGTTCAGCTTCTGCAGGTAGCGCACCTTTGTGTAAAGGTCAAACGCTCTCTTGGAGCCATCCTTGTTACCAAGGCCCGAAACGTTGGTCATGCTGGTGGTGTAGAATAGATTCTTGAAGTTGTGGGCTTCATCCACAAAGATACTGTCCACGCCCAGCTGTTCAAATTCAATGTTGTCCTCATCCTTTGCAGAATCGGTCAGCTTTTCAATCTTGGTCTCCAAAGATTTACGCTTCTTTTCCAGGTCCTTAACAGAAAGGGATTTACCGCCCTTTTCTGCCTTGGCTTCCTCGATAGCCATGATAATACTGTCGATCTGCTCCTGATAAAGGTTTTTGGCAAAGTCTGCAGAGATCGGAAGCTTTTCGAACTGCTCATAGGACACGATAACCGCGTCATAATCACCGTTGGCAATCCTGTTTGCGAAAATCTTTCTGTTGGCCGCCGTAAAGTCTCCGGCTTCTGCCACCAATAGCTTCGCAGTCGGGAAAAAGTCCACAAACTCATTGCCCCACTGTGCAACCAGAGATTTCGGAACAGCAAACAGAGGTTTCTTTACAAGCCCCAGTTCCTTTAGCTTCATAGCGGCCGCTGCCATCTCGTAGGTCTTGCCCGCGCCCACTTTATGGGCAAGCAGGGTGTTACCGCCAGAGGAAATAATTCTCTGCACAGCGTCACGCTGGTGCGCTCTCAGAGGCTTCATAGCATTGGCACCGTTCACCGTCACGTTATCGCCGTTGTACTTAGGCGTCACAATGGAATTAAAGGTCTCATTATAGAGGGTTGCCAGCTCTGCGCGGCGGACCTCATCCTTCCATAACCATTCCTGGAATTCCTTCTGGATAGCCTCAACCTTTTCATTGGCTGCTGCTGTTGCGTCCTGATCCACCACAGATTTTCCATCATCGGTCTTATATTTGACAACCACGCTCTTGGAATTGAGCATTGCATCAAACAAATCCATAAAGGAACGTCTGTTGGTACCCCACTTCTGTGTATTGTAAGAATTGGTTCTCAGGTACTTTTCCTTCAGCTCAACCACAAAATTACCGGTATCCTTGTTGCGGGTAACTGTAATGGCTTGTCTCCAGTCACTGTTGGTGGTTCCCAGCATGTGCGCTGCAAAATCAGAATATACACTGTCAGGAATCCACGGTGTGCCGGGATTTACAAAGATATCCTGATAACCCACATCCTCAGGCATAATCGCCTTTAGCGCTTCCACATTCTTCTGGTAGTCGCTGTCCAGGCTTACCAGAGCTTCCGCATCACGGAGCTTTGCGCGGACATTTCCGGACAAATACACTTCGGCGGTTTCCAGACCACCATCCCGGTTTTTGAAAACCTTTCTGCTGTCCAGTAGTTCTCGGGTAACCTCAGTTTCCGTCTTGTCAGTCAGCTTTGCAATCAAGGCAGCATCCACACCGCCGGTCTGGTTGACCGATACAATCAATCCCTCTGCCACATCCTTGGCAGCAGTCACTGTGCGGTTCGGTGCAATGGTGTTCTTGGAGAAAATATCCGTCTTAGTAGCCTTCTTGGTCTCCGGGTTCCAGTTTTCCAGAGCAAGAATGGAATACCTGTCAGGATCTCCTAAAATGGCATTTTTGTTAGCCTGAGCATTGATAAATCCATACTTCTTTACAAAAGCGTCATACAGTTTATTCAGCGTCTGACGGGCCTTTTTGATTTCCGTATCCTTTAAGCCCTGTTGCTGTGCATTCTGCAGTGCCTTGGCTGCGTCTCGGATTTCCAGCATACCGGAAACACGCTCAACCGTTCCCTTGGGAACCGTCTGCTCGATCAGCTCACCACCTTTATTCTGGTAAACCTTACCGTCTTTCACCACAAGGCCGTTTTCCTTGGTCTTTTTGTCGGCACGCTCCACGGCGAAGTTGGTTTTTTCCGGGCTCAGTTTTGCCGGATACTCCATCTTACCTTGGATATTTTTGAATGCCTCTCGGATTTGGTCTGCTAAACTGCCCTTACCCTCCAAAGCCTTGTAGGTCAGGTTATCGCCCCGGTACATACCGCCTTCCATGGAAGCGGTACCCAGAACCATTTCCGGGTGATTCTCAAAATAGCTGTTGATATACGCACCGTTGTACCCACTGATGTACTGATAAGGCGCTTCCAGGAATTCCTCACCGGCATATGCGGTGTTTTCCGCTCTCTTTTTCAAAACCAGAATATCCGTCACAACCTCTGTACCGGCATTGCCCTTAAAGGCATTGTCCGGAAGTCGGATAGCACCCAGCAGGTCAGCCTTCTGCATGATGTAGCGGCGAACCGTGTTATCCTTGCTATTCATGGTATAGCTGGATGTGATAAACATCACAATACCGCCAGGTCTTACCTTATCCAGGCTCTTAGCAAAGAAATAATTGTGAATTGCACTGGTTACCTTCTTGGGGTAGGTCTTATCCGCAATCGCATAGTTACCAAAGGGAACGTTACTGATTGCCACATCCATAAAGTTGTTGGGGATATTCGCTTTCTCAAAGCCCTGGATGCGTACATCCGCATTGGGATACAGATACTTGGCAATGAGACCGGTAATACCGTCCAGCTCTACCATAGTCCAGCTGCGCACCTGGGAGGCCATATCTGCAGGCATAGCGCCCACAAAGTTACCCACACCGGAGGAAGGCTCCATCATTCTGCCGCCGGTAAAGCCCAGCTGCTTCAGTCCGTCATACATCGCCTTAATAACGGAAATGTCGGTGTAATGAGCATTCAGGGTAGAACCTCTTGCGCTGGCGTATTCCTCATCGGTCAGCAGTTCCTTCAGTTCTGCAAATTCCTTGGACCACTCTGTTTTCCTCTGGTCAAAGGCATTGGCCAAGCCACCCCAGCCAACATACTTGGAGAGGATCACCTGCTCGGCCTCGGTAGCATAACGCCCCTCAGCCTCCAGCTGTTTCACCAGGCGGATTGCCTCCACATTAGCCTTGTATCTAGCCTTTTCACCATTGGGCAGATCCAGACTGTCACCGATCACAAAGTTACGACCCTTGGGCTTTTCGGTAGACTGCTGCGCAATTTGCTGAGTAACTTCCTCATGGAGCTTTTCAGCCTCCTTGCTAGGGACATTTGTGTCCTTAGCAGATTCTTCGGTGGTTACTCGGTCAGTTCCCCGTAGATCTCCGCTCTGGCCACTTCCTTCGCTTGATCCACTGCCAGACCCCTGTGTATCAGATCGATTACCATCTCGTCCAGTCTGTTGTCCTCGCTCTCCAGTGTCGGCCACAACGTTCCCGCTGCCGCCATCTCCCGGTACATCTCCGGCTTCCACTTCATCCAGTAGTCGTGCAGCTCCACTCCCATCGGGCTCAGGCTGCTGTACTGCTGCTTGGTTATCAACATTTTCGACATTGTCGGTTACCTCCTCGTTCGGTTTGGTAGTTTCTGTAGGCTTTTCATCCAGCAATTTGCTGGCTCTTGCTGTAGCAATGATATCATCCCGGGCATCATCCCGGTTTTCGTAAAGCTCACTGGTGTAGTGAATGCCGCGGGCATTGGTTACATACACACCGCCAACAGATACATCTGCCGCATCAATACGACCCTGCCACATGCTGTTATCAGGACCAGCTTTAAGAACACGATAGATAAAACCTTCATGCTCAAATCTGGCTCGGTTACCCATCAAGCCTGCCAGCCTTTCATAAGGATCATTGGGATCATACGTTTTGCCGACTTCGGCAACACGTTCTGTTTCGGCAGCAGTAGCTTCTGTTACGGCTTCCTGGGTTTCTGTTACGGTATCGGCAGGTTTTGTTACGGTTTCTGCCTGTTTTTCAGCATGAGCGAAAGCCTCATTGAGTGCCGCCGTCATTAAATCCCGTTCCGCATAGCCATACCATACCTGTTTGGCTTTGTGCCAGCGGAACCTACTTGCTTTCAGCACATCTATCACAAACTGCGGCGGCTTGCTGCCAAATTTGATCTCCAAAGAACCATGGGTTTCATTACTGGTAATGGTAAATCCATAATCCGTTTCAGTTGGTGACGTTTCTGCAACAACCGCAGGAGCCACTTCCTCAGCTGCAGCAACACTTTCCGTTTCGGAAACTGTTGTGGTAGTTTCCATTTCGGAAACAGCCACTTCCTCTGCCACGGTCTTCTGGTAATTCTCCACAGCCTCCACAGCTACCTTGTCAAACAGATTCACAATACTGTCCAGATACTGCACAGTCTCACCCATCTGCTCCTTCAGGGCGTTAGCCTCCTTGGAGCTGTTGTAGCCGATAGAGTTAAAATAATCACGAAGATTCTGGACAAATTCTTTCAGCTGTTCCAGCAGCTTCTGGAAGATGGTCTTGTGATTTTCCGCAAGATCCTGAACAAAGTTAGCATCCGGGAGAATATCCGTCATAGCCTCAGCCACAACCTCACGGCTGGCCTTGTCATAGCTCATGCCAGGATTTCGCGCCTGCTTATCCTCTATCAGGTCATGCACATTCTCTCCACGCTGGGTAAGAGTGTCAAAAATTACCTTTCTAAATTCATTGTACTGGATAGGATTCCACTTTTCAATAAAGTGTGTAAATTCATGTGCAAAAGTCCGAAGCATCGCATACTTTGCCAGATCATCAACACCTTTGATATCCGAAAGGCCGGCGTTCAGGTCAATGTAGATGGTACCGGGTTCGCTTCTGCTGAATCTACCCTGTGCGCCTTGGAATTTACCATCTGGGCCAGCCTCAGAGCGGTACAGCACAATATCAACACCCGTAACCTCTGCCACAGTGCTGAGATACTTATACGCTTTGCCCTGGGTATCATTAAAGGTCTGTTTCAGATCCGCAATGGTAACACCCTCACCACGAACAACGCCCTTCTTTCTGCCGGTTTTACCATTGACAGCAGTTTTATTCTTCGCGTCCAGTTCATAGGCTGCAGTATTGGAAGCAGCTTCACCTGCCTCGTATGCCAGACCTCTTTGAGCCTCAGTAAGATAGCTGGTACTCTCACTTTTTAAAGCATAGGAGATGTTCACGCCTGCCTTGCCCATATCATAGGCGGCCTGGTATGCCTTGTCGAACTTGGCAACATCCTGCCCAGCCTGATAAGTATGAATCATAGCCTTCGCCTGTGCACCATACTTTTGGGAAGCGTCCTCTAAAGACACGGTACCCACTTCTGCTGCCTCAGCTACCGAGGATTCCTCGGCAACTGCTGAGGGTTCGTCAGCAGTTAACTTGCCGGTCATTTGCTGGTCACTTGCCGCCGCAACCTGATTGTCATTGCGAGGCTGCACGGCAGCCGTGGCAATCTCTTGTACCGGCTCTGCCTGTACAGGCTGTGCCTCTTTCGGCATCTGGGGTACATTCTGTACCGCTGTTGCCTGTGCGGTCTCCTGGGGCAACTGAGCAGCATCCACAAGGCGGCTGTACTCCTGAGCATTGATCCTGTTGGTGTCCAGTTTCTGTGCCCAGTCAGAGGAATAATCGCCGGAATTGATATTCTCGGGATTCAGCTCATTGGCAACCCGGCTTCCGTACTTGCTGTTCTGGATGGCAGTCTGTTCCGCTTTGGTCAGTTTCTGCCCGGCAGCCTGCTTTGTTAGTGCTGCTGCAATGGCGCTCACATCCCCGGTTTCCCCAAGCTCGGCAAGTCTGGATTCTGCCGCATTCTGAATCGTGGTCATATCCTGTGCAGTCATTGCTGCCTCATTCTGCTGTACAAGGCGATTCAGCTGATTGCCGTTTAGGTTTTTTCCGTTGTCCAGATATCCCTGTAGCTTTTGGGCATAGGCATTATTGGGATCAATTTCAAGTGCATCACCAACCAATTCCTGTTGAGAGTTTCCATATGTGTCCACATAGTATTTGCCTTCAGAAACATCCTCAATTATCGTATCTTTTCCGCCCAGAATAGGTGTGGTAATGGAAGTAACAATTGCAGTTTCCAGCAATTCGTCAATAGTGGGCATATCATAATCTTCTCCGAAAATGATAGTCCGAAGTGCAGGTTCCAGGAAATTCTGCAATTCCTCCTCTGTGACTTCGCCAAGAAGATCTACACCAAGCTTTGCAGATATGCGAAGCAAAGAATTGTCGATCATTGCAACTTTTGACATGATCTTTTCAGTACCAACACCGCCAAGCTTGCCAATGCCACCAATTAAGTATTGCAATCCACCTTCTGCTGCACCTACAAGGGTACTGTACGCTCTCGCTTGTCCCTTTTCATAGCCCTTACCAAGTGCATCTGCATAAGCATTACCTGCTGCGGATACACCCATGGTAAGTGCACCTGCAGCCTGTGCCAGTTTTAACGGCACTCCCAAGCCTCCCGCTACAGCAGAAACAAGAATAGATGGTGCCATATTACCAATCACATTAGTTGCAGTATACACATTCTGTCCAAAGCCATCTAAAGAATTGTATATTTCTGCATTGGCATATTGTGTTGGGGTAGTTTGAAGCTGTTCATCGGTAAAGAATTGTCTTGCTCCGCTTGTCCATTGATCTAAACCGGCAGTTAAACCAAAGGTACCCTGCATCACTCCACGCAGAATGTCATTGTCGATTCCCATGATATTTTTGGCCATCTCTGTTCCGGATCGTCTATTTAACTGATCTTCAATGGCATCCAGGAATTCTTGTGCACGCTCGTTTCCTTCCTTTGCAAGCAGATAGTTGTAGATGTCAACCTCATCTTCTGTCATATAGTGATAGAGATAATTACCTACAACATGGAGATTTTCATCCACCATGTCATTTGCAATAGCTTCCCAGTTGTCTCTGGAGAATGTTACAATGTTCCCTACATCTTCATTGCCCCGCTTTAATCCAAACAACACCAAATTATACTGGGCATCATCGAATGTGGGATTCGCTATAGACGCACCTTTTGTAGCGAATTCCTTAAAGTCACTCTCACCAGCATAATAGCCCCATTTGTCGTAGTAATCCTTCCAGTCCTTATACTCTTCCTCTGTATCAAACTGAGAATAGAAATCTCTTGCTTTTGAGAACGAACCCAGCACACCGGAAGTATCAGCTTCATAGGTATCCAGTATTTTGGAAAAGTCAGTGCGGAAGCTATCATCCAACCTATCTGCATTGGATTTAAGCCATTCCCCAATTACCCTGCGGTTATAGTCCATTCCCTGCGCAATGGCTTGCTTGTTTCGGTAAGCAGAGGTTGCATTGTTCCAGCCTATTTTTTTATAGTCTTCCTTTGCCGAACCAAAGAAACTGTTATAGGTGTTCAGAAAGCTGTCAATATACGATGCGTCAACCTTTTTCACATCTTCGTCAAATCGTTCTTGACTTGCCTTCTTTTTTATATCCTGATAAGAAGTTGCTTTACTTTGATTCTGCGTTGTGGGGGCTTGTCCACCCCGCACACGCTTTTTCAGTTCATCGTAAGAAGCCATACTTTACACCTCCTATTATCACTCGAGCCCCAACTGTTTAATGATAAGTATCACATCAGATTCACTCAGCCTGCCACTTTCAAAGGCGGTCTGCAATCTTTGATCCACAACTCTTTTCCATGCATTGGGATCACTTCCTGCATGCGCATAAGGTAGTTTTGAAAGGAAGTCCTTACCAGCTTGGCTAAGTTCTTTCTTAGGGGCACTCCAATCAGGATCGCTGTCATAAGCAGCAGCCGTTTTCGGTCCCCAAATGCCGTCCACAGTAAGTCCATGTGCTTGCTGGAATGCCTTGACGGTTTCCTCGTCCCATCCGGGGTCGGCAGTATAATTGTTTACGTTGCCACCACCGGAACCACCGGAGCCACCGGAACCACCAGAGCCAGACCCGCCGCTTTTAGCCTTCTGGGAATCCAGATACTGCTGCATTGCAAAGTCATATTCCTTCTGCCACTGCTGGTCAGCTACCTGGTCACGCTCCCGTTGGTATCCCATGTTGCGATCATCAATGAACTGACCGTAGCCAAAGTCTCTGCCGTCTGCCCACTTGCCGTAGTCGTAATCCCGTTCAGAATCGAATCTGCCGGTAAGGTAATCTCTCTCGGTAAGATATGCGTTCAGGCCGTCCATATAGCGTCCGTATTCCTGGTTCTCCATCTGCGCCATCAGTGCAGCCTGGTCATACAGCTGCTGCCCCTCCTGGTTGTGCTGGTCAAGCGCCATACCGTAGAGCTCCGGTACCACCTCATTCAGCTGCTGCAGATACGCCTGGTATGCCTGCTGGCCAACAGACTGCCCATAGGAGCTGCCATAACCGCCGGTCAGTGCTGCTGCCTGCCCCATGTTGTCCATCATTGCCAGCTTGCCCTGGCGTGTGTACTGATCTGCATACTGCTGATACAGAGCATCCTGGTTCACATCATAGGAGAATTTCTCCCGGTTCAGAATCTGCTGGATCGTATCATTCAGCTGCCCTGCCCATGTAGACTGGTACTGCCCGGGCTTCTGTGCCATCTGCTGTTGCAGCAAAGCCTCTGCCTGCGCTACAGTTTCGCTGGGCGCATAGTCTCCATAGGAAAAGGAAGGGGTTGTGGCCTCCGGCTGAGCCGGTGTAGCTGCTGCAGTACTGCCAGTGTCCGCCGGAGCCGCAGAAGGGGCCTGCGAACTGACAAGTGCACTCCATGTGTTCTCACCGGCAATACCGTCCACTGTAAGATTGTTTTTTTTCTGGAAATCCGTGACCGCAGCCTTTGTCTTATCACCGAATATGCCGTCAGTGTCCAGATTGTAGTTTCCAAACCGGTTCAGCCCCTCCTGCAGTAGCCTCACTTCTTCGCCCTTGGAGCCGTAACTGACCTGTTTATAAGTTGCCATAATGGATTATCCTCCTCCATTCATCAAATTTCTTATGTAAGCTTCCAGTGTCACATCGCCAACATAAACCTGGCTATAGAACCTTGCTGGCCATGCGCATTCCAATCCGCCGTTCTGGGTGTACATGCCCAGCGCCAGGAAGTCATTGCCTCTGTGCCAGTAGATCTTCTCCGTTAGAATGGTGAAAACAGAAATAACCGTCTCCCCCACCCCATCTGTCACGCCGATACGGATCACATAGCTTGCCTGCTTATTAAATACCACATCCGTAATCACACCACTGTAGTTGGCATTATTGGTCAATGTGATTTGACTGGAAAAGCCGCTGTCCGGTGCTGTAGCCAGCTTCCACTGGTACCACATCCGGCAGCTATTTTGACCGCCCACCGAAAACATAGACCGCTGTGCCTCTATGCGAAGGCTGGTGCCGCTGTCACTGATATTTCCGGAAGCATCGGATCTGGCGCATGTACTCACCTGTATGGTGGGCTTTGCGTAGTCATGCACCGTAATGCTTGTGGAATGGCTGTTGTAAAAACCTCTGCTGTCACGAACAGTTGCAACCACCGTCAAATTACCGGCATTGTTCAAATACTCAGAGGTCACTCCATTTCCATAGGCCCTGCCATCCACCGTGTAATAGATCTCTGTGATGTAAGCGCCATACAAGCCATAGCAAGCGACTTCGGCATATACCCGGCTTTTGCCCTTGATATACAGCCCATTGAAGGGCGCAGCAAGGGAGCTAACCGGTGCCAGTTGTGAGAATCCTATAGCAGGCTTTGTGGAAGCATTGTCCGGTACCGTCACCGTAAAGTATGCGGTATGCGAACTTCCCAACTGTACTGTACCCCCACTGTCCGAGTAGGTGTACAGAGTAACCGCCATGGTTCCTGTGGGAGAAGCGGGAATCTGATTTGACACATCAAGAGGAATCCCATACCCTGTGTAGGTATAGCCAGCTGTGGTGTTGGGATGGATCACACCGGTGGTGTAGCTCCAGTTCCCCATTGCAAACTGCAACTTATATCGCAGCGACGCTCCAATGGGTGTCCAGTTAACACTGCAGGCATTCCCCAATGTCACATTACCGGCCCAGTTGATGGTGGATGCACCAGCGATCATGGGAAGCGTTACAGTAATATTTGCCGTTGCATAAGTCTTGTAGTAGGGCAGCCACGCAGGAACTGTGTTAACACTTTCCACACGGGCCCAGGAGGTGGCTATGCTGATATCCTTGGCTGCACCCCAGCCGGTATTGACCTCCACACTTCCTTCCCCAAGGTCTGTATGTCTGTAATAATAAACACCGCCAACTGTAAGGGCTCCACCCCATGCAGCAGCAGGCTTTTGCGCGTTGCTCCAAGCAATCGCATTGGTACCTGCCACTGTCACAGAACCATCTGTGCGGTATCCGTAAAAGGAGGAATCCGAAGTACAGGCCAACCGCATGAGCACCGTTACCGTGTGCTTACCTGTTGAAATGTTTCCGCTGGTCTTTGCATAAAGGAGAATGTAGTAGTTCCAGCCAGCAGAGCAGGAAACCGCACTGGATCTGCCAATATATTGGTAATCACCTGTTAAAACTGCCATTTCCCACCCTCCTTACTGAATCCATTTGGTTACAATGGTTTTGTCCGGCTGAACGATATCCACCAGTGCCCCACGAATCAGCTCACCTGTTACCTCAACCGTCGTAATATACAGCTTACGGTCTGAAACATAGGCAACTTCAAAGCCGTTGCTGTCAAAAAAGGCCAGTCTGTCAGCGGTAAACTGCGCATACTTGTTGAATACCTCCACACCATCAATGGTATTGCGCTGTCCGATCTCCAAGCCGTACACCGGTACCCCGGTATTTTTATCGTAGTCCAGAAGTCCGGAGTTAATGTAGGCATTGGCCTCAATCAATCTGGATTCCAAACCGTCAATATCCGTAACGATTGTCTGGATATCGGTAAACAGCAGCTCTATATTTGTGGAATTTGCCTGGATATCTTGGGTCGTGTGCTCTGCAAAGGAACCAAAGTCCGATTCTGCAACATAGACCCCTTCCAGCCTTGTGTTGATCTCGTCATAATAGGCATTCACAATATCCGCGGATTTGATAATCAGCGCCTTAATATCATTGAATGCCAGCAGCGCCTGCTTCTCCTTGTCTGCCTGGAAAGAAGCGCTGGTACTGGAAGCGTTGGCAGTTGTCGGATATCTGTCACCAACTTCCTGCAAGGCAAAATTCAGCTGATCCACAAGCTGACGCAGATAGCGCTTTGTTTGTACCATCTGCTCAGCGGGAGTATTGCCGGTTATTTGGGGGTATCTCAGGTTCACACTCATGAGATATCACTTCCTTGCTCAATGGTCTTGGTAATGGCGTACACCTTCACCATGCCCACACCCTCAATGCGCAGCCGCATGTTGTCGCATCGTTTGGGCCGGATAGGAATAGAGAAGCTTCGCAGATTTGTGCCTCTCATGCTGAAAAGCTGCTCCCATTCCTCACTGAAATCATACTGGGCATAAAAGCTGACCTCAGCACCGATATCCATCGCCATTCTTACATTCAGCCTGGAGATATACTTCATGTCCGGGGAGGATATACCGATTTCTCCGGTCTCTGCCATCCACTCCACGCGCGCTTCATCCGGTGTCCCAGAGCCAAGCATTGCAATGATCTTCTTGCCGCTGATAGCGTACATCTCCCCACTGCAGGAACAAAACGCTTCTACTTGCAGGTTATCTTCCCTGTGCCACATGCTTTTTGCCGTGTCATACACAAATAAGTGATATTTCCCATGCAGGTCCTTCATGGAGATGTAGTATTTGTTGCCATGGGCACCACCTACCGCATCAGAATACACTTCATTGCCAAGCACATAAGATACTTCCACCGGAAGCGCACCGTCATAGGCACACACACCGCTTCTGGCCTTATAGAATAGTGTCTCATTGACAATCGCAAGGCTCCTGCTGCAACCCTTCTGAACACCACGGCAGGCAGTATCCTGAATCGAGTGAGCACCGGTAGAGCTGATATATACCTTGTGCAGGCAGTTCTCTTTGAAAAACACAGGAAAACCAGAATGGGTGATAGCACCTGTAAACTGCCCATCAGTACCCAGAGAGCCTACCCAGCTATCTGTGGAAATTCCCATGAAACAATTCCAATTCTTAAAGTCTCCCAGTTTGGAGCCGTAAATCTCGTTGACCACCTGTCCATTGTCTGCAACACCATATCTGCAGCCCCAAAGCCGGTTATTGCACTCCGTGATAAAGTCCATCTCCGGCATTTTCCGTTCCACCGTCACAGCACCGGCAACCGCTGATTGTGTAAATACATGGTCTGCAATTCCAGGGACCACAATAAAATCGTCTCCCTTTTCCCAGATCACAATGGAAGCATTCAAATCCTGCAGCTCCTCTGCCAGCACTCCGGAAATCGTCACACCATCGTACTGGGAGAACTGCTTGCCAATCCCCGCAGCAGAGATCTTGATGTAGGTAGTGGCAATACTGACCCACACGCTACTTACAGCAGAATACTGCTTGAGTGAATGGGGGGATGATGATGTGTCTATCCAAAGGTCCATGTTATCCGGGTTTTGCGGTTCAGTAGCTGATACAGCCGCTTCTGCATACGGGTCTCCTGTGATATTGCAAAGGGTAAAGGTTACATCCGTGGTAGTGGTAAAAGCAGCCTCAATGCTGCCCCAGTCCGTCAGATCCAGCGTATTGATATACTTCTTATCCGGCATGATGATGACATAAGCACCCATGGAAATCAGTTGCTTAGGCTCATTGTTCAGCTGCATGTTTACCGGATATTCATTGATTACAAAGTCAGTGCCATCGGTGTAGCACAAGCTGTCCTTTGCAATCATGCCATTGGGGCTTGTGGGAGCGGCATATAGACCCCGCTTATTTCTGGGTGACAACACCGGGTAATAGTCGGAGGTCATATTCTTCATATCAAAGAATTCACCGTCACTTATGCGCAGATTGTGGTTATAGCCTTTGAAGGTATCCACCATCTGTCTATCGCTACCCTTTGTGTATAGTGTCGGGTATCTCATTCCTTTTCCCCCCTATCAGAACAGGAACCGCCTGCCATAGCTCACAGGCTTGTGGGTTCGGTGATAATAGGCCTCATAGGCTTCAAAAGACGTATTGAACATGATAATGGCATTGTTGTACTTGTCATACTCTCCATTGTGGTAGTCGATCTGCGCTTCCATCCAACGCAGATACATTTCATCATGGGGAGCCGGTACCAGCAGCACTGTTTCCACTGGTGTATCCGTCGTATAGCCGTGGAAGATAACAGATTCAGCACCAACATGGGTATCAATGATCTGCTTCTTCACCATGCTGTCCAGTCTGGATAGCCATTCCATCTTATCCTGCTGGCTATAGGTATTAAATTTCAAGGTATCAAGCTGGTTGATTGCCTCAATGATCTTCATAGGTATTCCCTCCTATCCAAAAAAGGGGAGCTGCGAAGCCCCCCTTTTGTTACTTGGATGCTCCCAGCATCTCCTCTACATGTTTGTCCAGCGCCTCCTGTGCCTTCTGGGATCTGTAGAATTCCTCTGCGATATGCTTAGGCACATTGGAAGTCTTTCCTTTGGGAAGCACATAGTTTACGCCGTTGACCGCAATGGTCATATTGGGCTCATCGTTGGCATAACCCTTGGGAACGAAGAGATCTACACGCTCTTCAACCGGTGCAACAGTTTCAGCCTTGGCAGCTGCGTCCTTTTCTGCCTGTGCCTTCAGCGCTTCCAGTTCAGCCTTGGCAGCTTCCAACTCTGCTTCCAAAAAAGCCTTGGTACCGGGCTTGGGTTCTTCATTTACGATGTTGGTATTTGCAGTTTCCATAATTTATTCCTCCTAAAATGATATAGAGGGGCAGGGCCTGTAGCCTTGCCCCTCCAGGTAGCTTAGTTTACTTCGTCGGATGCGCTGAAGCTGGAGCAGCTCATGACACGCAGTACACGCTCGGTGTAGAGGATGGTTGCGCCGTTGGTCTCAAACTTGTAGCCAACAGTGGAGAACTGATCCAGAGGACCGCCAACCTGGCTCTTGTCCTTCACGATCATCTGCAGTGCGCCACCCTCGGGGTCAATGATGCCGAATGCATCCTTACCGAAGAAGTAGGTTGCATAAGTTACGCCGCCGGCCTTGTTCTTGTAGGTGTCACCCAGAATAGGAGCGAACACGTTCTCAATGAAGCGGCAGCCGTGGAGCTCACCGATCTCACCGTTGAACAGCTGCTCGGGAGCGGCATACTTGTGGGCCTCAACCCACTCCTTGCTCTTACGCAGGTCATATGCAACAGAGGGGTGAATGACAGCGTAATACTTGCCGTTGATGGTAGGTACGCGGTTCTTCTTCATGATGGTGACAGCCTTGGAAACACTGTCAGGAGTCAGAACGGACATAACCTCAGTGGTAGCTTCCATAGTAGCAGTGGAAGTGGGAGTGCTTGCAACAGCGCCGGTAGCCAGGGTGATGTTGTCGCAGTACAGCACGTTGGTGTTGACCAGCAATGCATCACGGATCAGGGTCTCCTGGGTCTCAGCGGCAGAAGCACCCATTTCCTCGGTTGCGCCCAGAATGGTATCATCATAGGCACGCAGTTCCAGAATGTCGGTGATAGCCGCATAGGTACCGTACTGGTTGATAGCGCCGGTCTTGGAGCTCATACCGAACTTCTGACCGGTGGGGATGACACCTTCCTGCAGCTGGGAAGCTTTTTCAAAGGTGTTCCACTTGCGCCATTCAACAGTCTTACCACGGCCTTTGGGCAGAGGCTGCTTCTTGGCGAACTGTGCATAAAACATTTCAACGCGGGCGTTTTCCAGCAATTCAGTGTCATAGAAGGTCTTCAGCTCTCCAGACAAGGAGTTGCTGTCGGTAAACGGTGTGGTTTCGCCGGTGTAGGCGTTCACAAAGTTACCGGAGGCATTGACCACAGTGCCTGCCTCAGCAAACAGCTGCAGGTTCAATACCAGTGCAAACAGTTTGTAAATTAACTTTTCCATATTATTTTTCTCCTTCAAAAAAATACTGTTTTCAAGAGGGAGAAAATTCCTAGTTACTCTTGACCGGGATAAATTTTCTCCCCGGAGCGAATTCTCTGTTTCAGCGCATTGCGCCGTTCAGGGCTCATACTCCTGTAATCGAATGTAGTCACGGAAGGTGCCTGTCCGGAGGTGCCGTTCTCATCAGGTCTGCGGCTGCCGGATGCAATCGAATTGGAGATCATCTGTGCGGTCTTCTGCGCTGTCACCTGCATGGCCGCAGTCTGAAGCTCTTTGCGGTGTACCGCATAGTAAGCATCCTCAACGCTGATACCCACATTGGGGGAGGTCATTCTAGCAAATGCAGGAATCTGCAGCTCTTTGCGCAGATCGAAGTTGGGAAATACCTTCTTCATCGCCTCGCCCTGCTGTTCCAGCTTCATAATATGATTCTGGAATGCCTGCTCTTCCAGGGTGCGTGCCTGTTCACGCTGCTGTCTCGCCGTGTCCCGCTCTTCCTGGTCTATCCTTCTGGCAGTCGCAATATCCACGCCCATTTCCAACGCCTTATCCTCATAGAAGGATTCATCATTGCTGATTGCCTTTGCCAGCTCATCATAATTGATGTTGGCAGGATCTTGACCATGCTGTCTTGCCAGCACTTCCAAAGCAGGGGTCAGCTTACCCAACGTTTCCTCAGCGGCCTTAGCACCACGCAAACGAGATTGCACAATAGCCTGCATCTCCTTGTTGTAGTCCGGGTCTTCCAGAATTTCCTTTAAGCTCGGACGAGCTTTGGTCTCCGTGTTCGGTTCTTCCGTTCCTGTATTAGCAGCGGCGGCCTGCTGTGCCGGCTGCTCCTGAGCCTGTCCCTGTCCAGCTTCGACGGGAGCGGGTGCAGTAGCTTTCGGCTTATACGCCCTGTTTTTCCTGATCTTGTCAGCCGGAACGCCCAGCTCCAAGAGTCTTTGCTGTCCGGGATCAACAGCGTTTTCACCAGTAGCGGCTCCCTCTGCGCCACCATCACCGGCACCTTCACCGGCGAACAACTGCAGATTCAGCCATAAATCATGAAACATGAGTAAATCCTCCGATATAATCTGTCCGTCAGGGTGGACGAGGCCACTATATACCAATTTCGTGAGGCCACGAAAATGATCACTTTGCGATGCCGGGGTATTACCGCCCCACCGGCAGGCGGGTATAAAAAAGGAGGTAACAGAAATGCCTTGCCTACATCATACCAAGTTGCTTTGCTGTTTCTCTATTCCTGCGCTAAGGACGAATTTCATAAGAAACAAAATCCGGGTACCGGTTTGCCAGCATTTCAAAGCCAACGCACACAGAATCAAATACCAGTGTCACAGAAGCTTTCAAATTGTGCTTGGGATTGCAGCTGATCTCTGCATCACCCAGCTTTGTTTTCAGGATAGGTTCTCTTACCTGTCCATTTTCTGCCATGTTGGCCACATTAGCAGCCAGGGTATACGCAAGAATAGAAGCAGAGGCACAAACAAGATCATGTCCAGGCTCTGCGCTTTTAGCATGTCCGGTAACAGTCACCCGGTTATAACTGCGATAATAAATAACCTCTATCATCATTTACCCTCCTTAGCGGTCACCTTGCCACCGTCAGGCTGTGCAGCTTCATTGGAGCGGCTTCTGGCATTGGATACATTACCAGGTTCCTTTTTGCCAATGCCGGCAATATGGTCACTCTGGAACATCTGCGAATTGCCACCACCCATAGTAGCTGTACCACCCATAGTCTGGATAATGTCTGCACCGATCTGCTCTGCTGCCACGGGGTCTGCTACCTGTGCCAATTTCAAAGCAATCTGCATGTACTGCAGCAGCTTCTGATACATGGTACCCATCTGGGCCACCTTCTGCATAATGCTGTCTTTCCCGTCAAAGTCCATCATTTCCAGGCACATCAGCGTCTGATCTGTCATTTGCGGATTAAAGAACCCATGCTGGAAGAACTGCAATGCCAGCTCATTCTGGGACACTTTGGTATATACATTCTTCTTCTGGGCAGATACCTTGATATCAAACACCGGCAACCGGAACCCCATATCCACACCAAAAGCATTGCCTTGGTTCTGCTGCTGGATACCAGAGTTTTCATAGCTGATAAACTGTTGCATACCATATTCGCCCACAATGCGGAACTGTCTAGGCAGATTATAGAACTGGCGAATCAGCTCAATACAAAGGTCCACAATCTGCGTGTAGGCTCTGTAGGAAGTCTGTGTGCTGTCCTTGCTGCCCTTTCCGCTGGCTTCCTGCAATGCTGCAATGGCAGAAGCAGCTGTTACACCAGAGCTGATATTGCCTGTGCTGGTCTCCGTGTTGCCGGAAGTCTCTCTCAGCTCCTGAATGGTCCTGTCAAGAACCTGGATATAGTTGCTGTCCAGCGTATCATGCTCAATTCTTCTCAGAGAATTTTCATCCATAGAGCCAGTCACATCTACCAGTGGCTGACTTAGATCCAGGAACTGCTCTGCGTTCACACCACCATCCTGTCTGCGGAAATACCGGGGAATCGCACCCACCATGGCATTCTTTACAAAGCTGGTGTTCAGCAGATCAATGACCATCTGGGGATTGCGACAGATATCCACATAGCCATAGCCGCAGGGGCTGCCCTCAATGGGATATAGAGCATCAAATACATAGGGGAATTTCCCATGGTCATACAAGCCACTGACCGCCATAGGAGGCTTTACCTGTCCTGTCACTTTATCCACCACAGGCTGGGTTTCATTTTCAGTGGCATACAAAACCTGATCACCCACATATTTGCAGTATTGCAGGGTCTGCTTACCATCCACGAACTTGTGGTAGTAGACCTCAATCACCGTATGCTTGTTCTCTGTGTCCACATGATCGTCATACAGGAACTTGGTGCTCATAAAGGATTTGCCCTTGATCTTATCCTTAAGCTGCGGGTAGCGTTCCTCCAGGATATCCTTGTCGCAAAGCTCTGTATGGAACAGGTACCGGCTTTTCTGAATGTCTGTTACACCAGGCTCCCAGTAGATATTTAGCAGATTCACACGCTCTACAGAGATATCTCCCAGGCCATTCAGCTTTCCCTTGTCCCACACGACCTTATATACACCGGTACCGGTCTTCAGTTTCTGCCACATATTATCAGAATAGGTAGCCTCAAACGCATTCTGTTCCAGCACACAGGGAACAATGGCAGAAAGCTTCTTTGCTTCTCCCTTGTCCGCTTCCTCACGGGGCAATATGTTGGGCTCAGGATAGGCTTCCATGGCATCGGCATGCTTGCTGACGATTACGTTATGCAGCCAGCCAGAGGTAGCCGTAAAGCCACCATCAGCGCCAATGTTGGTAACCTTTTTCTCCTCAATGGTGTTGCGCAGCTTCCACCAGTTTTCAGAGGCCAGAATGCGACTTTCTGTCTGCACCTTGCCTGCCTTGTACTTTTCCAGTACCATAGTGAACTTTTTCAGCTGCTCAGAGCCAATCGGCTGCACTGTGGTGGTACTCATGGCCTCCGGTGCTGCCGGTTCCTTGGTTTTGATTTCATCCATATTGTTTCCTCCTTATCAACTAAAGCGCCTTGTGCGCTGTGTGTCCGTTAATTGGTTCAGCGGGTCAGATACAATCGGTTTCGGCTCCACCGGCACAATGGGCGATATAGGCCGTGACATACACATATACCGCACCTCATCCGGGCAGTGATCCTCTAACTTCGTGTCCAAGTCCTCCGGGTGGGTCTCTGAGTACATCATCAGCGGCATAGTCCGGATAAATGCCTTGCAGTTATTGAATACATACATCCTGGAATAGCCGTTCTCATCAAATTGCAGCCGGTAATGGACCTGCATCCACCCTGGAATCCGATTGTTGTCACCGGGAGTGAAATAGATCCCGTAGCGCATGGCCGTCTCTGCGATACTCTCACCGCGGCTCTGATCCCATATAGCTGGGTCTGCCACGCTGTCCACAATCTTTCTGCCCTTGAGCCATGGATGCTGCCGCTCAAACTCACTGATCCGCTTGAACTGCTCATCCGGGCTCCACTTCACACCCTCATCCGGTGTCTGGGTGCAACCATACATCTCCATAATCCGGTACAGCGTTCCGTCATAGTCCACCGCCCAGTAACCTAGGGAAAATGGTTTATTATATCCGAAATCATAGCTGCGCATGATATTCCACCCGCGCTTCTCACCCACATTCAGGTCAAAGGGCTCAATCACATGTGTCCACCTATGCTGCTGCAATGCTTCCTCCGGGGTAATACCGGCATCTGCACACTTTTGAATGTCCGGTGTAGTCCGGAAGTCTTCAAAGAACTGCCCCTCAAAGATATCCCATCGGCCATATAGCCATGCCTCACGCAGTTTCGGTGGTAATGCCTCCAGCTGCTTGATATAGTCCGGCTGGCTGGCCATCAGGGCTTTGTTATCCGTCACAAGGGATTGTATAAAGCTGTAGTCCTCTGCTCGTTCTCCGTCCTCATAAGCCTTGTCAATGAATAGCCGCTTAAAGTATCCATGGCTGGCCCCACCAGGGTTGCAGGTGTAATAAATGCGCTTAGGGAAGTCATTGACACCACGCACACAGGCTGTGATCTTCTTGATCCACATCTCCTGCAGCTGCGTGGCCTCATCCAAAAAGACAATGTCATATTCTGCGCCCTGGTACTGGTCCAGGTCCTTATCATTGTTGCAGTAGCCAAATTTAATGGTGCTGCCATTGGCAAATGTAAATACCTTCTTGTTTTCTGTGTACTTAGCAATGCCGAATAGCTCATTCCTCAGAAATTCAATGTGGTTATTCACAAGCTCCGGGAAGGTCCGACGCACAATGAGAATCTTAATGCCGGCATAATTCAGCGCCAGCAGCTTAGCCTTGGTTCTTACACTCCAGCTCTTGCCACCACCACGGGCACCACCAAAGCCAATGTGCATGGTATCCGCAGTCAAAAACAGCTTTTGTTTCTCAGAAGGAGGATCAATTCTTAGTGTAGGCACCTATCCCACCTCCTACTTGCTGTATTCCATAAGGTCACCACCAATAATGACCTGAATAGGCTCTTTGTTATCACTCTCTTTATCAGCCTGCTTTTCCAGATTAGCAATCCTTGCCCTCTGCTCCTTCTCATCCAGTTCAGATTTAATACTCTGGATCTCCTTCAGGTCCTTAACAGCAGCAGTGAGAGAACGAATTGCTTTCTCATTCAGCGGCTCCGGACGGTCCACAAGCTCTTCTATTTTGAGCAAAAGCTTATCAGCTACATTCTGCATTTTCTTAGCCCTGTTGACCTGTGCACTCTCCACAGCAGCTACAGTTTTTGACACAGTCCTGTCTAAATGCTGTCTGCGCAGCTCTACCCACTTTTCTTCCTTGCCAACATTGCCGATCTGCACCCGGGACACGCCGTATTTTTCCGCAAGCTTACGATAAGTAGCAGACGGATCTGTTATGTATTCACTTTTAATTAAGTCCCATGAAATTGCCACCGTCTGCCTCCCTCCTTTGTATTTCTTGTTATATCGTACCAAAACCCACTGCCGTTTCTCTATTCTTCCACAACCTTATTGACCATTTCTAACCCGTGTGTTATAATTAAGGTAGTAAAAGAAAGGAGAACACCCATGACCAAGGCTCAGTATATCGCTATCGCAGACACCGGTGAGCACCATACTATTTACGCAATCGACCTAGAAGAGGCAATTAAAATCTTCCGTTCCCACAACATCCACGGTAAATGCAAGCAGATCGGAACGGATATCTGGAATGTAATCTGAAAGGAAGCTAAAACTGTGACAGAAAACAAGACTAGCAAATCACAGCTTCGTGCAGTGCGAAAGTATAAGGAGAAAGTAAACCGTATCACCATAGACTTCCATCCATCCGAAGCTGATCTGTGGGAACACATCAAATCACAACCCAAGAAAGCAACTTACATCAAGAAGCTTATCCGAAAAGATATGAAAGGAGAATAATATGACTGTTCAAGAATTGATCGAGGCATTACTAAAATGTCCCAGGGACTATGATATCTTCCTATTCGGTGATGAATTCCGCGGTATAGAGCTCAGCGCCATCGAGGCAGATAATGTAGCAGGTACCGTGAACCTTTATGCTGAATAAGACAAAAGAGGAGGCACTAAGCCCCCTCCTTTTTTATTGTCAGTTTACATGAATGCACTGGTTCTCCCACTTCTTGTAGGCATCCAGATACAGCTCACCCTTATTGCCATTGTAGGTCAGCTCATAGTACATCCCATCAAACAGGGTTGTGCTGACCATGGCCTTGCTGTTCTGCAGGGTCTTGCACATCCATACAATGAACACATCATCCTCAGTGATCTGCTTGCCATCAGTCTTGTCCAAATGCTCGTTGGCATATTCAGCCACAGTTTTCTTACACAAGGAAGCAAAATCTTTTTCATTCATGGTGTATACCTCCTTACCGAATCACAACCACATTGCCGGTATCAATCAGATCCTGCAGCTTTTCCTCAAAGTAGGCCGCTACATTCCGGGTAGCTTCCAGTTTCCACACACCGCCGTCAGCCTGGTAGAATCCGATCTCCCCGCGCTCATTGATCCGGAGTAAGAATTCACTGGCAGGCTGCGCCACTTCAATAAAGGTCCGGAAGGGCTGCAGTGTCACTCTGGGTTTGATCGTCACCATAGAACTCAGCGCAATGCCGTTCGTGGCCTCGACCCTCTGGGTCACACCGTTGTCAGAGGAAACCACCTTGCTTTCATTGCTGATACTGGAAAGCAGCTGCAGCAGATAGTCGGTGCCATCGTTGGGAATGTATAGGCTCCGCAGCTCAATGACGGCCTTTTCATAATCCATGAATCGGTCAGTGGTCACAACAGGCGTGTCAGCAGCGCACTTGTACAGATACAGCCGGTCCTCGTCACTGTCCAGAGAGGTAAACACAGAAACATTTCTGTAATCCTTCACCTGAATGAAGATCTGCAGGCCCACATGGTCAGCCTCATTGCGTACCATCTTGCACACACTGTCAAGGCCGGTCAGCTCAATGCACTTGGGCATAGGCTTTTTGTCCTGAATGAATGCCAGCTCTTGGTTGGAATATACGGAACCTTCAATTTCAACGGTAGTGGGGGCGGCCATCCGCTCAATTTTTTCGATTGCTTCTTTTAACATAATAATTCCTCCTTAGTTTTGTGCTGCGATTTTCAAAATCTTGGGTGCTTCCTGTTCATCACCGGTCATGCTGATCTGGCCGGGAACCTGGGGAATAATTTCAGCCAGCATCATTTCACCGTTTTTATCGGCAGTGATCACCAGGGATGTGCCAATGGGGGTAACCGGTGCCAGCGTGGATTTTGCAGAGGCTTCCACCTTAACCACTCTCCGATCATCATCGGTGGTCATGATAATGTTCAGGGTAACCTTGCGCTTGGCCTTAGCCTCCGTGTTCATGTCCAGAAGGTTGTCAACTACCCGGGTAACCTCATAGTCAACTCGCTCCTGTATTGCGCCCTTTGCCATCTGCAAAAGACTGCTTCTTACATCAGTGTCCATAATTTCCCTCCAAATATTTCTTTTCCAAATTCCTGATAACATAGCCATTGTAGGCATTCCCAGTCAGCTTGATAAACTCAGTGACGGTAGTCTCCCCATCCAACGTCAGACCTCTGTCCTTTACAAACGCATTTCTGCCAGCCATGCAAGAGCCAGTCAGTCGGTGGTGCCAGTCGAACAGATCCTGATTGGAATAAGCCTTGTCCTTGTCCGGGTGAGCCTTGATAAACTCTGCAATCCGTTCCTCCTCCGGCATATCATCAAACATCTTATCCGTCAGTGCTTCCATTGCCTCTTTCAGCGTGCTACCATGTGCAAACAGGTTGTTACCTTTGACCACATAACAGGGAGTGAGGGTTAGATCACTCTGCATGATATAACCCTTAGCTGCATTACCGTGAACGGATGTAAGGATGGTATGCGTATCGTCAATGCGATAGATCGTCTGTCCATTCAACTCAACCAGGCCGTCGCCGGAGCCGTCGCCGTCGCCGTCGCCGTAGCCGTAGCCGTAGCCGTCGCCGGAGCCGTCGCCGTAGCCGTAGCCGTAGCCGTAGCCGGAGCCGTCGCCGTAGCCGTCGCCGGAGCCGTCGCCGTAGCCGTAGCCGTCGCCGTCGCCGGGGCCGGCGCCGGGGCCGTCGCCGGGGCCGCCGCCGGGGCCGGGGCCGGGGCCGGGGCCGTAGCCCGCGCCGGGATC
>JAZOLX010000130.1:0-4618 GCA_045653485.1 Faecousia sp. | reverse complement strand
TACGGCATGCGAAACTTCAATAATTTTAGAAAACGAATCTTGTTCTGTAATACATAAAATCGTGCCGGAGCAAATGCTCCGACACGATCTAACAATTGTTCTATTTTGACTCTACCCCAACTATTGACATAGAACCTTTTTTTGTTGATCACGACAGATGTAAAAATACTACAGGCCACATCATACCGCCTAAGCAACAAGTGGGCATGACGTGGCCTGCTTTTACAATGCGTTCAGTGAATCCTAAAAGATTATTCTTCAGGCGCGGGTATCGTTTCCTCAACGGTTATGCTTTGGGGATAGGCTGCATAGTCCCAAACGTACCCATCCATTTGTGCATCCGTAAGCTTTTGGTAATAGCCGGCCGCCGAAGATTGCAGCAGGTCTACATGGTAATACGAACCATCCTCACAAATCATATTCCAGAACCATGGTTCTCCCGCTTTTGTACCGGTAACCACCCGACAATCCAATCCTGCTTTTTGGCACATTGCGCTATAGACAGTTGCAAAGGCCTTGCTGTCTCCCACGCTGTGCCGCAACAAACTATACGCCGGCGTAATGGACGTCTCTATTGTATAATTGGCCGTTTCCATCAAAAATGCATACAATCGCGAGAATTTTATGTTTTGCTCTTCTTCTCCACTAACATACAATACCGCTGAGGTAAATCTTGGCTCTACATACCCCTTCATAGACCTCAGAGATTCTCTGCTGTTTTGATATGTAAATTTCAATTCTATAATACGGATCAAACCCCAATTGGGATATATATTGGATGTAACCTGTGGTATCTCCATCACCTTATCCGGATGAGCAAAGGCGTAATCCTCCACAAACTGGGCAAAATCTGTTTCCCTGTAATTAAGGACCTTCAGAATAATTCCCGGTTCCAACTCATCCAATGCTGCAGAAATCAATCCTGAAGCTGCATTCATATCCTCCACCTGCCGGATCCTCTGGATCTCCGACCGGTTATGATTATACTGAACGGTTACCACCACAGCGGAAACGCCACCGGTAACACCGATTTCATAGTCAACATCTTCCACTGCATAGGCTGCAATTGGGTTATTTTGAAGGAGATACTGAATCTCCTTTTGCATAATGTCTTCAACAAATGCGGCATCCATGTTTTCCACAGAAATCGTCCGGCTTTCTACAGCACTTTCAACCATATTGTTTAATTCAGCCCGCATCCCACCTCTGTTGGAAACAGAGGGAATACCATCATCGTTTTTTTGACTATTCTCCATGTAGGGTTCTACCGACGCATAGTGGCCATCCATCCAAGAGGAGCATCCCGTCATCAGCAGGCACAGTATCACAACCACCGCAATCACGCTTCTGTTCATCATGCGTCTCCTTTGTTACAGACTATCTTTAGAATATCTGGCAAAACCGTCGCCCAATACCTGATGCGCCTCCTGCACAATGATAAAGGCATCCGGGTCGATTTCCACCACCAATGCCTTCAGCTCTGCGATTTGCTGGCGCTTTACCGCAGTGAGTACGACCTTTGTTTCATTTCCACTGTAAACACCCTGTCCATGCAGGAAGGTTGCACCCCGCTGCAGTTTCTCGCCCACCGCATGGGCAAT
Organism: Faecousia sp.; assembly: GCA_045653485.1. Lineage (GTDB taxonomy): Bacteria > Bacillota > Clostridia > Oscillospirales > Oscillospiraceae > Faecousia. The sequence continues at coordinate 3,017 of JAZOLX010000130.1, read as the reverse complement.
TGCTTCATGCTGCTTGCTGATGATCAGCGCTACCTTAGAATAGTCAAAACGATATACCACCGCATCCAGCACCGTGCCGGTGACAAAAATCGCAATGCCGCTATACAACGTCTTGCTGACATCCTGAAACACCAGACCTGTCAGGATCGCCACAACAGCATCAAAACACATAGTGATCGTGCCGATAGGAACATGCTGGTAGCGCATTTTTAAAAGCCGTACAACAATATCAGAACCACCGGTAGATGCACCTGTCATAAATACAATACCTGCACCGGCACCACACAGCACACCACCGTACAGAACCGCAATCAGCGGCTCCACGCCGGGCACTGGCAAAACCGTGAAGGCGTCAATAGCAACAGATAGCGACAGCATACCGATCAATGAGCCGGCAAAGAAGGATTTTCCGATCTTTCTTCCGCCGATGATAAACAGCGGTAGGTTGACCAGTGTTGTCACCAAACCCACACTACCAACACCCAGCACATGCACCAGTATCATAGCAAGACCGGACAGGCCACCAGCAGTCAATTCGTTCGGGACTAAGAACAGGTCAAACCCCAAGGCAAACAGGCATGTGCCCGTAATAATCCGAAGCACCCAAAAAACAACTTTGCCCGCATTCTTCATGCTTACACCTCAAAACTGATTTGTTTTTCTGGAGAATCCTCTTCCTTTAACAGCGCACCGGCTGCCGGCAAAGTCTTGGTACGATAGCGGCTTTGATTGATAATACCGCACTTTTCCACGGTTACCGCATCGCTGAGCACTGCTTTTTTCTTCAGGCTCATAACCGTCACACCCTGCGTATTACGGGTGGTCTTAAGCATCAACTGTGCTGTAGAGAAGATCAGTGCACGGCCATCCGTAGCATACAACGCTACCTGCTGATCCGTATCCATAGCCATGGCTGTCACAAGAGGACTCTTATCACAGTATGCACCGGTCAGTTTACGGCGATTCGTTTTTGTTTCGTATGCGCTCAGCGGAACTTTTGCTGCCTTGCCGTTTTCAAAGAAGAACAGCGCAAAACCCTTATAATCTCCCGGCAGCAGCACCCGAATTACGTTCTCACCGGGGTCCATGCCCAGTTTGGTAGGCAGGTAATCACCCAAAAGGGACGCCTTGCCATCCTCAAAATCAGAAAGGCGGCTCTTATAGCATTGGAACTGGTCGGTGAATACCAGAATTTCCGCACGGTTGCTGGTTTCCACAGAGAATGCCAGGCTATCGCCTTCCTTGAATTTCTGCTCACCGGACATACGAAGGCTGGCCTGCGTAATCTTTTTCAGATAGCCTTCCTTAGAAACAAACAGTGTCACCGGGTAATCCGGCACCTGCTCAGCTTCCTCCTCCGGTTCGATTTCATCGATATTGTAAATGATCTCGGTCTTTCTGGACTTACCGTATTTCTCAGCCACCTGCTTCAGCTCCTTCTTGATGACGCCCTTGAGCTTTCTGTGGCTGTTCAGGATCTCCTGCAGTTCCTCGATTTCCCGCTCCAAATCATCGATGGCTTTTGTCTGCTTGAGAATGTACTCTTTATTGATGTTGCGTAGCTTGATCTCCGCAACGTAGTTGGCCTGGACCTCGTCGATGCCGAAACCGATCATCAAATTGGGTACGACTTCACTTTCCAGTTCAGTTTCACGAATGATCGCAATGGCCTTGTCAATATCCAGCAGGATCCGCTCCAGACCCTTTAGCAGGTGCAGCCTGTCTTCCTTCTTCTGGATTTGGAAGAAAATCCTCCGACGGACACACTCCATACGCCAGGCTGTCCATTCTTCCAAAATCTCCCCAACGCCCATAACCCGGGGCATACCGGCAATGAGGATATTGAAATTGCACGGGAAGCTATCCTGCAGGGTGGTCATGCGGAACAGCTTCTGCATCAGCTTCTCCGGCTCCACACCCCGCTTGAGATCGATGGTCAGCTTCAAGCCGCCCAAATCGGTCTCGTCACGCATGTCAGCGATTTCTTTGATCTTACCGGCCTTGATCAGCTCCGCCACCTTGTCCATAATGACTTCCGTGGCAGTGCTGTAGGGAATCTCGGTAATTTCGATCATATTCCCCTCTTTGACATAGTTCCACTTTGCCCGAAGCTTGAAGCTGCCGCGGCCGGTAGAATAGATCTCCCGGGTTGCAGCATCATCGTACAGAAGCTCCGCACCGGTAGAAAAGTCGGGACCGGGCAGTGTCTCCAAGATGTCATGCTCCGGGTTATCCATCAGCGCAATGGCTGTATCGCAAACCTCTTTCAGGTTAAAAGAGCAGATGTTGCTGGCCATACCGACAGCAATACCCTGGTTGGCAGACACCAGCACATTGGGGAATGTGGTAGGCAGGAGGGTAGGTTCTTTCTTGGTGGAATCGTAGTTGTCCACCATATCAACGGTGTCCAGATCGATATCCTTGAATAATTCGCTGCAAATACCGTCCAGCTTGGCCTCTGTATAACGGGAAGCCGCATATGCCATGTCCCGAGAGTAGACCTTGCCGAAGTTGCCCTTAGAGTCCACAAAGGGATGCAACAGGGTCTCGTTACCCTTGGAAAGGCGCACCATGGTCTCATAGATGGCCGCATCGCCGTGGGGATTCAGCTGCATAGTCTGGCCTACGATGTTTGCAGATTTCGTTCTGCCCCCTGACAGCAGGCCCATCTTGTACATGGTATACAGCAGTTTCCGGTGAGATGGTTTAAAACCGTCGATCTCCGGGATGGCCCGGGATACGATAACGGACATGGCATAGGGCATGTAGTTGAGTTCCAGAGTTTCGGAGATCGCCTGCTCTGTGGTAGAGCCTACAAGACCCATTACGCCGTCTGTATTTACTTTTTTCTTGTTTTGTTCCTGTTGGTTCTTCTTTCGTGCCATTGCGAACCTCTCTTAAGAAATATCCGCCAATTCTAAATACTTGGCGCCGTTTTCCGCAATAAAATTCTTTCGTTCGTTCAGCGCATCGCCCAGCAGCACATCAAAGTAGTGGGCGGTACGCTCCGCATCCTC
>JAZOLX010000129.1:0-65570 GCA_045653485.1 Faecousia sp. | reverse complement strand
CCTTAACAGTATCGCCAAAAATGTTCTTCCGGCCAGCAGCAGACCACTGATCAACGTAGTCAGCCATGGGGCTGGAAGGAGTGATGGGGTAAATGCCAGCTACTTCAGTAAACGCATAGCTGACGTGGGCGGCAGCAGTGTTGCCGTCCATGGTTTTGAATTTTCTAGCCAAAATGAGATACCTCCTAAAGTATTCAAATTTAGTCGCGTATATCATAGCACTTCAAACCCGTTTTGTAAAGCAGTTATGACGTTAGTTCGAGAAAAAAAGATATTCCACTACACTTTCTGACAGTTAAAAAAGAATATGTTTGCACATATGGCACACTTTGAAAAAAAGATTGTGTTTTTTTGACTGATGGAGTATGATAATTAAAAAGAGTGGGAGGGGCGTTCATATGATCTGCAGTGTCAATTCAATGGGTATACAAGGGATCAATGGAAACCTTGTCCGTGCGGAATGCTATATTTCCAATGGACTTCCGGGCTTTGATATCGTAGGTCTGCCGGATGCTGCTGTAAAAGAGGCGCGAGAGCGTGTTCGTGCTGCTGCGAAAAATAGCGGACTCACTTTTCCAACTAGTCGGATTACAGTTAATCTGGCACCGGCGAACGTTAAAAAAGCAGGCACCCATTACGATTTGCCGATTCTCGTAGGTATTATGTCTGCGTGCGGGGCACTAAAGAGACCCTCTTCGTCCTGTGCGTTTATCGGTGAATTAAGCCTTGATGGGTATATACGTCCGGTCAACGGTGTACTTTCTATGGCACTTGCTGCCAAGCGTGCGGGTATTAAAACAATTTATGTCCCTGCGGAGAATGCTGCTGAAGCTACTCTCTCAAGAGGACCTTCCATTATTCCTGTAAGATCCGTAAAAGAATTGACATGTGCGCTGAATGGAGAATCCACTTTGGATGAAGAACCTATTTGGGTTCCGTCCAAACATGAAACAATGAATCTGGATTTTAAGGACGTTCTTGGCCAAGAGAATGTTAAGCGTGCTTTGGAAGTTGCCGCCGCAGGTGGGCATAATGTTCTAATGGTTGGTCCTCCGGGATCGGGAAAAAGTATGCTCAGTAAGCGGCTTCCTTCAATTCTGCCTGACATGACATGGGAAGAATCTTTAGAAGTTACACAGATCTATTCGATCATGGGTATGCTCTGTGCTGATGATCCATTGATTAGACAACGGCCATTCCGTTCGCCGCACCATACGGTATCCAATGCCGGACTTTCCGGTGGTGGCACAAATCCCCGACCCGGTGAGATATCGCTATCTCATAAAGGTGTGCTGTTTCTGGATGAGTTACCTGAGTTCCGGAAAGATACCCTTGACTTGATGCGTCAGCCATTGGAGGATGCTAAGGTGACAATTTCCAGAGCTTCCGGTTCTGTGACTTATCCGGCTGAGTTTATGCTGGTATGTGCTATGAATCCTTGCAAATGTGGTTGGTTTGGTGATCCATCCGGTAGATGTACTTGTACGCAGAGTGCAGTGGACACCTATCGAAACCGAATCTCCGGTCCGCTGCTGGACAGAATCGATATTGTCGTGGAAGTGCCCGGTGTTCATTTTGAACAGCTGCGGGAGAGGGCAGAGGCTGAACCCTCCTGCGCGATCAAAGCGAGAGTGGATGCTGCTCGGAATGTCCAGAACCGCCGTTTTGGTATGGACAGCGGCATGTGCAATGCCCGCATGGGGCCGGATGAAATGCGAAAATTCTGCCAATTGGATGAAAAGTGCGCTGCGCTCATGCGTCGGGCTTTTGATTCTTTGGGTTTGACAGCCAGAAGCTATGACCGGATATTACGTGTTGCCAGGACCATTGCGGATCTGGCAGGAAGCAATGCGATTCAGCCGCAACATATTGCAGAGGCCATTCGCTACCGCCGGTCTGATGTAAGTAATTTGTAAGATAATCAAGGAAGGATATTGTAAAATGAAAGAAATCTTTTTGTTAAAACTGGGCGAAGTGGTGCTGAAAGGTGCCAATAAGCGCCAATTTGAGAATAAACTCCGCCAAAATGTTCGTCGCCGCATGCGTGCCTATGGTAATTTTGATGTTTATATCATGCAGTCTACTGTTTATGTAGAACCAATGGATGATATGGCAGATGTGGATGGTGCGTGGGAAGCCTGTAACAGTATTTTCGGAGTTGTCAGCTTGTGCCGTTGCCGTTCTTGTGAGAAAAATCTGGATGCTATCTTCAATACGGTTGAAGAGTATCTTGGGGATGATCTGGATTGTGCCCGCTCTTTCAAGGTAGAGTCCAAGCGTTCTGACAAATCATTCCCTTTGACTTCTATCGGTATTTCCCAGGAAATCGGTGGCCGACTGGCAGAAGCACATCCGGATTGTGCTGTCGATGTTCATCATCCTGAGTATACCGTTTATGTGGAGGTGCGTGATCTGGCCGCTTATGAGCATGGTCCCGCACAGGCCGGCGCAGGCGGTCTGCCTACCGGTGTTGGCGGCAGAGCCATGTGTCTGCTCAGCGGCGGTATTGATTCTCCTGTGGCAGCTTATATGATGGCCAAGCGCGGTGTAGAAATCGAGTGTGTTCATTTCTTCTCTTATCCTTATACCTCTCAGCTTGCTAAGGATAAAGTTATTGAGCTTGCCCGCTTGGTAACTCGTTACAGCGGTAGAATGACATTGAACATTGTAAGCTTTACTAAAATTCAAGAAGCGATTCGGGATAATTGCCCCGAAGAGTACTTTACCTTAATCATGCGCCGGTTTATGATGGAAATCTCTCAGCGGATCGGCAAAGATCATGGTTGTGGCGCACTGATCACCGGCGAAAACTTGGGTCAGGGGGCCAGCCAGACCATGGAAGCAATGGCCGTTACCGGTGCCGTTGTTGATGTTCCGATCTTCATGCCTCTTGTTGGTATGGATAAAGAAGAGATCGTTACGATTGCAAGAAAGATCGGTACCATGGAAACATCTATTTTGCCATATGAGGACTGTTGTACCGTCTTCACCCCCAAGCATCCCAAGACAAAGCCTACGATCGGGCAGCTTCTGAACGCGGAAAAGAAATTGGATAGGGAAGCACTGATTCTGGATGCTCTGGCTTCTGTGGAGAAGCTGACGGTAAAATACCATGATGAAGCTGTGCAGTGAAGTTCTTGCAGCACTGGAAGGCAAAGCGCTCGTAACTGCTGAGAGCTGTACCGGTGGCGGTATCGGCGCGGCTTTGACTGCGGTTCCCGGTAGTTCCAATGTATATAAAGGTGGCATTATCTGCTATAGCAACTGGGTAAAAGAGCATGTATTAGGTGTTCCTTTGGAGATTTTAGAGCATTATGGCGCTGTTTCTGCCCCAATAGCAGAAGCGATGGCTGTTGGTGTCAGAAACTGCATGCATGCGGACATTTCTGTTTCCGTTACAGGTTTGGCCGGCCCGGGCGGTGATCACTTTGGACACGAAGTCGGAACTGTCTTTATCGGCTGTAGTACAGAAAAGGCGACGACCGTCAAAGAGTTTCACTTTTCCGGAGACCGCCAATCTGTAAGAGAACAGGCAATTGATGCAGCATTGCGGTTGGTTTTGGTGTGCTGCCAACAGATGGAGTGATCTTATGAATGGGAATAAGCTGAAGATCATAGTGCTGCTCCTTGCCTTTGTTCTGTTATGCGCAATCGCTTTTTGCGCTTTCTACCGCGATTACTCGCAGAGGACGCCGGAACAGACTAATGAACCATCAGCTGACACTTCTGAAGTTTTACCTATGGTTCCTGCTGTTCCAACTACTGCACTACCCACCGAAACTACAGAAGAAACCACCGAGGCAACCACGGAGCCAACCACCACACCTACGACCGAGGCCACCACTGTTCCGGAAACAACCGAAGCTGTAGCTACCGATGTTGGCTTGAAAGCCGCGCAAATTGCGCTCGCGCAGGTTGGCAAACCATATCAGTATGGAAGCGCAGGCCCGGATGCTTTTGATACCTCCGGTTTGCTGCAATACTGCTATCAGCAGTGTGGTATTTCCATCCCCAGATCAAACAGCGCGTTAGCAGAATATGGCTATATCGTCGATAAAGAGGATATTCTGCCCGGAGATGCGGTATTCTTCTGGAGCAGCAACGAGGGATCTGCCGAATATCTTGGCATCTATATCGGAAACGGCATAGTCGTTGCTGCATTGAACGCATCAAAGCCTGTTACGCAGTTTGATATGAACAGCAACTACTACACAGAGCACTTTGTCTTTGCCCGACGCTATTATTGAGGCTTTTTCTAAAGAGCCCACGGATACCGTGCGCTCCTTAGAAAAGTGTTGACATTCTGAGAAAATATCGGTATAATACTCTGGCTTGAAAGCCTGCTAGTGTAGCACAGTCGGTAGTGCATCTCACTCGTAATGAGAAGGTCGCCTGTTCGAGTCAGGTCACTAGCTCCAAAAACCAACCACTTAGGTGGTTGGTTTTTTTAGTATGTCAAAAAGTACAATTCTCGAAAAAGCATGTCATTCCGGGGAGCGGAGTGACGTGGGAATCCGTGCCTCGAATGCCCTGTTTCTAACGAAACGTATCGAAGGTCGAAATATCTTGTAAAAACGCTGTTTGCAAATAAATCTCCGTGCAAAGTAGTTGGCATGAACAAACAGAGACCCTAATACTATGATTACGGGAGGGATATTCATGAGTTATTCCATTCACTATGGGCCGGACAGGCCTCGGTCTGCGCCAAAGAAACGGTCCCATTTCGGATTGGTTGGAGCAGTGTTGGTTATTATGGTTTGCGCGGTTGCTGTCGGCTGGGCACTTCCAGGGCAGGCAGAGCAATTTAAGCAAGCGCTTCTCCCTTGGACAAGAAGTGAGGTGCGGACTGCATTTGCGGATCTGCGGGAAGATGTGCGGGAAGGACAGTCGCTGCAGGATGCATTGACAGCTTTCTGCCTGGAGATCATTCATGACGCTGAACGAGTACAATAAGATTCAAGTATTCTTTTCCAGAAGCTTGTACATTTATTTTGCGCTGTTGCTGCTTATGATCCCGGTTCGGCTGCTTTTTGCTGTAGCTGTCAGTGCAGCAGTTCATGAAATGTTTCATATCGCTGCGATGCGCTTGATGAGAATACGGATTAATTCCATCTATATTGGTACTCGTGGAGCAAGAATCGAAACGCAGCCTATGACGGACAGACAGGAATTGCTGTGTTCGCTTGCCGGACCACTTGGTGGATTTATGCTTCTGTTGCTGTTTCGATGGATCCCTGTGGTTGCTTTGGTTGGGGTGATCCAGTCGCTGTACAATCTTCTGCCGCTATATCCTACAGATGGAGGAAGGGCACTGCAATGCGGCACAAAGCTTCTCTGGACGGATAAAGTTGCCTGTAAAATAGTGTATGTTACAGAAATTATCACCCTAAGTGTCATTGTGGCATTTGGCATATATGGATCTGTGTGGCTGCACTTGGGGATTATTCCTGCTGCGTTTGCGGCATCTTTGCTCCTTCGGTCAGCAAAGCGGAAATAATTCTTGCAAAGCTTGACCTGAAAGAGTACAATAGTTGTACCATTTTGAATGAGGTATGGATATGACCCAATTATTACAAAGAGTGCTGCCAGCTGTGCAGAAGCCTGCCCGGTATACTGGCGGCGAATATAACGAGGTCAAGAAAGATCTTGCGGATGTCCGTGTGCGGGTGGCATTCTGCTTCCCGGATACCTATGAGATCGGCATGTCCAATGTGGGCATGCGGATTTTGTATGGCGTTATGAACCAGATAGACGGTGTGTGGTGTGAGCGCGTGTTTGCTCCATGGTCTGACATGGAAGAGGCGATGGTCAAGCATGGTCTGCCACTGTGGGCGCTGGAAAGTCAAGACAGTGTAAAGGACTTTGACATGATCGCCTTTACGATTGGCTATGAAATGAGCTACACCAACATTTTGAATATGCTGCGTCTGGCACAGATTCCGTTGCACGCCAAAGACCGTCATGGTCTTAAGAATATCGTATTTGCCGGTGGTGTGTGCGCATTCAACCCGGAGCCTTTGGCTGAGTATATTGATTTCTTTTCCTTAGGGGAAGGGGAGGAGAGTACTCAGGAGATCATTGCTCTTTATGACAAGGCAAAAATAGAGCAATGGAGCAAGGAACAGTTCCTTCTGGAAGTGTCTAAAATTCCCGGTATCTATGTGCCGGCATTCTATGAGCATGAATATGCGGATGATGGACGTCTTCTCCGGGTTGAAGCCTTGCATCATGCTCCACAGACGGTGACAAAGCGTATTGTTGAAGACCTTGATAATGCTTTCTTCCCTACAAAGATGATCGTTCCGTCTACTGAAATTGTACACGATCGGGCAAATTTGGAAGTATTCCGCGGCTGTATCAGAGGCTGCCGTTTCTGCCAAGCCGGTTTTTCGTGCCGTCCTGTACGTAAAAAGAGCGCAAATGTCCTCTATCGACAAGCAGTTGATATCCTTGAAAATTCCGGAAATAATGAAATTACACTCTCCAGTCTTTCTACGTCAGACTATCGCGAACTGAAGGAACTGACAGATGTGATGATTCCTTATTGCGCAGATCATAAGGTTAACCTTTCTGTACCGTCCCTCAGAGCGGATAATTTTTCCAGAGAACTGATGCAGAAACTGCAGACGCTTCGCAAGAGCGGCCTTACTTTTGCACCGGAGGCAGGTACTCAGCGCCTGCGCGATGTCATCAATAAGAATTTGACCGAAGAAGAGATCCTCTCCAGTTGTTCCATCGCGTTCTCGGGCGGATGGAACAATGTAAAGCTCTATTTTATGCTTGGCCTTCCTACGGAAACTGATGAAGATGTGCTGGGTATCGCAGAATTGGTATATAAGATCATTTGTACTTGGAAAGAATGTGCTTCCAACAAGAAGCGCGGACTACGTGTTCATGTTGCAACTGCATATTTTGTACCAAAGCCGCACACACCATTCCAATGGGAGAAGCAGATTACACCGGAAGAATACCTGCGCAGATGTAAGTTGTTGAAGAGTCACTTCTATTCTAAATCCATTGAGTATAATTACCATGCACCGGATCTGAGTAGATTGGAAGCAGTGTTTGCCCGCGGTGACCGCCGGGTTGGCAAGGTGATCGAAGAAGCCATGAACCGTGGTGCGCACCTGGATGGTTGGGACGAGCATTTCTCATATCAAACCTGGCTGGATGCTTTTGAAGCTTGTGGTGTAGATCCCAATTTTTATACCGTACGCGGCTATGAGGAAGATGAACTGCTGCCATGGGATATGTTCGATGTAGGTGTTAACAAACGCTTTTTGATCTCTGAGAGAAGAAAAGCATACGACGCAGTTGTAACACCCGATTGCCGTCAAGGATGCGCTGGCTGTGGGGCAAATAAGCTTCTAAAGGAGGTTTGCTGCGATGGCTAGATTGCTGTTTGAAAAAACCGGTAATGCGGTTTGGATTTCTCACCTGGATTTGATGCGTCTGTTCCAACGGGCTTTTAAACGTGCCGGATTGCCTTTGAAACACACACAGGGATTTAATCCAAGACCTTCTGTTTCTATAGCCCTGCCCCTTTCTGTAGGCGTTCAGAGCCACTGTGAGTTGCTGGATTTTGAACTTGATGATGACACGCTTACGAATAACGATATCTGCTCCAGACTCAATGATACGCTTGTAGACGGAGTACGAGTTTTGCAGGTATATAGTAACGGCAGAAAGCTGCGGGATCTTGCATTGCTTGCATGCGTGATTAATTTGGAATACGACAGGGGAGATGCAGCAGAAGCCGCCCGTTGCATACAATCACTGTTTACCAGAGAGTCAATCGTCATTCAGAAAAAAAGTAAGAACGGAATAGTTGAACAGGATATCCTTCCGATGATTCATAAACTGACAGTTTCTGTCATTGACGATAATACCGTACGAATGGACTCGTTGATCTGCTGTCAAAACCCGTCGCTGAATCCTATGCAGGTAGTGGCGGCTGTTGAGCATTATCTTCCGCAGTGCAAGCCGGACTATGCGGTTTGCTGCAGAGTTGAACTATACGACGCAAATAAAGAGATATTTAGATAAGGAGAAGTATATGCAGAATCAAGATATTGTTTTAGAAGAATGCCCTATGTGCCGTGGTAATGGCGTGATCATGCATGAGGGTAATTGGAATGTGCAGGTGGAATGTGCCGATTGCGGCAGTCACACCGTATATGTAGAGTATGAAGACGACGGTCAAAAAGCTGAGGCAGAAAGAATGGTAGCTAGACTTTGGAACTTGGGTAAGGTTATCAAATCTAACCCCGGTGACTAATGAGGAATGTATGGATTTACGGAGAAAGAAAATAGCGTTTCTGGGTGACAGTATTACAGAGGGGTATGGGACGTCATCCCTTGAGAACGTATATTGGAAGGTTTTGGAACGTAACACCGGCGCACGCTGTTTTGGCTATGGCATCGGTGGCACTAGAATCGCAAAGCAAAATGTGCCTTCAGATCCAATACGGGATAGATGGTTTGGCTCACGAGTAGGTGAAATGATTCCTGATGCAGATATCGTAGTTGTGTTTGGTGGAGTGAATGATTTTTGCCATGGCGACGCGCACCTTGGAACTAATGCCGACAGGTCAGAGGATACCTTCTGTGGTGCATTGTATGTGCTGATGGAGAAACTGCGTGATAAATACCCTTGCGCAACAATTGTGTTTATAACACCTTTCCATTGTAGTTACTCTGAGGAAAGCGTCACATACAATAGTGCTGGTGCGCCCAGATTTTGCAATTTGCAAACCTATGCTGATGCAATTAAAGAAACGGCAGGTAATTTCTCAATCCCTGTTCTGGATATGTACCATTCTGAATGGATGTCTGCAGGGTTGGATGTGGTACAGCAGCAGTATGTTCCCGATAGTGTTCATCCGAACGATGCCGGTCATGCTAGAGTCGCCGCTTGCTTGCAAGATTTCTTGAGCAATCTGTGAAATTACACTGGACAAAAATTTTTTTTGAAAAAGTGAAAATAATACTTGCATTTTTCGCCAAGGTGTGCTAATATACTCTGGCGTTGAGGAAATGCAAGTTTATCCGGGTGTGGCGAAGTTTGGTATCGCGCTTGAATGGGGTTCAAGAGGCCTCGAGTTCGAATCTCGACACTCGGACCAAAAAAACCGTGGAATTTTATTGATTCCACGGTCTTTTTCTATCTTTTTGCCAGATAAATCAGACTGCGGAATGTTGAGCATCTACCACTTTTCTACCACCTTGATCATTTAGCATTAGTGGCCTATGCATGATTGAAGGAAAACGTTATGCTATTAAGGAAAAAACAGGTTCTATGGCAATAGTTGGGGTAGAGCCAAAATAGAATAATCTAAGGATCGTGCCGGAGCTTTGGCTCCGGCACGATTTTATGTATTGCAAAACAGGATTCGTTTCCTGAAATTATTGAAGTTACGCATACCGTAGCAGGTGCGTTTAAGGACCTTGGTTTTGTTATTGCATCCCTCAACAAAGCCGTTTGTCCATGGGACTTCCAAGGATCAATAATCTCATTAAACCAGTTGTGGTAGGCTTTGGTACAGTCGTGGAACTCGAGCAGATCCATAACCTCAACAGATAGCAACCAGTCTGCAAGGGCTTTCTTGCCTTCTGCAGCAGACTTACTGCAGATCGCAGAAAGAAAGTCGTTCTTAATACGGTAGGCATCAGCCAACCTGGGTGCGATTTCAAACATCAATGCCAGCCGATACATCTCATCATCTGTTAGTCTCTCCATAGGTTTCATAAGCAAATGTCTGGATTTCTTGTAATACTTTCTATGTCGTTTCGGTAGTTTATTCTGTTCATTTTTCCTTACCCGTTCCATAGCCCAGTAAGCTTGCCGAATCCCATGGTATTTGTCTGCAACGATTGTAGCCTTTGGGAAGCATATATTTCAAATCTGCCGAAAGTGCGGATTCATATCATAAACAAAGTATTTCACATTGTTTCTTGATTCAAATTGTGAGAAATACTTGCTTCGGCAACCCTTTAATTTTTTGGTCTTGTTGGGATATTCGAAAAATCAAATGCTGCGCGGACGAGCGTGGCCGCCGACTGCTTGACGGAGGCGAACCTTAATTTTTGTCCCACATAGGCAAAAATGCAAACGAATCCCGACACTCCATCTTGAGGATTTAATCCCAATATCCCTATACCTGTTTGTGCATTGCAGAAAACTTCAATGGCGTGATCCCCTTATGGCGCTTAAATACCGCAGCAAAATAGTTGCTGTCATTAAAGCCGCAGGCATTTGCTACCTGACTGACAGACAAACCTCCTGCGCAAAGCATCTGCTCGGCCTGTTGGATCCGTATGATATTGATATACTCGCTGACACCAAAGCCTGTAAGCTGCTTGAAGGTTCTGGAGAAATAACAATTGCTCATGGAATACATCATAGCTAGATAAGACAGATTCAGCTCGTCGCTGTAATGTTCGCTGATATATTTCGCGGCACTTTGTATAGATCGTTCCGTTTCCGTCAGTACCGCAGCTTTCCTGTGAATGGCATGGCGGTGCAGCAGGATGATCAATTCCTGCAAAAGCGCCCGGCACAACTGCGCATGCAGCTTCTCGTTTCCACCATACTCTTTACAAAGCCGCAGAATAATCTCCTCCGCTGCAGGTTGCCAGTTAATTGGCAAGGACAGATACTTTTTCGCTGCCAATTCATCCAAAACATCTTTGTATGCTTCACCAATATAATCCTGAGTAAAATCAATCAAGACCCGTTTGCTGTACTTTCCTGCATCGTACACAGTTTTATGAATCGCATTTTGCGGAATAAAAACAAATTCTCCGCGCTTAAGAGAAATAATGTCGTTCTCAACAAAATGTCTCGCTGATCCCTGACGCAGATAATATAATTCAAAATAATCATGGATGTGCTCCGGAAGAAGCATTGTTTCTTTATTCCGGGAGGAAACGCTAACACCCAATCCACCGGACAATTCATTTACCTGTGCTTCCATTTACCTGCCTCCCTTCTGCTTCTGTATCAGCATACTAACATATTTCATTTTATGTTGCAACAATATTTTCTTGTTTTACTCTAATTACAACAATATAATTATAGCATTGACTGTTTTCTTGCTGTATACTGAATGTATCCAATTTTATAGAAAGGAAGATCCTTATGAACAAACAGAATCCTTTAAAAGTCGGAATTGTCGGAATCGGAGCGAGAGGAATTAACATTCTGAGAATGCTTCTGAAAATGGAAGATGTGGAAATTCTTGCCGTCTGTGAGAAACGGGAAGACCATCTGGAAGATGCAAGACAGGCTGTTGCAGAGTGCAAGAAGCAAGACAGTCCTACCCTCTTTACCACGGACTATCGTGACATGCTGAAAATCGATGAAATTCAGGCAGTATTCAATACCGCATCCTGGGCAGATCATACGCAGATCGTTATTGAAGCTATGGAAGCCGGCAAGGATGTTGCCTTTGAAGTCGGCGGTGCCCACTCCATTCGCGAATGCTGGAATCTGGTGGAAGCACAGCAGAGAACCGGCCGGAAATGTATGATGCTGGAAAATTGCTGCTACGGCAGAGAGGAGCTTGCTGCTTTAAGCATGGCACGCAAGGGACTATTTGGTGAAATTGTCCACTGTACCGGTGGTTATGGACACGATCAGCGCGGAGCTATCTCTTGCATGGTAGAAAACGGCCGTTACCGGCTTCCCAACTATATCCATCGCAACGGTGATAACTATCCGACCCACGCCCTTGGCCCTATCGCAAAAATTCTGGATATCAATAGAGGAAACCGGATGGTCTCCCTCGTATCCGTTGCATCTAAAGCTGTTGGTGTAGCGGATTACATTCAGCGTAATTGCGATGCTGATCATCCCTTACAAGGACAGAAATTCCGCCAAGGCGATGTCATTTCTACAATTATTACCTGCGCGCATGGAGAAACAATTGCCCTAACCCTCGACACGGGCATCCCCAGACCTTATTCCCGTCACTTCGGTATCTTTGGAACCAAGGGCATGTATGATGAAGATGGTCGTTGTTTCTACTTTACCGAAGGCTCAGAAGAAGCAAAACTCAAAGAATGTCTGGGTAATGAGGATTCCTATCTGGAAGAACATGATCACCCCATTTGGGTAGAAAAGAGAAACCAGCCACTCAAACCCGGTGAGGCGCACGGCGGTATGGATGCTCTTGTTCTGCAGGCATTCGTGGACTCTGTTCGCTTCGATCTGCCTACTCCCATAGACGTATATGATGCTGCAGCATGGATGTGCATCACCGCCCTGTCTGAAGAATCCGTTTCCATGGGCGGCGCCCCTGTTGCTATTCCGGACTTTACCAACGGCCGCTGGATTACCAATAAATTTGAACAGAACAACAAATGGAGCATTTAACACACTGAAAACATGGAGATACCGCTATGAAAATTTGGATTCGTAACGGAACAGTTTTAACGCCTTTTCGTAAAATTCCCGATGGTGGCCTGATCGTGGAGGATGGCAAGATCCTTACGGTTCTGGAAAGCGGAGAAACTGTATCCTCAGAAGGGATGCAAATTATTGATGCGAAAGGGCACTATATCGCACCGGGATTGATCGATGTCCATGTCCATGGCGGCGGCGGAATTGAGCTTATGGGTTCCAGTCCGGCAGAAATCGCGCAGATGTGCACCGCCCACAGCCGGTATGGAACCACCTCCATTCTTCCCACCACCGTGGCATCTCCGGTCTCTCAGCTGTGCGATGCCATTGACGCCACAAAAGCTGCCATTCCCCTCTGCCGGGACTGCAACATCCTCGGTATCCATCTGGAAGGTCCCTTCTTGTCCCTGACGCAATGCGGTGCCCAGGCACCGGACTATATCTATCCTGCAGATGAGGAAAACGTACATGCACTGCTTGACCGCTGGGACGGTGTCCGACTCATGGGTGCCGCACCGGAGGTGCCCAACGGCTATTGGCTTGGCGAACAGCTGGCAAAGCGAAACATTACCGCTTCCATTGCGCATTCCAATGCCACATTTGACGAAGCCATTGCGGCATTGGACCACGGCTATGAGGATATCACGCACTTGTATTCCGGTTGTTCTTCCATGTACCGCAAAAACGCCTACCGGATTGCAGGTGTCGTGGAGGCAGGTCTGTATTCCGATGGCTTTACTGCGCAGGTAATTGCAGATGGAAAACATTTGCCCGCTTCTCTGTTGAAGCTGATCTATAAATGCAAAGGCAGCTCTCAGATCATCCTGATCAGCGATGGCTTGGCGCTGTCCGCATGTGAGGTCCAACCAGGTACCACCTATCTGCAAAAAAACGGTGTCCTAACTGTCATGGATGATGGTGTCATGAAGCTCCTGAATAAGCAGTCCTTTGCCGGGAGTATTGCAACCATGTCAAAACTGGTGTATAATATGGTCACACTGGCCGACGTACCGCTTCTGGAAGCTGTTCGCATGGCTACCTACAACCCCGCAAAACTGATCAAACAGCATGATCGCAAGGGCATTTTAGCGCCCGGCAAAGATGCGGATGTGATCATTTTCGACAATAATATACAGGTTTATCTTACAATGACCAACGGCAAGGTCGTACATGAAAAAGAATGAGAGGATTTACATATGAAATTGAGCATTTCCGAAAACAGCGTCACCATGGGCCGCAAGGCCGCAGAAAAGGTTGCGGAATTGATCCGTCAGAAAGTTGCACAAAACGGTGAGGCAAGAATCATGGTCTCCACCGGTCAGTCCCAGTTTGAATTCTTCGAGGCACTTGTCACCATGGATCTTCCCTGGGATTGCGTTGAGATCTTCCACTTGGACGAATATGTCGCGCTCCCCATCACGCATCCCGCCAGCTTCCGCAAGTATTTGAAAGAACGTTTTATCGATAAAATCGGAAGTACCCGCATGAACTATATCAGCGGCGAAGGCAATACAGATGAGATGATCGCGGCTGTTACAGCAAAAATCACAGAAAAGCCATTGGACATTGGCATTATCGGCATCGGCGAAAATGGACACATCGCATTCAATGACCCCCCTGCTGACTTTAATACTACGGCGTCTTTCCATGTGGTCGCTTTGGATCAAAAATGCCGTCAGCAGCAGGTTGGCGAAGGTTGGTTTGCAACGGTAGACGATGTTCCGCAGTATGCCATCAGTGCTACAGTTTCCCAGATCATGGCCTGTGAAACTATCATTTCCATCGTTCCCCATGCAGTAAAGGCAAATGCCGTCCAGAAAACATTGGAAGCAACGGAAGTTACCAATCTGGTACCCGCAACCAAGCTGAAAGAGCATCCCGACTGGTTCCTGTACCTGGACGAGGATTCCGCTTCTGCACTTTCAGGCACAACCAAGCAACTTGCTGAGTGACATCTGTGGTCATGAAAGTAAACAAATACTAACCAAAAGGGCGCATTGCAAAATGCGCCAAGCAAAAAACACATCGGCTGGCCCCGAAAGGGGTTAGCCGATGTGTCATTTTGCGGTAGAATTAAACTGCTCATGAATAATCAAACCGACAAGAAAAGTATAATGTATGAATAATGTCGCTTTATGGGCATTGTCCGCATTGGGACGCATTTCTTGATGTTTCAGTATTAGGGAAAAACACAAATCTTTATTTTGTTTCGACATAAAAGACTATTTTATGCCTGCACAAATTATGTAGAATTATGACTTGAATGGGTAAATCGTTTAACTAAGGAGAGGTAGTTTAGGCGAGGAATATATTAGCTGTTACGGCAATCTAAAAGAAGGAGACTGCCATGAAAAACGATCCCTTTTGGTGCAGCCCCGGTTTGTGGTCAAATTGAATTAAACAAACCGCCGGGCCGGGGAGTTTTGGCTTAGATTGAATACAGCCAGGCTGCGCCCAAAAAAGTTTCGACACCGTTCCCAAAGAACCGCTATCAATATTTAGCGATTTTTTGGAAACGGTGTCGTTATTTCTGCGGAAAATCAACTCATTTCTGCCAAATACGATTCGTCAACCGCATTTTCTCCATTTTGCACAATGCTTTTACAGCATTTGCACCCCGTATTCGAGGACCTCCGCATTTGGATTTGACTCACCTAAATTCAAATGATAGGAGGGCAGTAAAAGCTGGTATGCCCAGCGAAACACTGCACTCGTCGCTCTGCTGATTCTATGTGCCTGCCTATCCTCTCTCTTTTCTGCAGAACAGAATGGTGACTTGAGAAAAGTGCTTCATTCTACACCAAGAGGACGGGAGCGGTTGTTTTGGACAAAATATGGAGTTGCCTTGGGTGTGACAGTGCTGGTTTGGCTGATAGTATTCGTGCAGGAATCATTCTGCATCCAAAATATTGGGGGAAACCACACTGAATGCACCTTGCCGAAGTGTTGGTATGATACAAGATTTTCCTGGAACGGTGAGAACCTTTTTAACGATCCTCTGCGTCACCAAGGGTATCGCCCTGCTGATCCCAATGAATCTGTGCGTGTTTATCGGTGTGCGAAGCAGTAAATTTGAAAAGGCATTCTTGATCAGCGGCCTCACACTGCTGATTCCGGCAACAGTTTATCGATTTGGTGTTCACGCCTTGCAAATCGGAACACCCCTCAGCTTTCTGGCGGACGGTAATCCTCTGTTCACTGGCATTACCGATGTCAGTCTGCTCGCTGTGTGGCTGGGGCTATCCATATTGGCTCTTTTTCCTGCAAAGCGAAATTGGTGCCGAGTGTCACAGTAAAGTCAATATATCTCTGAGGCAAATTGTAACAAAGCAGGAAAGGAGAATTTGTATGAGAATGAGAAAACTGGATGCATCAGATTACTCTGCTATGCTTGTACTTTACAAGGAGTTTGATGAACTTCATGTTGCGGCTCGTCCGGACTATTTCCCTCATCGTGACGAGGTGTATCCGTAGGAGCATTTTAATGCTGCGGTTTGCTATCCTATGACAACCAAGGGGCATGTGTATAAATGATGTTATTTTATTATGGATGCCTTGTATTCACTTGGGGTCAACTTTGTAAATGATTTAAAACACTTAGAAAAGTATTGTGGACTGTCAAAGTGGAGCAAATCGGCAATCTGCGTCATATTATATCGACCTTCTCTTATGAGTCGCCTGGCCTCTTTGATTTTTAATGAATTATAATATTTCATAATTCCGCTTTTTCTATAAATTGAAAACAATTGCTTTACAGTGCTTTCACCCTTGCCTACAGCCTGTGCGACGTCACTGATTGTAATTTTGCCATAAATATTATCATTTAGAAACTGCAGAATTTCCTTTACATGGTAAGGAACGTCAACTCCGTCGATGACATAGCTTTGGCGCATAGATTTCGGTAGCGCATCTTGATCACGATTTAGTTTGATTAATAATACTTCGAGTAGGTTTTTAACCATCTGTTGACCACCAAAAGGACGTAACTCTGTTGTCTGCATTTTCTGAAGTAGGGGATTGGATGGATCCACAAGGCGGAAGCAGGATAATCCCTCGCTTATCAGGGCAGATAGGAGTGCTTTTTCATCTGCATTCAGCTGGAATATCTTTCCTTCAAATTGTCTCATTGCTTTACTGCGGCACTGAAATGTAATGATGCTGACATTAGGCGCTACATTGTTGTTACCTGACAGATTGTGGAATTCGTTAGGTTTATGAAAAGTCATTTCACCGCTTTTCAAAATAAAACGGTTTTTCCCGGCAGTACACAGCATTTCTCCTTTATCAATATAGACCATTTCCCAAAAATCGTGTTGTTCGCCTTCGTAATAAAAGTTTTTAGGAAGCTCCATATAGAATAATGTTATAATCTTTTCTATAATAAATACTTTCTCAAAACCTAAAAGTGTAAAATTATCTTTCATAGCAATACCTCAATAGCTGAATTTGTAAATATTATAACTGATTTTACACTCCAATGTAAATAGGGAATCATTATAATAATATTAGATTTTTGTAAAAGGAGGTTCTCTATGTATACAGTCCTTGTAATTTCTTGCCACCCAGACGATATGGAGATCGCTTGCGCTGGTACACTCTTAAAGTGTAAGGCTAGGGGAGACCGCGTCGTCGTGTGCCATCTGTCCAGCGGCAATCTTGGTCATGTCATCATACCACCCGATGAGCTGACACAGATTCGTGCGAAAGAAGCAGAACGTTCTGCACAGCTGGCAGATATTGAAGTGATCCATAGCAGCTTTGATGATTTGGAAATCTATGATAATAACAAAGCGGCCCGGGATAAAGTCGTGGATGTGATTAAACAAGTTAAACCAGACTTTATCATTACCCATGATCCCAATGACTATATGCCTGACCATACTGCTGTTTCACGCCTTGTATTTGATGCCAGCTTTACTGCTACACTGCCCAACTATCACACCAAGGCATCCGGTGCGGCAAAAATGGTTCCAATTTACTACATGGATACACTGGCGGGTGTAAATTTCAACCCCACAGAGTACGTAGACGTGTCTGACTATATCGATACCAAGCTGGAAATGCTGGAATGTCATGAGTCTCAGGTTGTCTGGATGCGTGACCATGATGGTATTGATTTTCCGGACATGGTGAAGACCTGCTGCCGTTATCGCGGTTATCAGTGTGGTGCTGACTATGCCGAAGGCTTCCGTCAGTGCCAGGTTTACCTCAAAGGAACTACCAAGCGCTACCTCCCCTAAAATTTTCAAAAGGAGATATTCATATGAACTTCAATTCTACCGTTAAGGGCTCTGCCCTGGAAGGCTTCTATCCCGCCGGTTGGGACTTCGACAAGATCGATGCATGCATTGACGCACCTGAGAAGGTGACTGAGCGTCAGGCGCACTGGAATCCTGAATTCAACCCCATTATGTGCGACAGCCTGGGCGAATTTGAAACCTATATGGGCCATGAAATTGCTATGCAGATCAAGCTGGCAAAGGATGCCGGTGAGAAGATCGCATTCATTCTGCCCGTTGGTCCTATGGGTATGTACAAGTGGGTCGTATACTTCCTGAAAGAGTGGAACATCTCCTGTGACCATGTTTATACCTTTAACATGGACGAGTGGGCTGACAGTGAGGGCAATACTCTGGCACCTGATAGTCCCGATGCATTCCAGTATGCTATGGAGCAGGCTCTGTTCAATCCTCTGGGTGAGCTTACTGTTCCCAAGGAACAGAGAAACTTTGCAACCAAGGAAAACCTGCCTACCTATCCCGAAAAGATTGCAGCCTTGAAGGCAGAGGGTGCTAAGCTGGTGCTGGTATACGGTATCGGCAGAATGTGCCACATCGCTTTCTGGGAGCCCACTTTTGGTGGCGATTACGCAACTGTTGAAGAGTGGGAGAAGGCTCCTTACCGCATTGCTGCAAAGATTCATCCTCTGACCGTTGAGCAGAATGCATTGACCAGCTTCAAGTCCAGAACGACTTTGGTTCCCTGTAGAGCCAATACTATCGGCCCCGGCCTGTTCCTGCAGGCTGACTACGCTATCGGCGGTGCTGACGGCACTCTGGGCAGAGGTATGCAGTGGCAGGGTATGTCCCTGTGGATGACTCTGCGTTATGGTAAGAATCCCTGGATCACTTCTTCCTATATTCCCACTCTGGCGGGCCGTCTGTTCTTCCTGAAGGAACTGGCTGGTCCTCTGGAAGCGGAGTGCAACTAATACTATGGAAGCTGTTAAGAGAAACTGTATTGCTGTTGCTGGCAGTGTAATTGTTGATAAGATCAATGAGATTTCTGCCTATCCTAGCCTAGGTGAATTGACTCAGATTCGTGGAATTCAGAATGCCATTGGTGGATGTGTTCCTAATGTTGGTGTGGATTTGAAGAAAATCTCTCCTAAACTTACCATCAGTGCTGTTGGCTGTATCGGTGATGATGCGGAAGGAACGTTTGTAACAGAGACTCTGTCTGCTTCTGGCTTGGATGTTTCCGGTCTTGGTGTTATCAAGGGTGAGAAGACCAGCTTTACCGATGTTATGAGCATTCCCGGCGGCCAGCGTACCTTCTTTACTTATCCCGGGGCTAGTGCAAAGTTTGGTGTCGATGATATCAACTTTGATGCAATGGATGCAAAGATCCTTCATCTTGGCTATTTCCTGCTGCTTCAGAAGGTCGATGATGGTGATGGTATCAAGATCCTGCAAAAGGCCTTAGAGTACGGTATCGAGACATCTATTGACCTTGTCAGTGAGAATTCTGACCGCTATAGCCTTGTGTTGCCCTGCTTACCCTACACGGACTATCTGATCATTAATGAGTTGGAAGCAGGCAATCTGGCAGGCATCGAGCCTACGGATGAGAATTTGTACGCCATTGCAAAAAAACTGAAGGATCTTGGTGTTCGTAAAAAGGTAATTATCCATAAACCTGATTGCTCCGTCTGCTGCTCTGACGAGGGTGTTTCTGCACTGGGCTCCTATATTCTGCCTGAGGGTTACATTCAAGGTACCACCGGTGCCGGTGATGCTTTCTGCGCCGGTGCATTGATCGGTATCTATAACGGATGGTCCGATATGCAGATTATGGAATTTGCCTCAGGATGTGCCGTTATGGCTCTGGGCAGCGCAGATGCAACCAGTGGTATGAAAACTGAGCAGGAAATCAAGGATCTGTGCAAAGCCTTTGACCGACGGAACGTGACACTTTGATCAATCGAAAGGAAAGAAACATGAAAGCTGTAATGTATGGCGGCGGCAATATTGGCAGAGGATTCATCGGCACATTGTTCTCAGCTTCTGGTTTTGAGACAGTATTTGTGGACGTTGTAGATGCTGTTGTCAACACGTTGAATCAAGAACATAAGTATCCGGTTCGCATCCTTTCCAACGACGGACACAAGGACATTGAGGTCACAAATGTCAGCGCTGTTGATGGCAAGAATGCAGACGCGGTGGCAGAGACCATTGCAAGTGCCGATATTCTTGCTACTGCGGTTGGTGTCAATGTTCTGAAATTCATAGTTCCCAACATTGCTGAGGGTATCCGCAGGAGAATGGCCCGCAATGGCGGTCCTTTGGATATTATCATCTGTGAGAATTTGATGGATGCAAACAAAGTGATCGAGGGCATGCTGAAAGCTTTGCTGAATGAGGAAGAGCAGGCTTGGTTTGATAGCAACATCGGCTTGGTGGAAGCATCTATCGGCCGCATGGTGCCTGTTCAGACAGAAGAAATGAAGGATGGCGATCCTATGCGTGTATGCGTGGAAGGATATGGCTTCCTGCCTGTCGATAAGGCTGCTTTCAAAGGCGAGATCCCCACAATCAAGAACATGGTTCCCTTTGAACCCTTTGATTTTTACATCAAGCGTAAGCTTTATGTGCATAATATGGGACATGCAACTTGTGCATATCTTGGTGATCTGCTGGGACTTGAGTACATTTACGAATCCATTGACTACGATGATGTTTTGGTTGTTGTAAAGATGGCGATGGAAGAGAGCGCATTGGCTCTGTCCAAACGTTATGGTGTTCCTTTCGAATCCATTACCCTCCACATCAACGATCTGCTCTACCGTTTTACCAATGCTGCCTTAAAGGATACCTGCAAACGCGTAGGTGGCGATCCTGCCCGCAAGCTTTCTCCCCATGACCGCTTGATCGGTTCCTCATCTTTGGTAATTGAGAACGGTGATGTGCCTGCATATATTGCTATCGGCGCTGCTGCCGGACTTAAGCGGTTCGTCGATGAGCAGGGTCTTGCACAGACTACAAAGAATGCAGAAAAGCTGTTAACTGATAATGCTGGTCTGGCTCACGAAAGTGTCCTGTTTAAACTGATCATGGATATGTACCGTATGATCATTAACGGTGCGACTATTGGTCAGTTGCGCCGCGCTGCCGATAAGCTGAAGGCCGCAAACAGATGCAATGTAATCTGACAGTATGTAAATCACACTACACAAAATTAACTTAGGATGTTCCGTTGGCATCAATCATATTGTTGCCAACGGAACTTTTATTTGAGTATGGATATTAAAACAGCAATCACACAACGTAGAACCATTCGCCGTTTTCTTAAAAAGCCAATCGAAGAGCGCGTGCTGCGCGAAATCATTGCGCTTTCGCGCTTGTATGCATCAGGCGCGAATCTGCAGCCGATACGATATATAGCTGTAACAGATCAAAGCAAGCTGGATAGCGTATTTGATACATTGCGTTGGGCAGCCTATTTACCGGAATTCCAAATCAATAATGATAACCGTCCCATGGCATATGTTCTGCTTACTTCCGATAAGAGTAATTGCCAATTCGATTTGGGTGCTGCTGCAACAACGCTGATGCTTGCAGCGGAGGGAGAGGGCCTTAGCACGTGCTGCCTTGGCTCTTTTGATCGTAATAAACTTCGCGAGATTTTACCGGTAAAGGAAGAACAGGAAATTTTGCTTGTTGTTGCGCTGGGTTATCCAGCACAGAACAGTAGAATTGTTGACTATGCCGGTGATGTTAAATACTATGAAGATGCTGATGGTTGCCTGTGTGTACCCAAACGCACCCTAGATGAACTCCTGACTATTTGTTGATCAAATTCCAACAGAAAAAGTGATTTTATTAAGAAAAAACACTTGATTTTTTAGTATTTATGTGCTATTATATGTCGGTCTGAAAACAAGGTGAGTCCTCTGCAGTGCCGGGAACCATATCGCCGGATAGCTCATTGCATGAACGCCTAATATTAAGGAGGACAAAGATATGGATTTGGTAAAGGCACTGTCCAGCCAGTACATGAAGCCTGAGCTGCCCGAAATGCGGGTTGGCGACACTGTTCGTGTGCATGTGCGGATCAAGGAAGGCTCTCGTGAGCGTATTCAGGTTTTCGAGGGCACCATCATTGCTCGCAAGCATGGTGGCATCGGTGAGACCATCACTGTTCGTCGTATCAGCTACGGCGTTGGCTGTGAGAAGGTTTTCCCCGTTCATTCTCCCAACGTTGCTATGGTTGAAACTGTCCGTAAGGGTAAGGTTCGCCGTGCAAAGCTGTACTACCTGCGTGATCGTTTTGGTAAGGCAGCCAAGATCAAGGAGAAGGTCTAATTCTGAACTTCATAAAAAAAGAGGGGAGACCCTCTTTTTTTATTTGCTTTTTTTAAAATACTCTTTTCATATGAAGAAAAACGTGTATAATGATAAGGAAGAAATCGATGCGTGGAGATGAATGCAGTGCGGTATGGCAAATTCGAATCAAGAGATAATATGAATAAAGAGAACGATACCAATAAAAGTAAAGAATTAAGCTTTACCAAGACTGTCCTTTTGTATCTGCACGATCTTGTGTATCTGTTGGGCGTTATTTTACTTGTGTTACTTTTGGTCTTTCGGGTTGTTGTTGTTTCCGGATCATCCATGGTCCCGACCTTAGTGGATGGCGATTATCTGCTACTACTCAGTGGCCCCTTTTACAATTCACCGAAATATGGCGATATCATTGTGGCAAGTAAGGATACATTTCGAAATGGTGAACCGATCATTAAACGAGTTATTGCGGTTGAGGGCCAAACAGTTAATATCGATTTCAGCTCCGGTATCGTCTATGTAGATGGTATTGCTTTAAAAGAAACTTATACCAACGGACCAACAACACTGGATGAAGGTACGAAACTACCTCTTGTTGTAGAAGAGGGTTGTGTGTTCGTTTTGGGTGATAATCGCGGCCGGTCTGAAGACAGTAGAAGTCCGTCGATTGGTCAGATCGATAAGCGAGAAATTCTTGGTAAGGCGTTATTTTTGTTTCTGCCCGGTATTGACGAGAAAGTCAATTCCAGAGATTTCGGCAGATTTGGAGGTTTGAGCTAGATGCAGCATGAAAGCATGAATATTCAATGGTATCCCGGTCACATGACAAAAACCCGCCGGCAGATGGAGGCGGATTTGAAGCAGGTAGATGCTGTCTGTGAAATCGTTGATGCCAGAATTCCGGTATCCAGTAGAAATCCGGATATTGACTCGATATGTGGAAATAAGCCGAGAATTGTAATATTGAATCGTATGGATCTGGCTGACCCCGCTGCGACAAAACAGTGGGTGGCCTATTTCAAAAGCAGAGGTATTGCTGCGGTTCCTACTGATTGCAAGACTAAAAGGGGTATTAATGAATTTTTGCCTGCTGTACGAAACATTCTAAAGGAGAAAATTGAACGGGATGCTGCAAAAGGGATGAAACGTCCGATACGTGTCATGATTGTCGGTATTCCTAATGTCGGTAAATCTACATTTATTAATCAGATTTCCGGTCGCAAGGGTGCAAAAGCAGAAAATCGTCCCGGAGTTACCAGAGGCAAGCAGTGGGTCACGGTTGACAGTAGCCTGCTTCTGTTGGACACACCCGGTATTCTTTGGCCTAAATTTGAAGATCCCAATGTTGGCCTGGCTCTGGCCTTCACAGGCGCCGTAAAAGAGGACGTAATTGACATAGAAGAACTGGCATGCAGATTGATGGAACTGCTCCATATCCGCTACCCACAGGCTTTGAAGGATCGTTACAATATCGAGATGGAAGAAGAAACACCCGGTTATGTTTTGCTGGAGGCAGCAGGCAAAAAGAGGGGATATTTACTTTCCGGCGGTGAGATCAATACAGATAGAATGGCAAAAGTACTTCTTGACGAATACCGTGGCGGAAAGCTCGGCCGCTTTACTTTTGAAGTACCTGAGGATATCCAATGAATGATCTATGGGTTATAGAAAATCAGCTATATAATCAAGGAATACGACTAATTTGTGGTGTAGATGAGGCGGGGCGTGGCCCTCTAGCGGGACCTGTGTGCGCTGCGGCAGTCATTTTGCCACCTAACATTGATATTCCGGGTCTGAATGACAGTAAGAAACTATCCGATAAGAAGCGTAGGGAATTGTTTCCTATCATTAAGGATACGGCACTGGCCTATGGAATTGGCTTTGCAGATCATAATGAGATCGATGCAATCAATATATTACAGGCAACATACCTTGCAATGGAACGTGCGATATCACAACTGCAGATAAGGCCGGAATTTGCATTGATCGACGGTAATCGAACAAAGGACTTTGGGCTCCCCGTGAAAACAGTTGTACACGGCGACAGTTTAAGTGCCAGTATTGCCGCAGCCTCCATTCTTGCTAAGGTTACAAGAGATGATTGGATGGAAGGGATTGCAGCTAAGTACCCAGAATACAAATTTGATGTACATAAGGGCTATGGTACCAAGGCACATTACAATGCTTTAGATCAGTATGGCCCATGTGACATTCACAGAATCACTTTTCTGAAGAAACGATATGGGAATCAATAATTTAACGGGCGCATGGGGCGAGGCCATCGCAGCTGAGTATCTGCGGAAAAAACGGTATCGCATACTTGCCTCTGGCTACAGAAGCCGATATGGAGAAATAGACCTCATCGTATGCGACAAAACGTATCTTGTTTTTGTTGAGGTCAAGTTAAGAAAAACAGATTCGTTTGCTCAAGCGCGAGAATTTGTTGACTTTAGAAAACAAAACAGAATTAAAACAACTGCTTCGATGTACCTTGCGCACAACCCAACGGAGCTTCAACCCAGATTTGATGTGATTGAAGTCTATGCTCCTGAGGGAACCGCGACAAAAGGACCGATCATTAATCATTTGGAGGATGCATTTCAATGAATTTTCCTGTATTTGACCTGCATTGTGACACCGCGCTGGCTCTTCTGGGAAAGAATTTCCGTGGAGAGGGGAGCCTAAAGAAGAACAACCACCATATTGATTTGGATCGAGCAAAATCTTTATCAGGTTATGCTCAGTGCTTTGCGTGTTTTACCAGCACTTGGGAAAAGCTTCCTGCTGGACTAACTGTTGCGGATGTGTTTGAGCGTGAAATGGTTGTCATTCTTCGGGAAATAGAGGCGAATCGTGACGCAATCCAATTAGCCTACACTGCAGACGATATACGTGCGAATTATGACAAAGGTCTGATGTCTGCGATCCTCACTATTGAGGGTCCCGCCGGCTTTGGCTTTGATCCGGCTTTGCTGGAAGATTTGTATAACGTTGGTTTTAGAATTTCAACCCTAGGTTGGAATGAAAAGAACGTTCTTTGCGGTTCTCATAAAACTGGTGGGGGACTAACAGATTTAGGCAGAGAATACGTAAAAGAGGCCCAGAGACTCGGTATGATCATTGATGTCAGCCACATTAGTGACGAGGCATTCTGGGATATTGTGAAAATTACAGATGCACCCATCATTGCATCACATTCCAATAGCCGTGCTGTTCATGATTGCAGCCGCAATCTGACCGATGATATGTTCCGTGCAATTTGTGATGTCGGCGGTGTAGCTGGCTTTAACCAATATGCTTCTTTTGTTGGTGAGAATGCGGATATGAATCAAGTATGTAATCATTTTCTGCATTTTATGGAGCTTGACCCCACTGGGAAGCATATTGCTCTGGGCGGAGATCTGGACGGATGTGATCTGCTTCCCGTAGGATTTGCTGGTGTTCAGGATTACCCAAAGCTTTCTGAAAAGCTACTTGATTGCGGCCTTTCCTGTGATACTGTGAGGGACATTTTCTGGAATAATGCCCTTGCTGTGATGGAAAAATGCTGTCATTAACGGCAAAAAATCACTTGCAAAACGAAATACCCTGATTACAGTTTAAGGAGGAGCGCATGTCTCTGTATGCAATTGGAGATCTGCATTTATGCCTTGGGGCGCCAAAGCCGATGGATATTTTCGGCGGTGCTTGGACTGGCTATATGGATAAATTGAAAGAGTCTTTTTCGTGCGTCAAAGAAGAGGATACAACCGTTCTTATGGGCGACTTGTCATGGGCTCTTGATTTGGAAGGTGCAAAGGACGATTTTACTTGGATCAACGATATTCCGGGAAGGAAAATCATATTAAAAGGGAACCATGACTATTGGTGGAGTACTGCAGCAAAATTCTACAAGTTTTGCGATATCAATGGGTTTGCAAATCAGTTTATTCTGAATAACAATCATTTCGAATACGATGGCTGGGCCATTTGTGGTACGAGAGGCTGGTTTTACGAGGAGGAACGCAGCAATCAACAAGACGAGAAAGTTTTTAAGAGAGAACTTTTACGGCTGGAAACATCCCTGCGTTCTGCCGGTGAACTGCCAAAGCTTGTATTTCTTCACTATCCACCAAGATACAAAGGCTATATGTGCGAGCCTATACTGGAACTTTTGAGTAAGTACAATGTACGAAAATGCTTTTATGGCCACCTGCATGGTGCCAGCCATAGCCTCGCAATGGAAGGAATTTGGGATGGCGTAGAATATCAACTGCTTTCAGCTGACAGAATCAACTTTCAACCTGCAAAAATTCTTTAATTCCATTTTTCGTCTGCGCATTTCCATCGGAAATGCGCAGATTTTGCTGTTAGGGCCGCGTAAATGCTCAAAAATGATAAAGTTTTTTAAAGAAAACAGTGGACAAATTGGAGTTTCTTTGCTAGAATTAGGTGGTTACAAATTTTTCTATGAATGGCCGATTTTCGGCCTGATTTTAGGAGGATACAAAAATGAATGTAAAGAGCGTTGAAAGAAACGGTAATCAGGCAACTGTCGTTGTCGAAATCGACAAGGAACTGATGGAGTCCGGTGTTAACAAGGCATATATGAAAGCCCGCAAGAACATCATGATCCCCGGTTTCCGTAAGGGCAAGGCTCCCCGCAAGATGATTGAGGCAATGTACGGTGCCCATGTGTTCTATGAAGATGGTCTGGAAGAGATCTTCCCTCAGGTTTATGACTTTGCCATTGCAAGCCAGGACTTCAAAGCCATTGGCCGACCCAATTTGACCGATATGGACATCAATGAAGAGAACATTGTTACTCTGACTCTGACCACCGATGTATATCCCGAGGTTACTCTGGGCGATTACAAGGGTCTGGAAGTTGAGAAGGCTGAAGCTGAGGTTACCGATGCACAGGTTCAGGCTGAGCTGGACCGTATGGCACAGAATGTTGCTTCCACTGAGACTGTTGAACGCGCTGCTGAGATGGGTGACACTGCCAACATTAACTTTGAGGGTTTCGATAATGGCGTTCCTTTCGTTGGCGGTAAGGGTGAGAACTTCGGCTTGAAGCTTGGCTCCGGTTCTTTTGTTCCCGGTTTTGAGGAGCAGATTGTCGGCATGACTGCCGGCGAGGAAAAGGATATTGATATTACTTTCCCTGAGGACTACCATGCTGAATTGGCAGGTAAGGCTGTTGTTTTCCACGTTAAGGTCAATTCCGTTTCCGTTACCAATGTTCCTGCACAGGACGTCGAGTTCGCAAAGGATGTTTCTGAATTTGAATCTCTTGACGAGCTGAAGGCTGACATCCGCGCCAAGGAGCTGGAGAAGCTTCAGAAGCAGCTGGACTCCGCGTTTGAGCAGGCTTGTGTTGAGAAGGCAGCAGAGAATGTTACTGTTGATATGCCCGCTGCGCTGATCGAGGCTGAGCTGGACAACCAGATGGAGCGTTTTGGCTATCAGCTGCAGATGAGCGGCTACTCCATGGAGCAGTATGCAAAGATGATGGGCGGCGACCTGTCCACCATGCGCAATGCTTTCCGCCCCGCTGCTGAAAAGCAGGCCAAGATCAATGTTACCCTTGCAAAGATCGTTGAAACCGAGGGTATCACTGTATCCGAAGAGGATCTGGAAGCCGAGTACAAGGCTATGGCAGAGCAGTACAGCCTGGAAGTGGAAAAGATTAAGGGCATGGTTCCTGCCGATGAGATTAAGGTCAGCTTGGAGACCCGCAAGGCAGTGAAGGTCATTGTTGACGCCGCTGTTGCTGTTGCCCCTAAGAAGGAAGAAGCCTAATTAGAGGAATAACCTTCCAATAAAGTGGTTAGAATGTTTTAAACCCAGAAAGGAGATCTGACCATGAGTTTAGTACCTTATGTTGTTGAGCAGACCAGCCGTGGCGAACGGAGCTATGATATTTTCTCCCGTCTGCTCAACGATAGAATCATTTTCTTATCTGAAGAAGTCAATGATACAACTGCGAGTTTGATCGTTGCCCAGTTACTGTATTTGGAGGCCCAGGATCCCGATAAGGATATCCAGTTCTACATCAATAGTCCTGGCGGCAGTGTGACGGCAGGTATGGCGATTTATGATACGATGCAGTACATTAAATGTGATGTTGCTACTATTTGTGTAGGTATGGCAGCTTCTATGGGTGCATTTTTGCTGTCTGCCGGTACAAAAGGGAAGCGTATGGCCTTGCCGAACTCTGAAATTATGATCCACCAGCCGTCAGCTGGTACGCAGGGTCAGATTACTGATATGGCAATTCATATGAAACGTCTGGAAACGATCAAGGCACGCATGAACCGTATTCTTGCAGAGAACACAGGTAAGAGTGTTGAAGAAGTAACCGCGGCGTGTGAGCGTGACAACTTTATGACTTCTGATGAAGCTATGGCGTTTGGTCTTATTGACCGTGTACTGGACCGCCATTGATTGAAAGGCGGTAATGGTTCATGGCAAAGAAAGATGAACAGCCGATTCGCTGCAGTTTCTGCGGTAAAGGAGAAAACAATGCTCGACTAATTGCAGGCCCGGGTGTGTATATTTGCAGTGACTGTGTGCAAGCTTGCAGTGATCTGCTCCGCGACGATATGCAGTTCGATGAGAATGGTAATCTCCGCAAACCGGATAATCTTCCTACTCCAGCGGAGATTAAATCCTACATGGACGGCTATATCATCGGACAGGAAGACGCGAAGATCACATTAGCCGTTGCGGTATACAATCATTACAAGCGTATTTATTTTTCAAAAGAATCGGATGTTGAGCTACAGAAAAGTAACATTCTGCTAATTGGCCCAACGGGTTGCGGCAAAACCCTCTTTGCTCAGACCTTAGCCAGAATTCTAAATGTTCCTTTTGCGATTGCTGATGCTACGACGCTAACAGAAGCCGGCTATGTTGGCGATGATGTCGAGAATATTCTTCTCCGACTTCTTCAAGCTGCGGATTTTGATGTTGACCTTGCGGAGCATGGTATTATCTATATCGATGAAATGGATAAGATTGCGCGTAAGAGCGAAAATACATCCATTACCAGAGATGTCTCCGGTGAAGGTGTCCAGCAGGCGCTCTTAAAGCTGCTGGAGGGTACTGTTGCAGGTGTCCCGCCACAGGGTGGCAGAAAGCACCCGCAGCAGGAAACAATCCAAATTGATACGACCAATATCCTGTTCATTTGCGGTGGTGCCTTCGATGGCCTTGATAAGATCATCGAATCCCGCACAGACCGTTCTGCTATTGGCTTTGATGCGCCGGTGGAAAGCCGTAGAAAGCGCGACATCGGCAAACTATTAGCACAGGTTGAACCGGATGATCTTTTGAAGTTTGGCATCATTCCGGAGCTTGTTGGCAGATTACCTGTCATTACGAGCCTCAGTGATTTGAAGAAAGATGACCTAATACGAATTCTTGTTGAGCCTAAGAATGCTTTAAGTCGACAATACCAAGCATTGCTCAGAATGGACAATGTTGAGTTGGAGATTCAAGATGAAGCACTGGAGGCAATCGCACAGAAGGCTATCGACAGACAGATCGGTGCCCGTGGATTGCGTGCAGTTATGGAGCAGACCATGACTCGCATTATGTATGCAATTCCTTCAGACCTTTCCATAAAGAAGGTCATTATTACACCGGAGTGCATTTCTGGCGGTGAGCCTTTGATCATCAAAGACGCAAAGCACCCCCGTGCAAAAATCGGTGCAAATTAATAATCAGGTATGGAAGGGGGTAGGAAACTACCCTCTTCTTTATCCGTTACCCGGGAGGGAAACTCTATGAGCGAAATTACTATCATTAATAAAATGCCAATTCTTGCCTTACGGGGTATGACTGTTTTTCCGGATCAGACAGTTCATTTTGATATTGGGCGTGTAAAATCTGCACTTGCACTTGAGCAGGCTATGAAAAACGACCAACTGTTGTTTCTGGCACCGCAGAAGCAGATCAATGATGATGATCCGGACTTAAATGGTTTATATCCAATTGGTTGTGTAGCGAAAGTAAAGCAGATCCTGCGGTCTCAGGGAGAGAATATCCGTGTACTTGTGTCCGGCTTGTACCGTGCTAAAATCTTAGATCTGGCACAGAAAGAACCATTCCTCTGTGGTACTGTGGAAAAAGTCTTGGATGTTGAGATCAGTGATAGCCTCAGAAATCGTGCGATGCGGCGTGAAGCGAACTCTCTGTATGCGAATTATCTGGAACTTGTTGA
This sequence comes from Faecousia sp., assembly GCA_045653485.1. Lineage (GTDB taxonomy): Bacteria > Bacillota > Clostridia > Oscillospirales > Oscillospiraceae > Faecousia. The sequence continues at coordinate 35,395 of JAZOLX010000129.1, read as the reverse complement.
GCGTCCTGCTCAATCTGTTCAGCTTCGTATGCTTGATTCTGATGATTGTGGCTTTATTGCTGACAGTATTGCGCAGAATTCCGGTATTGAATATCCGGAGAAGGCCAAGCTGCTCTGCCAACTGAATCCTGCCAGACGTCTGGAGCATGCACTGCATATGCTGAGGCAAGAGATACAAATGCTGCAGATTGAGTCGGATATTCAGGAAAAGACAAGAGCACATATTGATCAGGAGCAACGTGATTATTATCTGAGAGAACAGATGAAGGCAATTCGGGAAGAATTGGGCGAGAGTGATGAACACTCTGAATTTTCTGAGTTTGAGGAAAAAATTCTTCTTTTGAATCTGGATGAGTCATGGGAGGCAAAACTGCTGAAAGATCTGGAAAGATTGAGAAAACAGCCTTTTGGATCTTCTGAAGCTTCGGTACTTCGCAACTATCTGGATACTGTGTTGGAGTTTCCCTGGAACGCCAGTACAAAGGAACGTGTGGATATTGAAGCGGCCAGAAAAGTTCTTGAGAAAGATCATTTTGGCCTTGAGAAAGTTAAGGCACGCATTCTGGAAACGCTTGCCGTTAGAAAGATGGCGCCCAATATGCCACCACAAATTATTTGTCTTGTTGGCCCTCCGGGCGTCGGAAAGACCTCCATTGCTTATTCTATTGCCAAATGTTTGAATCGTAAAATGGCACGAATATCCCTTGGTGGAGTTCGTGATGAGGCAGATATCCGTGGCCACAGAAAAACATATGTAGGTGCTATGCCTGGCAGGATAATTACCGCCATGACACAATCTGGAAGTAAAAACCCCTTGCTACTTCTGGATGAAGTTGACAAGATGGGATCTGATCACCGGGGTGACCCCAGTGCAGCCCTGTTGGAAGTCCTCGATGCAGAGCAAAATAGAACCTATCGTGATCATTTTATGGAGATTCCAGTTGATCTGAGCGATGTAATGTTTATTACTACCGCAAACACCGTTGACACGATTCCGAGACCTCTTCTTGATCGGATGGAACTGATCGAAATCGGCTCTTACACCGACGAAGAGAAGGTGATGATTGCAAAGAACCATCTGATTCCAAAGCAACTGGAAAAACATGGTATCAAAAAAGCACAGCTTCGTATCACAGATGATGGGATTCGTGAAATGATACAGTGCTATACCAGAGAATCCGGTGTGCGCACTCTGGAGCGTATGGTTGCGCAGATCTGCCGCAAATCTGCTGTTCGGATTCTAGAACAGGAAAGTGTTAAGAAAATTGTTGTTACGGGTACAAATATCGAGGAATTCCTAGGTGTGCGCAAGTTTTTGCCAGACAGACTCCATAGCAGAGATCAGGTGGGCCTTGTAACTGGATTGGCATGGACGAGTGTTGGTGGTGAAACACTGGAAGTAGAAGTCAATGTTATGGAAGGTACAGGAAAACTTGAACTGACGGGCAACTTGGGTGATGTAATGAAAGAATCTGCCCATGCGGCACTTAGCTATATCCGTGCAAACGCACTAAGTCTCGGTGTTCCGGTGGATTTCTACAAAACGAAGGATATACATGTACACTTCCCTGAGGGTGCAGTGCCAAAGGATGGGCCTTCTGCCGGTATTACTGTCTGTACGGCAATCGTATCTGCGCTAACCGGTGTTTCTGTACGGCGTGATGTGGCAATGACAGGTGAAATTTCGCTGCGCGGAAGGGTTCTTCCCATTGGTGGTTTAAAGGAAAAAACTATGGCTGCATTGCGCCATGGAATCACAACTGTCATTATTCCTAAGGACAACGAACGTGATTTAGCAGAGATTGATCCTACGGTGAGAAGATCCTTGAATTTTATTTCTGCACAAACGGTTGAGACAGTTTTGAATTGCGCATTGAACCGTAACGCAGAAATTGTTCCCACAATTCTCTCGGAACTACCAGGCGAGTTAAAACAAAAGTCAAGAAAACCGGGTATTCGGCAATGAGGTGGGAAGATGAACTTAAACAATGTAGAATTTTTGATATCTGCTGCTGCGCCGAAGGATTTTCCCAAGAACAGGTTGCCTGAAATAGCATTTGCAGGCAAGTCGAATGTTGGTAAATCCTCTGTCATTAACCGTCTGCTGAATCGGAAAAATTTTGCACGGGTAGGGGATAAGCCCGGTAAGACAATTCACGTCAATTATTTTGTGATTGATAAGACTTGTTACTTTGTTGACTTACCGGGTTACGGTTATGCCAAGGTATCTCAGGCAGAGAAGGACCGTTGGGCAAAGCTCATGGAGGATTACTTTGCATCCGACCGTATCGATCTTGGTGTTTTGATCGTCGATGCACGACATGCACCAACCGCAAATGATATTACGATGGCTCGTTGGTTTATTGATAGTGGCTGTCCTTTTGTAGTTGTTGCGAATAAACTGGATAAGTTAAAAAGAAGCGAGATCGAACCGAATATGCAAAGATTTCGTCTAGATCTCGAATTACCTGCTGAATGTATTATCATTCCTTTTTCTGCTGAAAAGGGAACCGGTAAAGAAGATCTTGTTCGTTGTATTCTCACAGCAGTTAAAGAATGACAAAAGTCCGCACCTCGAAAGAGGTGCGGACTTTCAACATTGATATTACTTGTTGGTTTCGGACTTTGCCTGTTTCAACGCCTGGGCAAGCTGATCGGGGCAAGAAGTTGCTTTCATTCCGCAAGTTGTTCCTTCCAAGCGGGCAATAACATCATCAACATCCATGCCATCGACCAAAGAACCGATACCTTTCAGGTTGCCGTTGCAACCGCCGATGAACTGAACATTTTTCAGCTTGCCGTCTTCGATATCAAACAGGATGTGCTGAGAACAGGTTCCTTTTGTCTTATACTCAAATTGCATCTTGTTTTTCCTTTCTATCATAGTATTAAATCATAATAATCACCGTTTACCAATGAAACAAGATCATTGGGTGGAACGATCATCTGGTGACCTCTTGCGCCAGCAGATACAGCGATTTCGTCGTAAAGCTGTGCTGTTTCATCAAAATGAGTTGGATAAAGTTTTTTCATGCCTACTGGACTGCACCCGCCACGGATATAACCGGTTAGACTAAGCAATTCTTTTACTGCGACCATTTCGACATTTTTATCGCCGATCGCACGTGCTGCCTTTTTTAAATCCAATTCGAAGCAAACAGGGATACAAAAAATATGGATTCCTTTTTTTGCGCCTCTGACAACAAGTGTTTTAAAGACCTGCTCAGGAGGAAAGTGAATGGCTTTTGCTGCATGATTGCCATTCAAGTCATTCTCATCATAAGTATAGAATACTTCCCGGCATGGGATGCCAGCTAGTTCAATAAGCCGAACCGCATTTGTTTTTCCTGCCAAATAAATCACCGAGTCTATTATACGTTATCTATTCCATTCTTTCAAGAGAATCATTTGCATTTTTTGAGGTAAACTATCAAAAAAATATGGAGGAAACTTTATGGATGATAATAATGCAGATGTTAGAAAAGAGGAACGGGAACAACTGGTAGAGCTTGGCGCAGATATTTCAAAAACGAAACACGGGAATATCTATACACTCACGATCATTGGTCAAGTGGAAGGTCATCAAGTACTTCCGGAAACCGCGAAAACAACGAAGTACGAACATGTACTTCCTTTATTGGCAGGCATCGAAGAAAGTGATGATATCGACGGCCTGCTCCTTCTGCTAAACACAGTAGGCGGTGACATCGAAGCTGGTTTGGCAATTGCTGAGATGGTGGCCGGGATGAAAAAACCGACAGTATCACTAGTATTGGGCGGTGGTCATTCCATTGGTATTCCACTGGCGGTATGCACAAAGAAATCATTTATTACGCCTACTGCCAGTATGACAGTTCATCCGGTTAGAATGACCGGTCTTGTGGTAGGTGCTCCACAAACTTTCCGCTATTTTCAGCGCATTCAAGAGCAGATTGCTGACTTTGTAACAGCAAACTCTGGGATCAGCAGGGAGAAGTTTGAAGGATATATGATGGCAACAGGTGAGATGGCTACTGACGTAGGTACCATACTATACGGAAAAGAGGCTGTTTCGTCTGGCTTGATTGATAAGCTTGGAGGACTAAGTGATGCGCTGAATGCCCTGCACAGAATGATTGATAAGAGAAAAAGCAAAAATTGATATGTACACCGAAAATTCGGGGTAGAAATTAATACAGATGTGTGATATGATAAGAAATATCAAAATGGGAGGGATAGGCGTGGAACTGAATTGGTTGGAAGCACTGCTCTACGGTTTTGTGTCCGGAATAACTGAATTTCTGCCTGTCTCTGCCCAGGCACATCAAATGATTCTGTTAAATCTATTCGGATGTACAGAATCAAACGCTCTTCTAAATCTGTTTGTACATATTGGCATGTTTGGTGCTTTGGCCGTAACATCCGGTGGCTATATCAAAAAATTATATAAAGAATATCAACTGAGTAAAAGCACAAGACGCCGTAGAAAGCGCGAGCTAAATATGCAATCTGTTTTCGATATTCGTCTTGTAAGAATGGCATGTATACCCATTTTTATTGGTTATATTTTCTATAGTAAAACCCTACAGTGGGGAAATTCTGTTCCAATTGTAGCATTATTCATGGTTTTAAATGGCATCATTCTCCTTATTCCAATGTATCTTGCACGCGGAAATAAGGATTCCAGAAACATGAGCTCGTTGGATGGCATTTTGTTTGGCTTAGGCTCTGCATTGTCCGTTTTTCACGGTGTGTCCCGTATTGGTGCAGGCGTCAGTCTGGCGGTTTCAAGGGGTGCCGATCCGCAACATGCATATAAATGGAGCTTAATTTTGAGTGTACCAGTGCTTCTTATATTGAGTTGCTTTGATGTGTTTTTGATTTTTACCGTAGGAGCCGGTCAAGCTGATCTTATGTTCGTGTTGAAGTGCTTACTTTGCGGTGTGTGTGCCTATTTTAGTGCAACCGTGGCAATTACATTTATGAAGACTTTAACTACCCGTACCGGACTTTCGGGCTTTTCTTACTATTCCTGGGGCGCGGCACTATTCGCGTTTATTCTGTATCTATACTGATTGGAGGTTATTATGGCGGAGAAAAAGTATAAATCTCAGGCAGAAAAGGCTGCTTCTTCCGGAGTTGCCAAAAAGAGGAATACTTCAAAAAGCACTCCAACTCAGAAGGATAAAAAGCAAAAGGATACTGCTCCTGAGAAGAAGGAGAGGGCAGTTCCCGTTCGCTTTATTACATCAGTCGTATTCCTGGCCACTTTTGTGTTGCTGCTCGTAATCTTTTTAAATCCAGAGGGAGCACTGACTACCTTGTTTGAGAGCATTGTCCTTGGTTTGATTGGATATGTTGGCTTCATCGTCGCTATCCCGGCAATGTTGTATTTGTTCATTATTCATGCTTTTAGCGGAAAACGGCCTGTCATTATGCGCAGTATCTGCGTTGCATTATTTGTTTTTATTTGCGGCGGAATATCTCATCTTGCGTTGAATCCGCAGGGTCTATCCGCTGATATTTCGTTGATCAAAGAATTATATATAGGCGGTGGCAATGGCAGCACTGGTGGCGTTTTGTGTGGTGGCATTACAATGTTCATTCGTCTGCTTTGCGGTACTGCGCTAACCTATATCATTTACATAGTTGGTGCGGTGATCACGCTCCTTGGTGCAATGCACATTACTATTCCAAGTATCATTCGGGCTGTGCAAAATCGCCCCCGCCCCCAATATGAAGACCAAGAAGTTACGGAACAACCGGAGCCAGCTGCAATTGTAGTGAACCATATTGTCACAAAGCACATCGAGCATGTTGAGCAGCGTAGAATGAAAGAACAATTAAGGGAGGAAAACTTAGCTGCCCATCCCACTGCTGCTGAAAAACCTGCTAAAAAGCAAGATAAAGTTTCTGAAATGATGCGTCAGATCGACATTGAAATCGATTCACCGGTTTCGGCAGCCGGGTTAACAGTTACCCCAGATGATGAAGATGAGATCCTTGTCCCTAAGTTTGTGGAAGCGACGAGTCCTGCACCGGTGAAATCTGAGCCAAGTATTAAACAACCTGATTCCACTGTATCTGAAGAGATTCCTCAGGAAATGCCAGCTCTGGAGATGGAACCCAAACCAATTTCACCAGCTCAGGTTGTCAAACCCAGAAAAGTAACCGCTAAAGATGCCGATGAATCTGCTGCTCAAGTCGCGAAAGAAATTGCACAAGCTGAAACGGAAGTAAAACCAGAGTACTGCTATCCGCCTATTGATCTGCTGAAAAATTCCAACGCGAGTGGGGTAGACGGTACGGCCGAAATGCGTGAAAACTCGCGGCGTTTGAACGAAACACTTGCAAGCTTTAAAATTGAGGCCCATATCATTAATGTGACACGTGGGCCCAGTGTGACACGATATGAGGTTGAGCTTGAAAAAGGTGTAAGGCTGAACAAGCTGACAACTGCTGCGGATGATATTGCTCTCAGTTTAGGAGCATCTGGTGTGCGCATTGCTGCAGTTCCAGGAAAGATATCCGTGGTAGGTATCGAAGTACCGAACAAGGCAGTTACAACTGTTTCTCTTCGTGATGTGATCGACTCACCGGAATTTGTAAAGGCAAAATCAAAATCTTCTTTTGCTGTTGGCAAGGATATTGGCGGTAATTGCATTGTTGGAAATATTGCGAAGCTGCCACATATGTTGATTGCTGGTACAACTGGTTCCGGTAAATCCGTCTGTATGAACTCCATCATCATTTCGCTGCTTTACAAAGCAAGTCCCGACGAAGTGAAACTGATCATGGTCGACCCCAAGATGGTTGAGTTAGGCATTTATAACGGGATCCCGCATCTGTTGATTCCTGTTGTGACTGATCCCAAAAAGGCCGCAGGTTCTCTGCAATGGGCAGTTTCTGAAATGATGCGCCGCTATAAGGCTATGTCTGATGCCGGTGTAAGAGATCTGGAGTCCTTCAACAGTATCGTTGAACACGAGGAGGAAGGACAAAAACTTCCTCAGGTTGTTGTGATCATTGATGAGCTTGCTGACTTGATGTTAGTTGCAGCGAAGGAAGTTGAAGAGTCTATTTGCCGAATTGCACAAATGGGTCGTGCTGCGGGTATTCATCTGGTTATTGCAACGCAAAGACCCTCCGCCGATGTTATTACCGGTTTGATGAAGGCAAATATTCCTTCCAGAATTGCTTTCGCTGTTGCATCTGCAATGGAATCCAGAATCATTCTGGACACACAGGGTGCGGAAAAACTTGTAGGTAAGGGAGACATGCTTTATGCACCGATCGGCAACGGAAAACCAAAGCGCGTTCAAGGATGTTTTGTGAGTGATTCTGAAGTGGAAGCCGTTGCGACCTATGTTAAGAATCATTACACGACCACTTACGACCAGCAGGTTATGGAAGAAATCGAAATGAAAGCGGCACAGACAGGCAATAAGTCTGCTGTGACCGAACAAGAACCTTCTGTTGAAGAATTGAGTGGTGATGAAATGCTGCCTGCCGCTGTAGATGTGATTTTGGAAACGGGACAAGCTTCTGTTTCTATGCTGCAGCGCCGTCTAAAACTAGGATACGCCCGTGCTGCCCGAATTGTAGATGAGATGGAAGAAAAGGGCATTGTTGGACCATTTCAGGGCAGTAAGCCCAGAGCGATTCTGATCACGAAGGAGCAGTGGGAGGCTATGCGCTCCGGCGGCCAAGAACAAATGAATTTCGAAGATCTATCCGAGGAATTTGATGAACCCTTTGAATAATTGTTCGTCTGTTAACATTTATACAGCCGTTTGAGCATATCCAAACGGTGAAATATGCATCGCATCCGTTTAGACGGAGCGACAGCAGGGAGGAATTTTATATGAAAAAAGAAAAAGTCATTCGCATGGTTGGAATTGCCATCATGTCTGCGGTCGTAGTTGTATTGCAGCTTTTGGGTAGTTTCATCCGCTTTGGTCCTGTGTCCATCTCTTTGGTACTGATTCCCATCGTAGTTGGTGCTGCTATGTATGGCCCTGGAGCAGGCGCAATGCTCGGTTGCGTATTTAGCATTGTTGTTCTGCTGCAGCCCGACACCGTTTTCTTCTATGGTATTCATTTCTGGGGTACTATCGCGACGGTTTTGGTCAAGGGTACTTTGGCCGGTTGGTTGGCAGGCTTGGTCTTTAATGCCGCTTCCAAGAAAAACACCTGGTTGGCTGTTATTCTTTCCGCTGTGATTTGTCCCATCGTCAACACGGGAATCTTTTTCCTTGGTTGCAGATTGTTCTTTTGGGAAGCATTGGCAAAAGAAGGCGGCGGAAATGCCCTTGCCTTTGTGATTACGGTTATGATTGGCTTTAACTTTTTGGCGGAGTTCGCCACCAATATTATTTGCTCGCCTCTGGTTCTGCGCGTACTGCAGGCTGTGAAGCGCCGCTGATTTACTTTTATCAATACCGGCAGATTGCTCTGCCGGTATTTTTTTATGCCCGCTTGCATAGCTTGTCTTAGGGAGTGATGCAAATGAGGTGCGCATGGCATGAGTACTTAAAACTGCTGCCTGTTTGGCTGAGAAAAGAGGTTGACGACTCGACTAGAGAAGATTTACAGGAATTACGGCTGCGGATAGGACAACCCCCAATTTTGATTTGCAATAAGAGAAGCATAATTCTGGAACGTACGGCTGTAGGGGAGGATCTTAACTATGTAATTAATACAGCTTCTCAATATTCGCCTTGGTCCGCATCGACAATCAGCAGAGGGTACATTACAGCCAGCGGTGGACACAGAATCGGTATTTGTGGGGAAGCAGTAGTTCATAATGGCGTTGTGACCGGGATAAAGACCGTAACATCATTATGCATACGTGTAGCACGTGATTTTCCTGATATTGCCCGGGATGCAGTGAAACACAAGGGATCTATACTTATTATTGGTCCCCCATGCAGCGGAAAGACCACATTACTCCGTGATCTTATCAGACAACGTTCTAATGAAGAAAAGGGAAGTGTCGCTGTAATGGATGAACGAGGTGAGATATTTCCAATCGTAAACGGTACGCCCTGCTATTTCTCCGGGAAAAATACAGATATTCTAACTGGATGCAGTAAACAACAGGGGATCGATATGTTGCTGCGCACTATGGGGCCAAGCTGTATAGCAGTCGATGAAATTACGGAGGAAACTGACTGCCATTCACTGCTGAACGCTGGTTGGAGTGGTGTAACACTGCTGGCGACAGCCCATGCTACACAAAAGAGTGACTTGTTTTCCAGGCCAATTTACAAACCACTGGTTGCAAATCATTTGTTTGATATGCTTTTAGTATTGCAACCGGACAAGACGTGGAAATCGGAAAGGATATGATCATGGAGCCTAGAATATTGGGTGTTTCTCTTGTCATTGTTGGTTGTAGTACATTTGGCTTTAAATTGGCAATAGACTTATATCAGGAGATAAAATTATTAAGAGAATTAATCGATATTTTGGACTATATGGAGTGTGAGCTGAACTACCGGCTAACTCCATTGCCGCAGTTGTGTCGGATTTCCGCGAAACAATCTAAATCGTTAAAGGAAATTTTCATGTGTTTTGCGGATGAAATGGATTCACAGATATCTACCGACACTGCTAGTTGCATGAAAGCGGCAACCTACAAAAGTTCGAACGTAAATGATTCTGTCAAATTACTGCTAATTGAACTTGGGAACTCCTTTGGAAATTTTGATTTGGACGGGCAACTTAGTGGTATTGATTCTATTCGTCAAAAGTGTGTAAAGAAATTGCAGGAACTTGAGAAGGATAAAGATATACGTATAAGAAATTATCGGACTTTGGGAATGTGCGTGGGTGCCGCATTGGCGATTTTACTATTTTAGGTATGAATATTGATTTGATTTTTAAAATAGCTGCTGTCGGTATTGTGGTATCAATATTGAATCAAGTGCTGGCAAGATCCGGAAGGGATGAACAGGCCACAATGACCTCACTGGCTGGCCTAGTTGTTGTATTAATGTTGGTTGTACAAGAAATCGCAGATTTGTTTCAATTGGTGAAAACACTATTTGATTTTTAATGGAATTAATTTTTAAAATTGTTGGCATTGCAATGACGGCAATCGTGCTGTACCTCTTCCTTGAGAAGCAAAACCGAGATCTGGCTGTTCTGGTTTCCCTTGCTGCGTGTTGTACCATTACAGTGGTGGCTGTGAGCTATCTAGAAACTGTTCTTGATTTTATTATGGACTTGAGCGCGATCGGAAACCTGAATGACTCGTTTTTGCGTGCATTATTAAAATCAGTTGGAATTGGATTGATAGCAGAAATTGCATCTCTCATATGTGCTGATGCAGGGAACGCTGCGCTGGGGAAAACAATTCAAATTGCTGCTGTGGGAGCAATTCTTTGGACGGCATTGCCTCTACTATCCGGTCTATTAGACCTAATGAATCAAATACTTGGTGAAGCATGAAGCATCTTTTTACTGTTATAATAATTGTTCTTCTACTTGCAACTCCGGTTTATGCTGTGGATTTTCAAGCACCCGAGGTGCCCATTTCTGGAGAAGAATATATGCCAAAGGACACACAATCCTTCGGTGCCGGACTGTGGTCTATTATGAAAGAAGGTATCTCGCATATAAAACCTTCCATTTTTGATGCGGCTGGTATATGCCTCACAATTATTTCGTCAGTGATGCTTTGCTCGATTGTAAAGGTGTTTCCGGGCAATTCCGGAAAAATGGCTACACTGATTGGGACAATGTTGATAGGGTATTTATTACTAAAACCGTCCAATACTTTGGTCAATCTAGGATCGAATACGGTACAAGAATTAAGTGATTACGGTAAATTGCTGTTTCCTGTCCTGACAGCGGCAATGGCTGCGAGCGGTGGAATTACGAAATCAGCAGCATTATATACTGGTGCCGTAGCTTTTAATACGTTCTTGTGCTCATTGATATCATCTATAATCGTACCTTTGATATATGTATATCTTTGTGTAGCGGTAGCATCCAGCGCAATTGGCGAAATAGCCTTAGAGAAGGCAAAAAACTTCGTCAAATGGATAATTACTTGGGGACTGAAAATTGTTCTCTATGGGTTTTCTGGCTTTATGGGGATCACTGGCGTTATCAGTGGTAGCGCAGATGCTGCTGCGATCAAGGCAACGAAACTTACGATATCCGGTGTTGTACCGGTAGTCGGAGGGATATTGTCGGATGCATCTGAAACGGTGCTAGTCAGTGCGGGTATTGTCAAAAATTCTGTAGGCGTTTACGGCCTGTTAGCGGTAATTGCAGTTTGGATCGGTCCTTTTATTAAAATTGCTATTCAACACCTTCTCTTAAGGTTAACATGTGTTATATGTGAAATATTTTCCACTGAGCACACCTGTAAACTGATTCAAGATTTTGCTACCGCCATGGGATTGCTATTGGCAATGACCGGAACAGTATGTTTATTGCTTTTAATTAGTATTGTGTGTTTTATGAAAGGAGTCGCGTAGTGGGCGCTATCAAGAATTATCTAATATCCATCACTGCTGCGGCTATGGTTGCCGGCGTTGTTACTGGTATTACAAAGAAAAGCGGAAGCGTTTCTTCAATCATAAAATTGTTGGCGGGATTATTTTTGACAGTAACAATTTTATATCCAATTTTGGATATACGAATCAACGAGTTGCAATTCTATTTTGAGCAAATGTCCTTAGATGCTGACTATGCTGCAAGCATCGGCAAAAATGCAGCGGAGGACGAAATAAAGCAACGCATAACAGAGTCTGCCAGCGCATATATTTTGGAGAAAGCAAACAATCTCGGCGTTGATTTACAGGTTGAAGTAATTTTGCAAGACCTGGTACCATGTGCTGTGTGGATATCTGGACCAGTGTCACCGCATGCAAAACTGCAACTTTCAAATTTTATTACAACGAACCTTGGAATTTCATTGGAGGATCAGCGGTGGGTCGGTTAACCATTCAAGGAAAAATCACTGATATATTCAAGAAAAATAAATATGTGTTACTGATACTTACTATTGGATTAATTCTGCTTCTATTGCCACCCTTTAAAAATTCGGTAGAAGAGAATAAGGTAATAACCGAGAATAGCGCAAATATACTATCGGTAGAAGATCAGCTATCGCAGATCCTAAGCTATGTGCAGGGTGCGGGGAAAGTGCAGGTGATGTTAAGCATTGCATATGGGGAAGAGACATTGTATCAGACGGATGAAGACCATTCAACGAATGTCGACCATGAATCTGATAAAAGTGATACCGTTACTATCACCGGTTCCGATCGAGGCGAAAGCGGATTGATCAAACAGATCAATCCACCTGTTTATTCCGGGGCGATTGTTGTTTGTCAAGGGGCCGATAATCCTTCTGTTAGATTCGCCGTTGTGGAAGCGGTCTCTAAAGTGACTGGACTCGGAACCGATAAGATTTCCGTGCTGAAAATGAAATGATTGGAGGAATTATTTTGAAAAAATGGAAGAAGAATTTGATGGCTGCCGCAGTCTTAGTGACTGTATGCGCGGGTATTTATTTAAACTGGCTTTATACAGAGGACCAGACTGCTGCAAATCTGGAGGATACACTGGATTCATCTAAATTGCTTTCAGAGGATACGCTTGTGATGAATGAAGACGATTTTGCAAGTGGTACATCAACAGTATCCAATTATTTTGCTGCTGTCAGACTATCTCGTCAGCAGGCGCGGGATAGTGCTGTATCACTGTTGCAGGAGGCCATGGCATATAGCCAAGATGCTGAAACCTCCCAGAGTAATGATCAACTGGAAGAACTGGTTCAAGTAGCGTTGTGTGAAGCGCAAATCGAGAGCCTAGTGATTGCGAAAGGTTATGCCGAATGTGTTGCTTACATCAGTAATGGTGGTATTTCTGTTGCGGTCGCGACACCTGAAGGAGGTTTGCAGCAAGAAGATGTAGCGGTTATTGCTGATATTGTTTTGACACAATCTGATTTTGACTTGAAAGATGTACGTGTCGTAGAAGTGCAGTGAAAATTACCCCAAGGGCTAAAAACCTTTGGGGTAACTTTTTTGAGCACAGAAAATAGTTGTATTTTTATAAAAATGTGATACAATATACAAAAGAATGTCCATATTGGATGTATGGTCAAATTGGAGGTATTCGAATGGCTGATAAGACATATATTACGCAGGTTCAGGATAACGGCACCGTAATGATCTCTGAACATGTGATTGCAACCATCGTCGATCATACGATCAACGAAGTTGAGGGTATTGTTGGATTGAGCACAAAACCCGGTGCTGACATTGTTGAGATGATCGGCAAAAAGAATTGGGGAAAAGGCCTCAAGATTACCATCGGAGAGAATGATGAGCTCTATATTGACACCAATGTTGTGGTTGCCTATGGTCAGAGTGTTGTTTCTGTAGCAAATGCGGCACAAACTGCCGTAACCAATGCTCTGGAATCTATGACAGGTGTGAAGGTAGCTTCTGTCAACGTAAATGTCTGCGGAATTGCGCAGCAGTAAGGCGGCCAAATATGACACGAGCAAACGCCAGAGAACTGGCAGTACATTTGATTTATGGCCGGGATTTTACCGGCGAAGCGCCTGAAAGTGTTGTAGAGGCCAGACTTCAGAAGGAGTATTATAATAATCTCTCGACTGAAAATGAGATATATACGGAACGTCCTTCCCGCGCGCAACTGGCCTATATTGATGCTGTTGTTTCCGGTGTTGCAAACCGCACTGAAGATCTAAATGAACATATTCAGAAATATTCTATCGGATGGGATGTCGGTAGAATTTCCCGTTTGGCAAGATCCATCATGCAGTTGGCAATTTATGAGATTCTCTATGTTGACGATGTGCCCACTGGTGTAGCAATTTCTGAAGCAGTCCGTCTTGCTAAAAAATATGATGGTGATGACACAGGTGCTTTTGTCAATGGCATTTTGGGTGCTTTTTACAGAGGCCTACGGGGACAAACTGATGTAATAGAGGAGTAATCTATGGCGGTCATTGGCTTTGATACCAGTAACTACACCACCTCAATTGCTTGCTTTAATGGCAAGGATGGTGTAAATTGCTCCAAGCTGCTTCCTGTGAAACAAGGAGAACTTGGTTTGCGACAAAGCGATGCTGTATTTGCTCATATTAAAAGCCTGCCGGAGCTTTCTGGCAGGCTATTTTCCGATATGGGTAACATAAGCATCGAAGCTGTTGGTGTTAGCACACGGCCTCGTGCGGTTGAAGGAAGTTATATGCCATGCTTCATGGTTGGATATTCTCATGCGAAGCTGCTGAGCGATCAGCTTCATGTGCCACTTGTAGAAGTTTCACATCAGCAGGGCCATGTAGCGGCTTCTTTATGGAGTGCAGGCCGAATGGATTTGATGGATACACCTCACTTGGCATGGCACCTTTCCGGTGGTACAACCGAGTTGCTTCTTGTTGAGCCCGATGGTTGGAATGTTAAATGCACAAAAATTGGCGGGACGACGGATATCTCCGCCGGACAGCTTATTGACCGTACAGGTCAACTGCTCGATTTGCCGTTTCCATCCGGGAAGCACATTGACGGCTTAAGCATAGATGCACAACTTTCTGAAACATTTCGTGTTAAGTGTTCCGGATTGGAATTCTCCCTTTCCGGAGTACAAAATAAGGTGCAGCAATTTTATGACCGCACCGGCGACAAAACAGAAACTGCAGCATACTGTTTGCGCTGTGTGGCGGAAGCGGTCTATCTTGCATCTGAACATGCAATTAAGGCATATTCCGGATTGCAGATTGTATTCTCAGGCGGTGTTGCTTCCAACACATTGCTTAGGAAGAGAATTGCCCCATTATCACCAGTATTCTCAGAACCACAGTATTCTACAGATAATGCAATGGGTGTCGCGGTTTTGACCAATCGATATCAGGAGAGATGAGATGTCACAAAACATTCTTTCGATTTCCCAAATCAACGAATATATTCGATCGGCTATGGATAGAGATCCTCTGCTTTCTGGTGTTGCGGTACGTGGCGAGATCAGTAACTACAAGATGTACCCATCTGGACATCACTATTTCACACTGAAAGATGAAGGTGCCGCACTGAAATGTGTGATGTTCAAGGGAAATGCTATGCGGTTACGTTTTCGGCCTGAAAACGGTTTGAAAGTAATTGCGATGGGCAAGGTCAGTGTTTACCCAAGGGATGGTGCATACCAACTATACTGCACATCTATGACAGTGGATGGTGTCGGAGACCTTCATGCAGCCTTTGAGCAGTTAAAGGTAAAGCTCGGCGGAATGGGATTATTTGAAGAATCCCACAAAAAACAGCTTCCAAAGTACCCCACCACCATCGGAATTATCACCAGTTCTGCAGGTGCTGCTATTCATGACATGCTTCGAATTTTGCGAAAACGATATCCACTTACCAAGGTAAAGTTGTTGCCTGTCAGAGTACAGGGTGCTGAAGCGCCACAAGAAATTGCTGCTGCGATTCGCTATGCCAACCATTATGACCTTGCTGATCTGCTGATTGTTGGTCGTGGAGGTGGCTCGATTGAAGACCTCTGGGCATTTAATGACGAACGGGTTGCTTATGCGATCTATGAATCAAGAATTCCGATCATTTCAGCTGTTGGACACGAACCAGACGTTACAATATCTGACTATGTGGCCGATTTACGTGCAGCAACACCTTCCAATGCTGCGGAGCTGGCAGTTCCTGATCAGGAAGCACTTCGCCAAACGTTGGATGCTATGTCAGAATCTATGGCAACAGCCCTTATAAGGCAACTGAAAACCTCTCAGAAGCATCTGAATATGTTGTCGGCCAGCAAATGCCTACAAAGTCCAATGGCGTATCTGCAGCAAAAGCGGGATAGTCTTACCGCAACAGCAAATCGAATGATCTCAGCACAAGATAGATATGTGAATTTTAAACGGCAGCATTTTGTTGGCCTTACAGCGAAATTGGACGCGATGAGTCCTCTAAAGGTACTCACACGCGGTTATGCAATGACACAGACAGCAGATGGCAATTTGCTTCGCTCTGTTAAGCAAACAAGGGTAGGGGAGACGATCCAGGTTTCTCTAAGTGATGGCAGAATTACTGCATCTGTTTCTAGTGTGGAGGAGAATGAAAAATGAATAATGTAAATAAAACATTTGAAGAGAACATGCAGCGGTTGGAGCAGATTGTACGTGCTATGGAGCGTGGCGACATCGCGTTGGAGGAATCTTTAAAACTGTTTCAAGAAGGCACTGAGCTTGTCAGAAGCTGCGGAAAGCTGCTGGATGATGCACAAATGCAGGTAAAAAAGATAATGGCAGATGCCAATGGAACCCCCGTGGAGGAGGATTTTTTTGATGAGCCTTGATGAAAGATGCAGCGAGTATAAGCGATACATTGAAGAATTTCTCAGTGATTGGTACTCTCGATTCCATAATGAACCGCAGAATATGCTGTTTGATGCAATTGAGTACAGTCTATTGGCCGGTGGAAAACGGTTACGTCCGATTTTGGCCTTTGAGTTTTGCCGTATGTGCGGAATGGATTGGAAGAAAGCAGTACCCTTTGCTGCTGCCATCGAAATGATCCATACCTATAGCTTGATTCATGACGATCTTCCATGTATGGATAACGTCGATTACCGGCGTGGAAGGCTAACCAATCACAAGGTGTTCGGTGAAGCAATGGCTGTACTTGCCGGCGATGCGCTGCTGACAGATGCCTTTGCCGTTGCATCTACAGCGAAGCTTAAAAACTCAGGCGACATGGCATTGGCTGTTGGGGTGCTCAGTGAGTGTGCTGGTTCACTGGGTATGGTCGGTGGTCAGGTACTTGATATTTTGAGTGAGGAGCGCGAGTGTACGGAAGATGAAGTAATTGCAATACAATCCAGAAAGACAGGTGCACTGATTAATGCTGCCTGCGTCCTTGGGGCGATTGCCGGCGGTGCAAATCAAGCTCAAATTGAAGCAGCAGGGCGTTTTGCCGGTGCATTGGGCCTTGCTTTCCAGATTCGTGATGATATGCTTGACCAGATTGGTACTGCAGAAGAAATGGGTAAAGGCGTAGGTACAGATATAACGAAAAATACCTTTGTTCGCATCTACGGACTGGAAAAGTGCGAAGCCCTTGTCCAACATTATACAAATGCTGCCATTGAGGCGCTTAGCATATTTGATGACACTTCATATATGATTGCATTGGCGAAAAGTCTGACCGGAAGGCGCACATAATTTTTCCCCTGGCTGCACACAGCCAGGGGAGTTTTTTGTGATTACTGAACATCGGAGTTGTCAAATACGTCTCCACATTCCGGACAGAATTTTGGCGGTTTTTGGGGATTTTCAGGTTCCCACCCGCACTTATCACATCGATACAACGGTTCAGAAGAGGGTTTCTTCGTTCCGCATTCTGCGCAGAACTTGCCTTTATTCATGTTCCCGCACTGGGGACATGTCCAGCCATTTGCGCTGCCGCACTCTGTACAGAATTTACCAGTATTGACAGCGCCACACTTGCATTTCCATCCTTGTGACGTAGCATGAGACTCGTTTTTCTGCCCCATCTGGAACATGGTGGCCGCATTTACACCGCCGGCCTGCTGTGCCATGCCCATACCCATGAAGCCCATCATGGCACCATTTTCGTTTTTAGCTGCAGCGCGCATGGCATCAGCCTGTGCACCAACTAGTGCAGCACCTGCCATATTGGTGTTACGATAAACTGCTGTTTTTTGCAGTTCTTTCATTGCAGCCTCGTCTTCGGCAGAAGCAGTAATGGAATTCATGCCAACCGAAACAACAGCAATACCGCGTAAAGATGTCCATTTCTGTGAAAGAGCCTGATTCATTGCATCGGCAAGTTCAACGGTGTGACCGGGCAACGCAGAATAGCGGATACCCATGGCAGATATTTTGGCAAATGCAGGCTGCAGGGCAGTTAAAAATTCAGATTTTAACTGGCTGTCTAACTGATCTCTGGTAAAAGACACAGCGATATTACCACAGACATTCTTATAAAACAGAATGGGGTCAGTTAACTTATAGGAGTATTCACCGTTACAACGTACGGAAATGTCCATATCCAGACCAATATTCTGATCCACCACACGGAAGGGAATAGGATTGGGCGTACCAAATTTGTTGCCGATCAGTTCTTTCGTATTGAAATAGTAAAGTCTTTGATCCTTACCGGTATCACCACCATAAGTAAACCGTCTCTTGAATGTGTTCCAACTTTCAGACAGGCCTTTGCCAAAACCGCCATAAAATATAGTCGGTTCTGAAGAGGCATCCCAGGTATACATTCCAGCATCTGCACAAAATTCAACAATGGCACCCTGATCAACGATCATCATGCACTGTCCTTCGTTTACAACAATTCCGGAACCATTGGTAATGATATTGTCAGAACCTTTTGTATTGCTGGATTTTTTACCGACTCTTTTTTGACCCTTTGCTGCCAAAACATCCGTGTCAAGGGAGTCGCAATAAAAATACTCTTTCCACTGATCTGCCAAAACGGTAGAAACAGACGCAAATGCTGCTTTAATTAATCCCATAGTATAAACCCCTTTTTATCAAAATTTACCATGTCCACCGCCGTGGCTTCTGCCGCTGCTGCTCCTATGAACTGAGCTGCCGCCACTGGAAGAGGAGTTTTCTGTTTTACGTACTTTACGAATCTGGCTATAGAGGAAGATATCCTGCTGGAACTCGATCCGGTATGAATCCGATATCATATATGAAGTCGCATTATGTTGTGACTTTGCGGTGTTCATTTGACTGCGCATTATCAGCAAAACAATGCATCCAACAACAGCTCCCACAATGAACGCAATGCCAATTTTTTGTAGATACCATGTGATATCGCGGGAGGATTCATAATGTACGACGTTCTCTTGCGTACCCGGTACATAGGTGCCCGGTCCAAAATAATTGTTACTATCGCCATCTATTGGACTTCCCGCAGTATAAGCATCCAAATACGGCATCAAAGCATTTAAGTAGGCGGAGAATGCCAGATAGTATTGGTCATGCGACAAATATTCTGAAATATCAGAGAAAATATTCTGCACACCGTAGTCTGTAAAGGCATAGATCGCTTCGCCACAGGTACTGATTGCCCAATCGCGGTATTCCATCGAGAGTAGAAGTAATATACCGCTATTGTCACTACCCAAACCATAGCCATTATAGTCATAGTAATCATCAGCATAACTTTCACTGGATTTACCATCTAAACTATGAACGGTAACAATCACGATATCCATGCCATACTCAGTGCTAATTTCTCTTGCTCGTGATTCCAATTCTTCGATTTCGATTTCAGTAAGCAAGCCGGCATGATCAACGATTTTCTGTTCTGTAGCAAGAACGGGTAGGGGAGTGTAACACAGCAGAACAGCACATAGAATCAGAAGTGTGATACGTTTCAAGATGTTCTACCCCCTATGATGCTAGCATTGTGATCAAACTGACGAGAGCCGTTACAGCACTACAGATTCCAGCAAACCAACAAAGACTACGCTTGGGGCAAATCGGAAATGTTCCTGTCATTTTTCCGGTTTGCCCATTCATTGCAAACAGATAAGATTTGTCATGATATTTTGTGTGCAGTATCCATACAGGAAGCAACACATATCTGGATTTCCCGTGGGTTATCTGCAGCTGTCTTCCAGTTGGAACTACTGAGGAAAAACCGATAAACGTACTGTCAAGGGAATCGTGAAGTGTATTACCAACGCGCTGTTCAATTCGCTGCTGTCCACTGGATGCATCAACATCATATTTATCTGCGAGATAGCCGGAGAGGTATGCTGTTTCAAAATCGACGATCTGGGAGAAATCAAATGGTTCAATGGATTCCATTACCGAATCATTCATTTTAGATGAACCGTCCATTGGTATCCCAGAAAAACCTGCCGAAGCCCGTCGTTTTAATAGATAGTGGTCAATCTTTGTATAGTTGTAACGGCTGTCTGACCAATGGTGCATTCTTGTAGCTTTATACTGTCCATGGTAAGTCCCGTCGCAATCATAGAGCCAGAATGGCACATAAATACCGCTAATTTTCTCCACTCTGTTTTCTTGAATGAATGATTTAGGCAATAAGGGTTTTTTCTTGCAGAGCTGAATAAACGCACTTTGGGCATCTTCCTTGCTTTTCTGAAATGGCAAAACGCCATCTGGGCGGATATCTCCGGACAACCTGCCCGGGAGAATCACAGGGTTTTCACAATATGGGCAAAAGGTTGCTGCGGTATGATCGTCTGTTATCAGAACACCTCCACAGGATTGACAAGTAAATGTCTGCAACAGGGTTCGTTCTTCGTCAGACCATGTATCAGATGTCTGCTGTTCCCAGTGAAATACATCTCTCTCATTTTCTTCATTGTAAGCTTTAACAGCTTCAATTTCAAAGTCATTGCTACAATACTCACAGTTAAGTTTTTGCTCATCACCGGAAAATTTTAAACCTGCACCACAACATGGGCACTTATATTCTATAACAAAATTTGAGTGTTCCAAATCATCACCACCTTATCAATATCCTACCATTAATTTATTATGAAATCAATAATGTTTCGCTGGTTGTCATATATTTGTAGAATTTCCTGTAATTTCTTTCATTACAACCACGGTTATCGGTTATTCGGCAACCGGGGTTTACTTTTTGTGTAAGTGGCGATATAATAGCACGAAGGTGGTGATTCTGTGGCAAAACGTGTTATTTCACTATTCAAATTGATTTCATCTATGCTTATTTTTGGTAGCATTGGTTTGCTTGTGCGTTACATTCCATTGCCAAGTAGTGTGATTGCTTTTGTGCGTGCTTTTATTGGCGTTATCTTCTTGATATTATTTCTGCTTCTCAAACGTGACATGCTGTCTTTTTCTGCAATTAAACATAATTTATTATTTCTCTTCTTGTCTGGTACTGCGATTGGATTTAACTGGATATTGTTATTTGAGTCCTATCGGTATACATCTGTTGCCGTTTCAACCTTATGCTACTATATGGCACCGATCATTGTAACGCTGCTCTCTCCTCTGGTATTAAAAGAAAATATTACAACAAAACGCTTTTTGTGCGTGCTAACAGCACTTGTCGGCATGTCTCTCATTTCCGGTATTTTAAAAACTAACCCACTTCAAAATGGCGAAGGAGTTGGAATTATTCTTGGATTTGGTGCTGCGTTGCTGTACGCAACGGTAATACTTCTCAATAAAAAACTTCGCAATATCGGTACAATGGATAGAACCATTTGTCAGCTTTTGGTAGCCACAGTAATTCTACTTCCATACAATTTGTTGACAAATGATATATCTTCATTGCGCGCAACACCATTTGTATTGATTCTTCTTTTGATTGCAGGTGTTATTCACACTGGGCTTGCTTATTATCTATATTTCGGATCTATGGAATATTTAAGCGGACAAAGTATAGCACTTGCTAGCTTTATCGATCCTGTGATTGCTGTTTTGGTGTCAGTTGCTATCCTTAGAGAACCATTTGACATGTATACCATTATCGGTGCCGTCGCAATTCTTGGAGCTGCTTTGATCAGTGAGCTGCCCGGAAAGGGAGGTAAGTTGCATGATAACTGATGTTGTTGCTGCATTGATCTGGGATGGCGATCGGTTCCTCGCCTGTCAAAGACCTGCGCATAAAACCAGAGGTTTGCTTTGGGAGTTTGTTGGTGGCAAGGTTGAAACTGGGGAATCTCTGAAAGATGCGCTGATTCGTGAGTGTTATGAAGAACTGGCAGTAAAGATTAGAGTAAGGGAGGTGTTCATGGAACTTGTTCATGAGTACCCGGATATCACTGTTCGTCTGACATTATTTAATGCTTCTATCAGTGAAGGCAAGATTCAAATGTTGGAACACAATGATATTCGTTGGATCACAACTGCTGAAATCGACAATTATACGTTTTGCCCCGCAGATGAAGAAATATTGCGCAAGCTGAAAACCATTGAGAACGGTATACAGGCAGATCTGATTTCCTTAGCGGACGAAGAATACAAGCGTTTTCAAACTGCATTGATTCCTACAGTAGATCCGTGCAAGGTGATTGGTGTTAGAGTTCCTAGACTTCGAACATTGGCAAAGCAGTCACACACGATAGGATATGATTTGATATTCTGTGAAAAACTTCCCCATCGGTTTTATGATGAGGATAATCTGCACGGTGTTTTCATATCTGACATTACGGATTATTGGGAAGCGATTAAAGCCTTAGATCGTTTTTTGCCATACGTGGACAATTGGGCAACCTGCGATTTGATTGTCCCAAAAGCATTTAAGAACAGACCAAGGGATCTGATCACCAAAGTTATCGAATGGATATCTTCTAATCACACATACACGATCCGCTTTGGAATAGGCGTGTTGATGCGTTACTATTTGGATGATGGTTTTTTGACAGATTACTTGTATATGGTCGCACGAATAAAATCAGATGATTATTATGTAAATATGATGATGTCGTGGTATTTTGCCACAGCATTGGCTAAGCAATATGTTTTCACAATCAGGCTGCTGGAAGATCATGTGTTACCTTGTTGGGTGCATAACAAGACAATTCAGAAGGCCATAGAAAGTTACCGCATTACCCCGGAGCAAAAGAAATATCTTAAAACATTGAAGATTTGCCAGAAAAGAGGTATATCATGAAAAGAATCGAAACTACGGCTGCGCCTGCAGCCATTGGTCCCTACTCTCAAGGGTACATTGTCAATGGCTTTGTTTTTACATCCGGTCAGATTCCAGTAGATCCTATAAGTGGTACTATCCCTGAAGGTATTCTGGCGCAGACAGAACAGAGCTGTAAAAATATCGGTGCTATATTGGCAGCAGCCGGAACAAGCTTTGACAAGGTCATTAAGACAACTTGCTACTTGGCAGATATGAACGATTTTGTTGCCTTTAATGATGTTTATGCTAAATATTTTACTCTACGTCCCGCAAGAAGCTGCGTTGCCGTAAAGACACTTCCTAAGAATGTCCTGTGCGAGATTGAAGCGATTGCTTTAACAGAATAAGCTTCAATTTCTACTTGATTTTACCAAATATATAAGTACAATAGATAGCAAACTAATGGAAAGACGGTGATGGTTTTGAACCGTATCATTATTCCCGAAAACTACCGCCCCTTACTTGATGAGTATGATACACAGCGGGCAATTGCATACATTAAGCAGACATTTCAGGAAGAATTTTCCTCAGCATTAAACTTAAAACGAGTTTCTGCACCACTGTTTGTTACTGAGGAATCCGGTTTAAATGATAATCTGAACGGCTACGAGCGCCCTGTCACTTTTGATGTGCCTGCTGTTGGCGAAGATGTACAGGTTGTCCATTCTTTGGCAAAGTGGAAACGGCTTGCGTTGAAACGCTATAATTTCAGCGTTGGTAATGGTCTCTATACAGACATGAACGCTATCCGTCGTGATGAGGAATTGGATAATATACATTCTATTTATGTGGACCAATGGGATTGGGAGAAAATTATAACCAGAGAGAACCGGAATCTTGACTATTTGAAACTGATTGTGAATGCGATCGTTACGGCTATCTGTAACACCAATGACCGTTTACAGGTCCGCTATCCTCAGTTACACACAAAACTGAGCAGGGAAGTAGCCTTTATCACAACGCAAGAACTGGAAGATATGTATCCGGATTTTGATGATCATCAGCGCGAAAATGCCTATGTAAAGGATCATTGCACAGCCTGCATC
The DNA here is from genome assembly GCA_045653485.1 of Faecousia sp. GTDB lineage: Bacteria > Bacillota > Clostridia > Oscillospirales > Oscillospiraceae > Faecousia. The sequence continues at coordinate 11,679 of JAZOLX010000129.1, read as the reverse complement.
ATGCAGATCGGCGGCAAACTGCGTTCCGGTAAACCCCACGGTGGTCGTGCACCAGACTATGACGATTGGCAGCTAAACTGTGATATCTTTTTCTGGAATGATGTTCTGGAACAGGCGTTGGAGATTTCTTCTATGGGTATCCGTGTAGATGAGGAATCGTTGGATCGTCAGTTAACTTTAGCAAACTGCCATGAGCGCAGAAATTTACCTTTTCATAAGATGCTGCTGGCCGGAGAGCTGCCTCTGACGATTGGTGGAGGTATTGGACAATCCCGGCTGAGTATGCTTATGATGGGTTGCGCACATATTGGCGAGGTACAATCTAGCGTTTGGGATGCTGTTACGATTGAAACCTGCGAAAAGCATGGAGTTCGTCTCCTTTGATGAATCTGTGGTAGATAGAGAGGAGTAATTGTATGAAACATTACGTTTTACCGATGAACGGTATCTGTAAAAAAGAGGCTTTCATACAAGGTAGGCAGTATCGCATCACTGTACTTACACCGTCCTTATTACGTCTGGAATATAGTGATACAGGTTATTTTGAAGAACGGCCCACACAGTCTGTCCTTAACAGAGATTTTCCTCTGCCGCAATTTTCTGTGACTCACGAAACCCACAATGGTGAAGAGTGGTTGATCGTCGAAACAGAAAAATTGAGACTGCGTTACAATGGCATGATGTTTTCTCCTGACGGATTGCAAATCCAAGTTAAGGAAATAGATGGTGCAACATGGAATTTTGGCCAAGAGCTGCACGATCTAAAGGGCACTTATCGCACTTTGGACCGAGTAGACGGAGATATTTATATATCTCACGACGGGCAGAAGGAACAAATCAACCTTGGCCACGGTATTCTATCCAGAGAAGGTTTCTCCTTCATTGATGACAGTAAATCCATGATCCTGACAGAGGACGGTTGGATAGAACCCAGAAATGAATGCATTGATTTGTATTTCTTTGGCTATGGACATCGTTATTTGGAAGCACTCAACGATTTCTATCAGTTGTGTGGCAAAACACCTCTCTTGCCCCGATATGCACTGGGCAACTGGTGGAGTCGATATCATCGTTATACTGAGGAAGAATACAAAAAACTGATTACCCGATTTAAACAAGAAAAACTTCCTTTTTCTGTGGCAGTTATTGATATAGACTGGCATCTTGTAAGTGAGGTAGATCCTAAATACGGCAGCGGATGGACAGGGTATACATGGAACCGTAAGCTTTTCCCAGACCCGGAAGAGTTTTTAGATTGGCTTCACGATCAAAAGCTGAAGGTCACTCTGAATGTACATCCCGCTGATGGCGTCAGAGCATTTGAAGACATTTATCCCAAACTTGCAAAAGCAATGGGCATAGATCCAACTACAGAGAAAGCCGTAGAATTCGACCCATCCGATCCGATTTTTATGGAGAAATACTTTGATATCCTATGTCATGATCTGGAAGAACAAGGTGTTGATTTCTGGTGGATCGATTGGCAGCAAGGTTCCAAAAGTAATCTTCCGGGTTTGGACCCGCTGTGGATGCTGAATCATTTCCACTATTTAGATAGCGCATGGAAAGGAAACCGTTCTATAACCTTCTCTAGATACGCAGGTGTTGGCAGCCACAGATATCCCATTGGTTTTTCTGGTGATACTGCAATTACCTGGGAAAGTTTAGACTATCAACCCTACTTTACAAGTACCGCAAGTAATATCGGTTACGGTTGGTGGAGCCATGACATCGGTGGCCATATGTGGGGCATACGAGATGATGAACTTTTAGCTCGTTGGGTTCAGTATGGCGTGTTCTCGCCGATTAACCGCCTCCATAGCTCAAACAACCCGTTTGTTGGTAAGGAACCGTGGAGATATGATGCTGTAACCAATAACGTCATGAGCAAATATTTAAGACTCCGCCACGCCATGATACCTTACTTGTATACGATGAACAGACGTGCAAATAGAGATAATCTGCCCTTAATTCAACCAATGTATTATATGGAGCCGGAAAGGGAAGAGGCATACCAAGTTCCCAACGAATACTACTTTGGTTCAGAACTTCTTGTATCTCCTATCACGCAACCGATTGACCCTGTTTCAAGAGCAGCAAAAGTGCAGACATGGTTGCCAGAAGGTCTATGGGCAGATATGTTTACCGGCATAGTTTATCATGGTGGCAGAATGATTGATCTGTGGAGACCGGTAAATGATATTCCTGTACTTATGAAATCTGGCGCTATTGTGCCTATGAAGGATATGGATTGCTTTGATAATTCTGTGGAGAATCCGGATGCATTAACCGTTCATGTCTTCCCGTCAGAAAATAGTAGCTTTGTATTGTGTGAAGACGCCGGGAATACAGCGGTAGACCACGATGACAACTGGGTATACACAGAGCTCAGTTGGAATGATGATGCCTTTACAATCAGCGCTGCAAACGGAAACACATCTGTTATTCCTGAGAAGAGAAGTTGGAAGCTTATTTTCTGCGCAGTAGATAATATTTTGTCTAATGATTCAGAATATGCAGATATTATATCAGTGACTGTTGATGGCCAACTTATAAAAGCAGAAGTATCCTATAATGAAGAACAATGTAGTTTTATTGTAAAAATACCCGAAACGGATATTTCGAAAAATATTGTGGTATCTTTTAAGAACAAACTCACGATAGCCGACAATACCATGCAGCAATGCTACAATGTCCTTCAAAGAACGCAGATGGATTACGACCTTAAGAAAACAATTTGGGACACTATTTCGATTCATGGTAAAGATTCCGGTGCTAAATTGAATGAGATCGAAATGAATGAGAATGTAAGAGCTTGTTTGAATGAATTAATGTAATTCACTACGATGTACAATGAACTGGACACTACAAACATGTAGTGTCCAGTCCTTTTATCTATAGTTTACAGATCGAACGATGGATTCATAAAGTATACATTCTTTTGATTGAGCTTCTCACGCAGCAATTGCATTGCCTCGCCAAAACGTTGGAAATGGACAATTTCACGCTCCCGTAGGAATTTGATTACATCATTTACGTCCGGATCGTCGCTTAAACGCAGAATGTTGTCATAGGTTACTCTTGCTTTTTGTTCTGCCGCCAGATCTTCTGTGAGATCTGCGATAGGATCGCCTTTAACCTGCATAGTAGCTGCAGTCCATGGTGTGCCGGATGCAAAGGTAGGGTAGACACCTGTTGTATGATCAACAAAGTAGGGTGCAAAAGCAGAATCTTGAATCTGTGAATCTTTCAAATTCCGTGTAAGTTGATGAACAAGTGCACCAATCATTTCGAGATGCCCCAATTCTTCCGTACCGATATCCGTCAAAAGGCCTTTCAGTTCGTCAAAAGGCATGGAATATCTTTGCGAGAGATAGCGTAAGGATGCTCCCAGCTCGCCATCTGGGCCACCATATTGAGAGATAATCACACTGGCAAGTCGTGGATTCGGCTTATCAATTTTTACAGGGTACTGAAGTTTCTTATCATATACAAACATACTTAAGCCTCCTTATTTGCACAATACTCCCAGGGCCACGGATCATCAAGCCAACGATACGGACCGTCTGTAGGGGTTTTATGGTTCAGGGGGCCACATTTCTTTGTATAAGCCATCATACCCTCATGGTATAATTTCTGATAGGTTTGATACAAAGTAAGAGCTTCCTGATCATCCCTATGCGTATCCAGATACAGCGCCAGTTCCTGAATCGCAAAAGCCATCGTCTGCAGATCCGTCAACGGGCTCGCATGCTTCTCTTTTGTGTTGACCATGCCCATAAATGGAAGATCCAAGCCCGGGAACAAAGTTCCCCGAATCAAACCTTTGGCAGCTTCATATTTAGGTGGATTATTCAACTGAAATGGAACATAGGGATTTGCCAGCGGTGCCATTGCAGGTAATCTGCCCTCTGCACCGTTAGGTTGCGGATTGCGTTGGTTCATACTGATACCTCCTGGCTTATTTTCAGTGGAACGGTTATTCCGTGTCATACTATGCATAATTTAGGAGTAAGGTTCAAAGAGATGATGTTTATGCATAGGAATTAGAGGGAGGTGGTACTGATGAAAAGAGAGTATTGGACACTCGTGCCTATATATGGCATTGTATGCATGGCAATTCTGGTCGTAACTTCATTTATCAGTAGAACAGCTACTGTAATGGCAGAATTCAAACCTTTGGATGATAGGCATTGTATTATCATTGATGCCGGTCACGGAGGCATAGATGGCGGCGCTACATCCTGTACAGGGTTGTTGGAAAGCCAGTTTAACCTGCAGATCGCTTTGCGGTTAGATGATTTGATGCATTTATGCGGATACGATACCAGAATGATCCGTACAACAGATACCTCCATTCACACAAGCGGGGACACAATTGCAGCACGAAAAATCTCTGATTTGCGGGAACGTGTCCGGATTGTAAACGAAACACCGAATGCAATATTGGTCAGCATTCACCAAAACACCTTTTCCGATAGTCGCTATAGCGGTGCACAGGTTTTTTACGGTGCCACAGAACTGAGCAGAGAGCTGGCGCAGGAACTTCAGACTTTATTCTCCCAGACAATCAACGTTGGAAGTAACCGAAAGAGCAAAACGGCCAATGGTGTATACCTCATGAATAATATTGAAAAAACCGGCATTTTAGTGGAATGTGGCTTTTTGTCCAATCCTCAGGAAGAAGCCAAGTTACGGGATGCAGAGTACCAAAAAAAGTTGTGTTCTGTGATCGTTGCTGCGGTTAGTAATTTTGTTAATGAGTCTTGAAATGCTACAGTTTCTGTACTATACTGAAAGAAAATTATTTACTTTACTGAAAATGTTTACTATTTCGTATTGTTGTATCCAGCAGCTTTAAGCCGGGCATCAAGCCGCGACTATACCATAGAGAAGAAAAAGGTGAAGATATATGATACATCTGGCAGTTGTAGGTACAGGAATCATCGGTGCCAGTCATCTGGCAGCCATCGCTGAATCTAATAATTGTCGCCTTTGTGCCGTGTGCGATGTTAACGAGACTTCAGCAACTGCGGCTGCGGTAAAATACGGCGTCCCGTACTTTACTGATTATCGGGAAATACCGAAAAAAACAGAAGCAGATGCCGTGATTCTAAACTTACCTCACTATCTTCACTGTGAGGCAACTGTCTTCTTTCTTGGGCAAGGACTGCATGTGTTTGTAGAAAAACCCATGGCCAATAACGTGGGAGAGTGTCGGCAGATGCAGGAAGCAGCCGAACGTAGCGGTAAAAAGCTGGCTGTAGGACATTTACAACGCTTTGTTCCAGCAAACCGAATTGTTAAGGATATCGTCGACTCCGGAGAATTAGGAAAACTGTGCATGGTCACCGAGTTTCGCACGATAGATTATTTTACTGAAAATAGGCCCAAGTGGTTTCTTGACAAAAAGCTTTCAGGTGGTGGCATTGTTATGAATTACGGTGCCCACGCTTTGGACAAGTTGTATTATATCCTTAATTGTAAGCCAAACATGATCCATGCAGTTTCAGCAAATGCTAAAAACGACGAAACAATTGAAGGACATTCGCAAATCTTTGTAAAATTTGATTGTGGTGTGAGCGCAAATATTACCTTCAGCGGTTATGGAAATGCTGGATATGAAACTGTATATTATTTTACGGATGGTACATTGAAAGTTGTTGATACCTATCAGCTTTTTAAACTGGTCAACAGAGAATGGGTATCGGTGCCGATCTCTGAGCCAACTGATGTAATGCTAGTGCAACTTGAAGAGTTCTGCAAGCTTATTCGTGGAGAAGACAATGAAATGCCTAATGGGGAATATGGTACCAATGTGATCCAGTGGATCGAAAGTGTTTACAAGGAGAAAAACTGATATGGCAAAAACAAAGACCGTATTTTTTTGTACAAGCTGCGGCAATGAAACCCCAAAATGGCAAGGGCGCTGCCCGTCCTGCGGTGCTTGGAATACCATGGAAGAGCACATCGAAAAGCCAACTGCTGCAGGAAAGGCAAAATCATCACCTGTTGGTATGAGCAGAAATGCGCAAAAGCTCTCACAGCTCGATACGGACGGTGAGATCCGTTTTTCCACTGGTATGGGTGAACTCGATCGTGTTTTGGGTGGCGGTGCTGTGGCAGGCTCTCTGGTCCTTGTAGGCGGTGCCCCCGGAATTGGAAAATCTACATTATTGCTGCAGATCTGTAACAGCCTATGCGCAGGTCGGAGAGTACTTTATGTTTCCGGAGAAGAAAGTGAGCGCCAGTTAAAGCTGCGGGCAGTTCGACTCGGTGTTGCTCCTGAAGAACTGTATATTCTGTCAGAAACGCGGCTTTCCGATATTATGGAGTCTATTGAAGAAATCAAGCCTGATATTTTAATTGTTGACTCCATCCAGACCCTTTATAATGAAGAAAATGACTCTTCACCCGGAAGTGTTTCCCAAGTAAAGGATTGCACCATGACGATGATGCAACTGTCAAAGTCGCAGGGTATCACAGTATTTGTGGTAGGACATATCAATAAAGACGGTGCGATAGCAGGACCAAAAGTCTTGGAGCATATGGTCGACTGTGTTTTGTATTTTGAAGGCGATCCTAACACATCTTATCGTCTGCTCCGATCAGCAAAGAACCGTTTTGGCTCAACCAACGAAATCGGCGTCTTTGAGATGATGGACAGTGGCCTGATGGAGGTTCCTAACCCATCCCAAATGTTGCTGGCAGGCAGACCGGAAGGTGCTCCTGGTACCTGTGTGGCTTGTGTGATGGAGGGAACTCGTCCTGTACTTGCAGAAGTACAGGCACTCGTGTCTAAGACAACATTCAATGTCCCAAGAAGAACGGCTGACGGCTTTGACTTTAACCGTGCAGCACTGCTTTTGGCTGTTGCCGAGAAACGCGGTGGCATGAAACTGAACGTATTAGATGCCTATATCAATGTTATTGGAGGACTTCGTTTGGATGAGCCGGGCGCAGACTTACCTGTTGTTTTGGCTGTAGCATCTTCTTATAGAGATACACCCATTGCGGATGATTTGGTTGCGATTGGGGAAGTGGGACTAACAGGTGAAATTCGCAGTGTTTCTCATATGAATCAACGCTTGCAAGAGGTTGCAAGACTCGGTTTTAAGAAGTGCATCATTCCCCGCGGAGGTGCTGAAAAACTCGAAATCCCGGAAGGTTTGTCAGTATACCGGGTAAAGAACATCCAAGAGGCAATTGCAACAGCCATTTGATGATTGAACAATGGATATAATAGGGAAGAGGTGCAGTAATTCTGCACCTCTCTTCTCTTTATTCATCATCTGAAAAATCAAGTTTTGATAATGGATTTGCTTCTGCAGCAATCTTCAGCTCTGTGTTTTCAATGTGTGTGTAAATCTGTGTTGTATTCAAGTTTTCATGCCCAAGGACCTCCTGGACAGTTTTTACATCAACACCGCCGGAAAGCATCATAGTCGCTGCCGTATGGCGTAACTTGTGTGCCGAAAATTGTGTTGCATCCAACCCTGCTTGTTTTAATGCTTTCTCCACTAGCCGATGTACAGCTGTCACACTGACACGGTTGCCGTTTCGGGATCCAAAGAGTGCACGGTTGTCGGTAAGTACCATCTTGTTTCGTTCAACCAAGTAGGTGTCAATGGCTCTCCTACATGCTGCGCCGAAATAAACAAACCTCTCTTTATTACCCTTACCAACAACGCGTATCCGGTCCTCATATACATCAGTTATATTCAACCCAACCAATTCACTACGGCGAATACCACAATTCAAGAACAGCATGATAATTGCATAATCACGTATAGCGTTTACACCTGAAACGGAGCGAAGTAGTGCAGCAGATTGCTCGAGTGTTAAATATTTGGGAAGACTTTTTCTAATTTTAGGATATTCCAGTTCAGCAACGGGATTTTCTTGTAATTGCTTGGTTCTTATTGTAAGATATTTAAAGAAAGATTTGATTGATGACAGTTTTCTCGCTCTTGATGAAGCTGAAATTCCGTATTCAGGAGCAGGGGAGTCAGCATTTGTTGTTCGATCGTTTGCAAGGTAGGATAAAAAGTCAAAGACATCGGCTGTTTCGATTGCTTGAATGAAATTTAAATCTATATCCCGAATATCGATATCTTCCAATGCAGTATTAATTGGCATGTCGTTTCTCATTAGCTTCACAAATCTTAAAAACATCCGTAAATCTAGATGATATTCTGAGATTGTGAGCTGAGACTGGCCTTTTATGTTCTCATGATACACTAGAAAATCCTTCAATACCTGCGGACAATCGCTGAATTTTCTCATAGATAGTTATACTCCTTATAAATTAATGTTGAAAATGGTTGTTTTATATGAAAATCATTGAAAGTTTTAACTTTTCAGGGCAAAATAGTGGAAACTGCGTGTCGGTTGATTATATCACTGACTATTACTAAGTTCGAACATTTGAGCTTATAATATGAGCGAACATATCTGACATATGAACATGTGATTATGAATGTCAAAAATGGATAAGGGAGTGCCCATCACAGAAACTGAGCTTAATTAAATGCATGATATATCTTTCGTGTGATTTAATCTATATTTCTAATATCTGTGTATTTCCTTTGGATCCTCAGGTCATTCACTTATGAGCCATTATACTAATTTGTTATTGACAGCAATATCGAAGATATAACATTTACGAAAGCTATGCAACAGCAAGCCAAAAATCTGGAATTTGAAAATAAAACAAGCAAGTAAATATGGTCGTAGCATCGCAGGGATATACTCGATTCAGATGATACCAAACAAAGATTTAAAAGCATTTCTTAAGTAATTTCTTTTTTGTAATGATATTATAACATATCTTTACGCCTAACGCAACAAAATTTTTATTTTGTTGCGTTAGATGCTTTTAAGTGTGTTGAGTGTATTATGCAAGAGGTATCCCCCTCTTATAATAAATAGTAACCGCTGTCTTTAAAGCCTTCAGCTAAAAAACAGCGGTTTTGCATATATTAATCAGAAATCGTAATATCAAATACAACACTTGCCATCGACGGTTTCGTTTCATCGTCAGTAGTATAGTGTATACCGGCCAGCGCAATACAGTTTTCGGTTTATATCCCAACTGATGCAAATGTTCTGATATGTAATACTCCCATCATGAAGCAAATCGGAGGAATCCATTAATTTTGCAAATGACAGAATATCAAAAAGACTCATCCCCTTCTGGGATAAAACAGCGGTAACTGCAGCTATTTTACATTTATGGATCACTGGATACAGCATACCTACATCCGTCCATGTATTTTCATAATGAACAGATTGGATCCGTGAGCTGTCTGTTTGGAATTCAAAGTTCTGATGAGGATACATTGGTTTTCCTGCTATATCGAACGTCACTGTGCCAACAGGATCCAAATACCACCTCCCGTCCGAACGCATCTCAGATTCTGCGCTAAACTGATCATTCGTTAATTTATAATAGAAATTATAATTCGCCGCAAATTCTGATACAGTAATCTCTCCACGGAATCTAGGTTTCATCGCATCCGTTACAATAAAAAGATTCATAGCTACGATTATGGCAATAGAAGCGGCGGCAATACTCTTCATCTTTTTGTTCCAATCTTTGAACTGAAGTTCGCAGAATCTATCCCAATCTATATCATATTCTTGATAAGAGTTATAGCTTTTTACCAACCGCACAACGGACCAGATCGGTATGCCAAAACCATATCCTCCTGCTAAGACCCGCCATTCTCGTTCCATCGCATCTGCATAAGAGAGTTTGCAACCATTTTCAGAGAGAACGAAAAGGCCATATGTCCATTTTCCCGGTGTTGTACCCCACTTATAGATCATGAATGAAGCAATAGGGATCATCAAAAACGGTGTTCCATAGGTAATTAGTCCGGATAGGAATTCGCCATATGGGCGTATGCGTAAGACCACAACGATCAGAAAATCAAACAGCATTCTGAGGATAGCATAGTCAGTCATTCTTGCCAGAAAGCGACGTATCGGATGATAAGGCCGCCGTACACATTCATGGAAGCTTCGCGTTGCTATTCTGGTCTGTTTCTTGTCCAGCTGCTGCAAGTAATAAACGGCATCTAATTCATTGTAATTGGTATTTGCGTGATATAGCTCAGTACAAACATCTTTTGCTCTGCCAACAGCCTGAATCACATTCTCAAGATTGCGGATCTGTATAGATAATGCTTGATTAAAATCCGTACTTCCCTGCTGAATACTCTTAATTGTATCCAATGACATACCTAGCTGACGCAGCAGTTTGATCTTTAACAGATGCACCAAATTATCTTCTGAATACTCTCGATATCCATTCTCTTTCCTTTTAGGAACGATTAGACCTTCTTTTTCATAAAATCGAATCGTTGCCCGATCAAGTCCTGCTTTGCACTCAAGATCACGAATTTGCACATCCCCTCCCCCTTTCTGCTTTCATTGTACACTATAAACCCTGTTTACAGTCAAGAAGTATTTTTGAAATTGCTGTTAATATTTGATTGTGCTTTACTTTTTTCAAAAAAAATGTAAAATAGTATAAAATATAACTATTAGGAGGGTTATCTATGAGCATCAAGAGAATTGGCGTACTGACCAGTGGCGGAGATGCGCCCGGAATGAATCCTTGTGTTCGCAGTGTTGTACGTACTGCCATCTATCATGGTATTGAGTGCTATGGCATCCGACGTGGCTGGCACGGCTTGATTCATGGAGATATTATCAAACTTGATGAAAAGAATATTGGACATATTATCAACCGTGGCGGTACGATCCTCTATACAGCCCGTAGTAAGGAATTTATGACCGAAGAAGGACAACGCAAGGCTGTGTCCACCTGCAAATTTCTTGGTTTAGACGGCATTGTAGCCATTGGTGGAGACGGTACATTTCGGGGTGCACAGGCGCTTTCTAGATATGGAATCAACGTAATCGGTATACCGGCAACAATTGATAATGATATCAATTGTACGAACTACTGCATTGGCTTTGATACTGCAGCCAATACCGCAATCGAATGCATCGATAAACTTCGCGACACTATGCAATCCCACGAACGTTGTTCTGTTGTGGAAGTTATGGGCCGGAATGCAGGTTTCCTCGCCATGTATGTTGGTCTTGCAGTAGGTGCAACTGCTGTACTGGTTCCGGAGAAACCGGTAGATTTCGAAAAAGATGTGATTGAAAAGATCCGGCAAGCCAGATTTAATGGCTTTACCCATTACATGATCGTCGTTGCGGAAGGCGCCGGCTCTGCATCAGACATTGCCAAGCGCATCAAAGACAGTATTGACCTTGACCCTCGTGTTACCGTTCTTGGTCACATCCAGCGAGGCGGAAATCCTACCGGCCGTGATCGTGTTAATGCCACGAAAATGGGTTTCCTTGCTGTCGAACTGCTAATTAAGGGTAAAACGAACCGAATCGTCTGTACAAATGAGGGTAGTTACCGCGATATTGACATTGAAGAAGGGCTTGCGATGCAAAAAGGTATCCAAAGCATGGAAGTTGATGTACTCAGCGCTATGACCGGTATTTGAATGTAAGCGTCAAATCTAATAGCGTATAGAAAATGCCGACTCTGAAATCAAACTCGGAGTCGGCATTGCTATTCACTTTATGCGGCATTCTGCCGGAGCGTTCCAGGGCAGCAGTGTTTGCACTGTTTGAGGTTCGGACAGA
>JAZOLX010000128.1:0-3104 GCA_045653485.1 Faecousia sp. | reverse complement strand
ACGCTCAACCGGATTCCTGTGCGATTTGCCTTGTCGGAAAAGGAAGCACAGAGCAGGTTGACCAGTTCATGCTCACAAAAACGCTGAACGGTAAGGGAGTCGATACCATCCTGTATCTCCTTGATATAATCCCTTGCCTGTTGTACCTGATCGATGGATAAAAAAGCATCGATGGCGGTCAGGTTGTGGCGCATATCGTGTCGATAAACTGCGGTTTTCATCTGCGATTCGTTGAGGGCCGAGAGCTGCGCTTTTGCGACCACCATCTGTTGGTTGTACATTGCCGCCGCAAGCTTGGCCTTTGCTGCAGATTCAACTTGATGGAAAATGTAAATGATCAGCGCATAAACCAACAGCATCAGCAGGAACACGATCAGAAGCAACGGGTAATTGCTGGAAAATCCTTTGGGCGGCTGAGTTGTCTTATGTATGGTAACGATCAGTACCTCGAAAAAAAGAGGAACCAGAGAGAATACCCACCAGTTGATATTGGGCATTTCAAGGATCCTGCGGTGAAACGACTTGAAATACTTGTTGTAGAGCAGCAGATGCGCAAAAAGAAAGGCAATCACCACCAGATCTTCAAAGGTGCTGCTGCGGAAGGTGATGTCATTGATCAGCTTGACACTATTGGCGATGATAGCGTAAACGGTGACCCAATACCAGAAGTTGAAAAACACCTGCGAGATTTTGTCGGTTGAGATAAATAGGAAAATCAAAAAATAGGGAGCGGCCACGGTGAAAATCATGACGCTCTGGAAGACCTCCCGGCCAAAAGGAATGATGATGCAGGCATTGGCAGCTATGCAAATCAGCGTCACAATAGCAAATATGCATAGGAGTTTCCTGGTCGAAATGCGGTAACTGTGCATGACATAAACATTGGCCGTACACAAAATCAGCGCAAGAAGTGTAAGAATCATATAAAACAGGTTGCTCATGTATTGTTCTCCCGGGTGAATAATAACTTGACATAGTCATTCTGCAACTGCTGATGCAGCCCACGCGATATAGGGAGTTCCGTGCCCAGCACCGTTTTAGCGGCAGTGGGTGACAACTCGATCACCTTCGTCAAATTGACGATGTACGAGCGGTGGATCCGCTTGAATTCGGGTCTGGAAAGCAGAACCGGCTCACATTCCCGCAGCGTACCGGATACATGCTTCACTGTTTTATCCGTTAAATGGTAGTAGAGACTCTTGTTCATGACTTCCACATAAACGATCTGTGAAAAGGGAACGCGAGTCAGCGTAGCTCCGGATTTCAGCAACAGATCTTCCTGCGGGTTGCTTTCCTGCAGGGAAAGGCGGTCAAGAATGGGGAAAAGCTTCTCCGGTTGAACGGGCTTGAGCAAATAGTTTAATGCTCGCACATCGTAGCTGGCATAGGCAAACTCCGGGGACGTGGTGAAAAAGACGATATCCGCCGCCTCATCAAAACTGCGAATCTCCCGCGCCACGGCGATACCGTTCGTTCTGGGCATCATTACATCCAACAGGTATAGGGAGAAGGGATCTTTTTCTGACGCTGCTGCGTCGAGCATCTCGGCAGCACTTTGGAACGTTTTGAAGCGCAAAGTGGTATTGTGTTCTTTTTCCCACATATGCAGCAAATTTACAACGCGTTCCAATTCGTTGATCTGGTCATCGCAAATTGCGATATGCATTACCCTACACCTCGTTCTCTAACATAAACTATACCATTATTATAATATCATAACCCCCTTCGTTTTGCCAGTGTGCGCCTCTGCTATTAAGGGGTAAAACCATACAGTTCGCGCCGCACACAACAAAAGCGGGGAAGCACATAGTATATTATCATATGATAAATTTGCCATGATTGTGTGAAGGAGGTGTCCGTGTGGTCCTGTGGCCGATTTATTTGATTGCAATCATATCTACTGTTGGATGCATTATCCTCTGGTTCCGAGATGTTCGGCGAGTTATGCGGGAACAAGAAAGCACCGTGGAAAGTGCCCACAGGGAACTTGCAGTATGGCGGGACAAAGCACAAAAAGCGCAAGGTGACCCTGAGAGCGTGGCTATTTGCGAGAGGTGTGAAGATGTCTATCAACAAGCCGTGGCTATTTACAATCGAACCATGCAAAAGCCCTTCCATTACCTGCCTGCCCGTTTGATGGGTTTTCACCGTATTTTTATCGTTTGCGAGGAGGAGATAACATGAAGAAAAAGCTTTTAAGTTTGCTTTTGAGCCTTTGCATTTGTACATCCCTTTTGACCGGGATGGCTTCTGCAGCGGGATTTACGGATGTGAAATCCACCGACTATTACGCCAAACCGGTTGAATGGGCCGTTGGAAAGAGTATTACCAACGGAACCTCTGCCACCACATTCTCACCCAACCAGACCTGCAACAACGCCCAGATCATTACCTTCCTCTGGCGCGCCGCCGGTTGCCCCGCATCCCGGTTGTACAGCGGCAGCTTTAACCCCTTCTTCGATGTGCCCGATGACGCATGGTATCTGGATGCCGCCAAATGGGCCTTGGGAGAAATCGTTTTTGAGAGCAATTTCAAGCCTGATGCCAAGTGTACCCGCGCATCTACCGTGGAGTTCTTCTGGCGGGCTGCCGGCAGTCCCGAAGTGGACCCTGTGCCTTTCTCTGATGTGAAGGCAGACAGTCAGCTGGAACAGGCAGTATCCTGGGCCATCCGCAACGGTGTGACCAATGGTACATCCGCTACCACATTCTCTCCGAATGACACCGTCACCCGCAGCCAGATCGTCACCTTCCTTTATCGCCAGTATGTAGCACCCTTGGATAACAGCGAACTTATCAACGGCGCTCCCGCACCCAAGCAGCCCACCGACTACGACGGCGAGTTAGACCCCCTGCCTCCCGAGGACTACAAGAAGGGTCCTGCATGGTATGGCTCTCTCACCGACGTCAAGAAGCTCTCCAACGCCCGCCTCATCGCCGAGCTGGAGCGTCTGCAGGCTTGCATGGAGGACTACAGACAGCGTGACATCTTCTTCAATGATCCTGTCTACGCCCGTGAGCAGGACCTCCTTGACGAGCGGGAAGACCGTGGTGAGATCGTAGCTGCCTACGATTACTACGTCAAGGGCTACTGGAAGGATGAA
>JAZOLX010000127.1:0-12284 GCA_045653485.1 Faecousia sp. | reverse complement strand
CGGCAGTTTCGGAAAGTTCAACACCAATTGCCTCGGCTGCAGCAACAGCCTCAGCATCATCATTGATCGCGCCAAAGTCGATACCAACGTATTCCTTTACTGCATCCACCATTGTCAGTCTACGCCAGCCGGGAGTCAGATCGATCTTCTCACCCATCCACTCTACTTCGTAAGTACCCAGAATTTCCTTGGCAGCGCCGGAGATGATACCCTCAGCGATATCCATCATATCATGGAAATCTGCGTAAGCCTGATACAGCTCAACAGATGTAAACTCCGGGTTGTGCTTGGGGTCCATACCCTCGTTACGGAAGATACGGCCGATCTCGTAAACACGATCCATACCACCGATGATCAGCCGCTTCAAGGGCAGCTCGGTAGCGATACGCATGTACATATCAATGTCCAAGGTATTGTGGTGGGTAACGAAAGGCCGGGCGGAAGCGCCGCCGGCGATGGTATTCAGCACAGGGGTCTCCACTTCAATGTAGTTCATATTGTCCAGATAGGAACGCATGAACTTGATGAACTTGGAGCGGATGATAAAATTCTGCTTTACTTCCGGATTGACCATCAGATCCACATAGCGCTGACGGAAGCGGATCTCCTTATCGGTCAAACCGTGATACTTTTCGGGCAGGGGCAGCAGAGACTTGCTCAGCAGGATAATGCTGCGGGTGCGGATGGAGATCTCCTCGGTCTTGGTCTTGAAAACCTCACCCTCAACGCCCACGATATCACCGATATCGTTCTTCTTGAAGCGGTTATACTCCTCTTCGCCCATCTCGTCGATCTTGACGAACAGCTGGATGCGGCCGGTACAATCCTGCAAATCGCAGAACATGACCTTACCCTGGCCGCGCTTGCTCATCAGACGGCCTGCTACACGGACGGTCTTGCCCTCAAAGGCTTCGTAATTGGCCTTGATAGCAGCAGAGTCTGCATTGAAATCAAACTTGGTCTGCACAAAGGGGTCGCGGCCTTCTGCCTGGAGGGCCGCCAGCTTTTCACGGCGGATCTGGGCCTGCTCAGAAACAGGCAGTTCAGCCTGAGGTACAAACTTTGCCATAGCTTAACCCTCGCGAGAAATGTTCAGCACTTCCATCTGGTAAGCGCCGTTGGGAGCATTGACGGTAAACACATCGCCCACGGACTTGCCCACAGCGGCACGGCCGAAGGGAGAGTCATCGGACAACTTGTACTCCATAGGGTTGGCTTCCTGAGAGCCGGTGATTTTGTACTCAGTAACCTCGCCGGTAGCTACGTCCTTAACGGTAACGGTGCAGCCCAGACCAACACGGCCGCAAGCCTCGTTCTCGTCTTCGATGATGACGGCATGGGACAGGATGTCCTCAATCTCGGCAATGCGGCCGTAGAGCTTTGCCTGCTCGTTCTTGGCAGCATCATACTCAGAGTTTTCGGACAAGTCACCGTAGGAGCGGGCCTCTGCGATCATTGCAGCGATCTCGCGCTCGCGGGTAGTCTTCAAATAGTTCAGTTCTTTTTCCAGTTCTGCCAGACGCAGACTGGTAATCTTGAATTCCTTTGCCATAAGGGAAGTCCTTCCTTCCATAAAAATTTCAATAGCTCAAAACATTATAGTGGATAAAACATCTACAGTCAAGGTATTTTCCCACTTTTTTGCATATTCTCAATGTTTTTTCATTCTGAAAGAACTGCGATCGCGGCCTGCACCTGCGGATCATCCTCTGGATTTATCATACCAAAATAAATGCTTTCATAGGTTTCTACATCAACCTCTACCAAAACATCCGGCGTTAATCCCACATCTGACAGGCTTACACCATTCGGCGTACAATATTTACCGATAGAAATAACCGCCGCAGAACCGTCAGACAATTCAAAAGACGTCTGGAAATGGCCTTTTCCAGTGGTCGGCTGGCCCACCAGCTTTGCAACGCCGTATTCACTAAGCGCCGCACCGAAGAATTCGGCGGCTGAATAAGAATCTCCATTGATCAACACAGCCATGGGGATCTGCAAACAATCCGCATCGGACATATCAACCGTTTCCTTGCCACTATAGTCCACACTCCGGAACATAGGTCCTTCCGGCAGGAGATAGTCTAATATCTTTACCAGTTCCTTCTTGTAGCCGCCCGGATTAAAGCGCACATCAAATATTAAGGCCCTTGCACCCTGTTGCAGCAGCTGTTCCACTGCAGCCAGCGTTTCCTCGGCGCACCGGCTGTCAAAATTCACGATGGTCACAAACCCAATTCCATCGCTCAGCATCTGGCCTTTGGCAACAGTATTCTGGATCGTCCTTCGCTCCACTTCTGTTTCCAGCATTTTCTCATCCCGTAACAGTTGCAGCTTGACTTTCGTTCCCTGTTTGCCCTTGACCATATTTTTGATCTGCTCAACATCTAACGAAGAGATATCCTGCTCCGCAACAGCCGTAATCACATCCCCCGGCATGAGTCCCGCTTCCGCAGCAGGTCCGCTGGGTTCCACTTTGATGACCGTGATATATCCATCTTCTCGCTGTGTGATCGTAATGCCGATTCCTACATAGGCATTGGCCATTCGCTCCTGATAAGCTTTATATTCCTCAGTAGTCATATAATAGCTCCAACGGTCACCCAGTGCTTCCACCATGGCTTCTGCGGCGGCATTCTCCACCGCTGCATGATCTACCGTATCCACAAAATACCGATCGATCACCATTTTCAATTCTGCCAGTTTTGGATAGGCATGATTGTTGTTACCCGCCAGAGCCAGTGCAATGCTGGACGAGAGAACCGCTACCAGAATATAACTGCAAATTTTCCAAAACCGTTTCAATGGAATACACTCCTTAGAATTTTTCCCACAGCCCAAAACGGGCTGTGGGACATTGATTTAGAATTTCATGTAAGCGGCAGGATTCTGCGCAGTACCATTGTAGTAGATACTGAAATGCAGATGGTTGCCGGTAGACCAGCCGGTAGAACCTACATAACCGATCACTTCACCCTGAGAGACCTTTTTGCCAACGTAAATACTCGGATCCCAATGGGTCATATGCAGATAACTGGAAGAAAATCCGTCGCCATGATTGATGGTAACATAGTAACCGGAAGCGCTGTCATAAGCGGTCTTTGTAACGGTACCGGCACGGGTAGCCTTGATGGGCGTTCCGCCGGGTGATGCCAGGTCAACACCGCTGTGGAAGCTGTAAGTACCGTGGATGGGATGTATCCGGTAGCCAAAGGGGCTGGACAGATATACATAGGAGCAGGGCACCATCCAGTAAGCAGAGCTGGGGGCGGCAGTGCCGGAGCTGGTGTTGCCACTGCTATTGGGTTTATTTTGATTTTGCAGGGCTTCCTGCTTTTTACGCTCTTCTTCCTGACGCTTACGTTCTTCTTCCTGCAGCCGCTTCTCTTCCTGTGTCTTTGCCTTCTCGGTCTCGGCAATTTGCGCCTGCAGCGCTTCGTCTCTGGCTTCCGCCTCAGCCATCAGTGCCTCAAACGCCTCTCCCTGCTTATGCAGTTCGACTAGCACCTCGTCAGCAGCCAAGCGCTTTACTTCCAGTTCTTCCTGCAGGACCTTCAGTTCTTCCTTTGTTGTTTCCAACGCTGTCTTTTCATCTTCCAGAGCCAACTGCGCTGCTTCCACTGCTTCTGCGGCAGCATTCATCTCATCCAGACGGCGCTTGTCTGCCTCTGCGATCTCCTGAATCATATTCAGCCGGTCCAACAGATCAGAGAAGCTGTTAGCCTTAAACAGTACAGACCAGTAAGAGAGGGAACCTTCTTCTTCCATGGCCCGGATCCGGTCTTTATTCTGCTGGCGCAGTTTCTCCAGACGTGCTTTTGCCTCATCCAGTTCTTCCTGCTTGTCGGCAATCAGCATACCGTAGATGGTGATCTGAGAATTGATGTTGGAAATCTGATCATTGATCATGCCGATTTCCTGGTCGATGGCGTTTTTCTCAGCAACAAGCTTTTCCATCTCCGACATATTCTCATTGATCTGATTCCGCAACGCAGCCTTTTCTTCCTTGATCTCGGATTGCTTGTTTTTCAGTTCAGAAATTTGGTTTTTCAAACCTTCCAATTTTTCAGAAGTCAGCTTTGCCGCGCTGGCCTTTGTTGGAATCAATCCGATCAGCAGTGTCAGCAGCATAATGGCTGCCAACGCACCTGCCATAATTGACACCAATCGCTTCTTGTTTTTCATAAATTCTCCTTAGACATCCATAAACTTGCGGATAGAAGTCCAGCTACCTACGATACCGACAAACAATCCTGCTGCCACAAAGGTTGCCACCATGGGAACCAGCAATTCATCGAAAGGAACAAAGCTGAACAGGCGGAGTGTATCCACTTCCTCAATTTTCAATATCAAAGCATCGTACATGACCCATTCCAGAGCAAATGCAATCGCAGCGCCCATCATGCCCAGCGTAAAGCCTTCCACCACGAAGGGCAGCCGGATAAAGCCATTGGTAGCACCGACCATCTTCATGATGGCGATCTCATCCCGGCGGTCATACATAGCCAGCTTAACAGTGTTGGAAATAATCAACAAACTGACTACCAGCAGTACCGCGATAATTGCCAACGATGCAATTTGCAAAACATTCTGCAGTGTAATGAAGCCTTCTGCCATCTCAAACTCTGCTGAGATATAAGCAACACCCGGGATCTGCATGATCCGGTCATAGGTTTCCTCCATCAGCGCATTATCTTCCAGAGTCACAACAAATCTGTGGCGCAGGTCTTCTGCTACCACACCGCCAAAAGCAGCGCTGCCACCCATATCCTCCACGAAAGCCTCCAGCGCTTCCTCACGGGATACATACTTGGCAAGCAAAACATTTTCAATCAGATTGATCTTCGTACCTACACTCTTAGCCTCTGCATCAGGCATCTCGCTGTCGATATATACCAGCAGCTCGTTTGTTTTATTCAGATCCTCAACCATCAGATTTACATTATACATCAAGATTGAGAAACTGCCTACGATCAGTAGGCAAGCCACTGTGACGCACACAGCAGCAAAGGACATAAAGCCGTGGAGAAAAATACCCCGGACGCCCTCTTTGATCAGATATCCAAAGTTATTGATTCTCATAAATCAGCACCCTTCCATTCCGTCGCTGATCACCAGACCATCATCAATGGAGATGACGCGCTTGGCGAACTGCTCCACCAGGTTCATCTCGTGGGTAACCACCAGCACAGTCGTACCCAGATTGTTGATTTCCTGCAGCAGTGTCATGATTTCCAAAGAACGGTTGGGGTCCAGGTTACCGGTAGGCTCGTCGGCAATAATCGTAGAGGGGTTATTGACCAGCGCACGGGCAATGGCCAAGCGCTGCTGCTCACCACCGGAAAGCTCACTGGGATGGCGGTGACTCTTGGTGTCCAGACCGACCAGTTCCAGAACATAAGGGACACGTTCCCGGATTTCCCTCTCCCGGGCACCGATCACGCGCATAGCAAAAGCTACATTATCATATACAGTTTTACTGTCGATCAAACGGAAATCCTGAAACACGACACCGACGGTACGGCGCAGATAGGGTACCTCCCGGCGGCGGATTCGTTCCAGAGAATAGCCATTCACATGGACACTGCCGGAAGTGGGTTTCAGTTCACCGGTGATGAGCTTCAAAATGGTTGACTTACCGGAACCGGACGGGCCAACCAGAAAAGCAAATTCACCATCTTCAATCAGCATGGATACACCTTGCAGTGCAGTATTGCCCACTGCATAGGATTTTACAACATCCACAAATTCAATCATAAATCTATTTCTCCATCATTATGCGTGTAACCAAATTGTAACACATTGTAAAGGTGTTGTCAATGGAAAATACCGGGAGGGGCCATTGCTCAAACCTATAACCGGCAATAGGGCCGCACTTATCCGTGCGGCCCTGTATGGTTTTCTTATCTGGCCTCCCGGGAGGAAAGATATTTCCGAACCATCAGCGCTACCTTAAATACGATAGCATGGTCAAACTGACGCAGATCCAAACCGGT
Organism: Faecousia sp.; assembly: GCA_045653485.1. Taxonomy (GTDB): domain Bacteria; phylum Bacillota; class Clostridia; order Oscillospirales; family Oscillospiraceae; genus Faecousia. The sequence continues at coordinate 6,285 of JAZOLX010000127.1, read as the reverse complement.
CAGCTTCTTGATCTTCTCCAAGCGGTAAACCAATGTATTTCTGTGTACGAAAAGCTTCCGGGATGTTTCAGACACATTCAGATTATTCTCAAAGAACTTGTTAATGGTGAACAAAGTTTCCTGATCCAGAGAGTCAATGGCGCTCTTCTTGAACACCTCAGAAAGGAAAATATCGCACAAAGTAGTAGGCAACTGGTAGATCAAACGGCCAATGCCCAGATTCTCATAGTTGATGATGCTCTTTTCGGTGTCAAAGACCTTGCCCACATCGATGGCGGTCTGGGCCTCCTTATAAGAATCAGCCAGAGAGCGCAGATGCTCCGCAACCGTGCCAATGCCGATCACAGACTTGATAAATAGCTCGCTGCGCAGGGTATCTTCCATAGCAGCAGCCATCTTCTCCAACTCACCCTCGCCGGGCAGACCGCTGAGCTGACGAACCACAGCAATGTCGGTTTCGTTGATGCTTAAAACAAAGTCCTGCATTTTATCGGGGAACATACCAGAAAGGACATCCACGGTGGCTACATCACTATGACCGGTCTGGCGCACCAGGAAAACGGCACGGGGCGCGTCGGTAGCAAAGTGCAGTTCCTTTGCCCGGATGTAGATATCACCGGGCAGAATATTGTCCATGATGATGTTCTTTACAAAAGTACCACGGTCATGCTTTTCTTCATAGAAGATCCGGGCATCATTCAGAGCAATATAGGCCATTGCGCAGCAACTGCGTGCCAATTCATCGTCGCCGGTGCAGAATACCGCATATTCAAAGTAGTTAGAGCTATCATAAATCGCCTTGAAGGTTTTCTGACTAAAGGTCACGATACTCTCGGAAGCAGATGACACCTTCAGTGCTGCATCAGGCCAGCGCTCACCTACACAGGATGCATCCGTGCAGGAAATCACAGTACCCTCACTATCAATCACACCAAAAACCCGGCCGGGGATCTCTTTTAATTGCAGGATCACACTTTGAAATACACCATTGGACATTTCGCAGACCTCCCAAAAAACTTGCATAAAAGCTAATTTCACAAAATTGCACCGTTATTATACACACACTTTGCGCACTTTGCAAGTGCCTTTTGACATTTTATCACAAAATGATCCATATTTTTTGGGTATTATTCCAGTGTTTTTTATTTTAAGCTGTTCCTTTTGCCCAATTCTACCGTTAATCTGCCATGGGTATCAGCTGATTTCTCCGGTAAACAACGCCATTTCTCCGTCTGACAGTTCACGGCACTGTCCCAAAGGCAGGTCCTGCAAGGTGAGTCCCCCCTCCTGTCGGCGCTGCAGATATTCCACATGCATCCCTCTGGATGCCATCATACGGCGGACCTGATGATATTTTCCCTCACAGACCGTGATTAGGCTCTCCCCTGGACCCAAAGGCTCCAACAGGGCAGGTAGGCATTTTGACCCGTCACGCAATTCCAAGCCATCTTCAAATGCCCCCACATCCTCCTGCGTGGCTGTACCTTCATGTCTGGCGTAATAGATTTTCGGCACTTCCTTTTTAGGGCTGATCAACCGGTGCAAAAGATCTCCGTCATTGGTAAACAGCAGCAGACCTTCTGTAGCTTTATCCAAACGGCCGATGGGTTTTAAATCCAGATTTTTATACTGGGCCGGAAGCAATTCCATCACGGTGCGTTCTTTGGCATCCTCTGTTGCCGTCACAAATCCCGCGGGTTTATTAAGCATTACAACTACTCTGCGATAGCCTGCTAACGATTCTCCATCGCAGCAGATTGTCTGATTTTTGGGATCTATCTTCCGGCCGCTGTCTCGCTCCACGATTCCATCTACCGTAACACGACCGGATTTCAAAATGACTTTGACTTGACTTCTGGTACCGACACCGCTGTCGCATAAAAATTTGTCCAACCGTTCCATAGTTCCTCCGTTCTATCCCTCCGCGAACTTGCATAGCTTGTAATGTCAATTCAACAAGGAGGGATTATCATGTTGGTTATGACCGCAAAGGTCGATAAGAAAAAAATCATTCTGGTCCTGGCCGGCGCGGCTGTACTCATTGCCGTGCTGATCATGCTCTTCGGCGGTGGCAGCGAGGCCACGCCCTCCGCAGCTCCGTCCATGAGCACCAACGACGCCCGGGTCAAGTTCTTAACAGACTTTGGCTGGGACGTAGCCGCTTCTCCGGTAGAATCCGGTCAGGTGCGGATCCCGGAGGCGGGAAGTGAGGTTTTTGACCGTTACAACGCGCTGCAAAAGAGTCAAGGTTATGACCTAAGCGAATTTGCCGGTAAAACCGTCATGCGCTATGTGTATAAGATCAAAAATTATCCGGGTGCCACTGATCCGGTATACGCTACCTTGCTGGTCTATAAGGATCAGATCATCGGTGGGGATGTGACCAACACCTCAGCCAAAGGTGTTATCCGCGGCTTCAAGATGCCTGCATCCAATCAGACACCACAGGCAACGACACCTTCCACCATCCCCAGCGCCGCTTAACATTTTACCATGAAAGTCCGGTCTTGACAAGCGGGCATAGGGCGTGGTATCTTTTAGACAAGATAAGTTCATACATCTTCAGGGCAGGGTGAAATTCCCGACCGGCGGTATAGTCCGCGAGCGCTTTGGCGCTGAATCGGTGAGATTCCGATACCGACAGTATAGTCTGGATGGAAGAAGATCAGGCAGTTCCTCTGTCTTTCTCGCTCTGGGTGTATGCTCAGAGTTTTTTTATTGGGAGGATATCTGTTTATGAAAAACCGGTCCGCGTCTGTGCGTAAAATGGTGTTGATTGCCATGCTTGCTGCCATTTCCTATTTAATTGTAAGCTATATCCGCATTCCTGTGGTGTTATTTTTGAAGTATGAACCCAAGGATGTGATCATCACCATCGGCGGATTTTTGCTGGGACCCATGACTTCTTTTATTATCTCGCTGGTGGTATCGCTGGTAGAAATGGTTACTGTCAGTGATACCGGCCCCATCGGCTGTCTGATGAATCTGATCTCCACCTGCAGTTTCGCCTGCATCGCCGCACTGATCTATAAACGGCGGCACGATCTGAAAGGCGCAATTGTCGGCCTTGTGGCAGGCTCCGTTACCATGGTGGCGGTTATGCTTCTTTGGAACTGGTTGATCACACCGCTGTACATGGGCGCCACCCGGGAGGCCGTTGAAAAAATGCTGCTTCCCGCCTTTCTCCCCTTCAACGCATTAAAAGCAGGATTGAACAGTGCTTTGGTTTTGGGCCTGTACAAGCCACTGACCTCTGCTTTGCGGAAAACCCGGCTGCTGCCCGAATCCAAGGGCACGCCCGGCAGTGCCAAACCCGGTATCTACCTGCTTGCCGCTGGGCTTCTTGCCACCTGCATTCTGTTCCTGCTTGTTATGCAGGGAAAAATCTAACAAAAAGCTGCCTGAGAGATCTCAGGCAGCTTTGCTTATTCCTCAATCAATACCGGCTGTTCTTCCATCACGGCATCTTTTCTGGGGGGCATACCCAAATCCTTATTGCGGCATACAAATACCAGAATCGGCATAACCACAGGGAAAAGAATACTCAGTACCAAAAACAACACCTTATAATCCGGAATGCAGGATGCGTATAGATCATACATGGAAACATACTGGAATACTACAGCCAGCACCATCAGCACCCAGCCAATCACACCAACGCCCAGTACACACAAAAACGGTGCCATCACTTGTTCCATTACCAACTGGGGAGCAGTAGTCAAAAACTCCGGAATCTGCAAGAGCAATCTGATTACCAGCACTACAGATCCGCCACCCAACACCAGTGCAACAGCTAATCCGGCAATACAAAGGCCCAGCAACACCTTACGGCGGTTGCGAATCTGACCCAGTGCCACATAGTGGTATTGGTCAGAAATGCTACCCAATATCCACATGTTGGTCACAGGCAGCCATGCCATCCAAGGATGGCGGATACACCGCCGCATAGCTACAGTGTAGATACCCAATGCCTGTAGAATATACAGTGCGGCCCCCACCGCAAAGGACAGCAGCCAGCCACCTGCCATCACTGCCAGAAACACAGCAACCGTATTCAAATCTTTTGTAAGCAAATCCATATTCGGCATCATCTAAGGACCTCCCTGTCTGTTTATCTGCTGTTAGTGTATCACAACAATTACAAAAATGCAACAGCCGTGGCTAACGCCACGGCTGTCAAAATTTATTTCATCAGCTTACACACCAGCTGGGTGTAGGCAACAGGATCTTCAATGGGCAGGTCTGCCATGAGCTGTGCCTGATAGCACAAAAGCTGGGCATAGTCCTTTGCCTTCAAAGTATCCTCCACCATAGCATTCTGCATTGCCTTGACGGCTTCATGGTCCGCATTCAGCTCCAGGATGCGACCCACCGGGAATGCAAATTCCGGATTGACACGCTTCATATATTTTTCCATTTCGAAGCTCATGCCCGCATCGGGAGTCATGCACACGGGATGCTCACCCAGATCAGAAGACAACCGGACTTCCTTCACCTGCTCGCCCAAAGTTTCCTTGACGAAGGTCAAGAAGCCTTTCAGTTCCTCTGCCTTGGCTTCGGCTTCCTTCTTCTCCTCCTCGGTCTGCAGGCCGAGATCTTCGGAAGAAGCATTGCAGAAGCGCTTTTCCATATAGGTCATGAGGCTCTGGGGAAGGAATTCGTCCACCTCATCGGTAAACAGCAGCACATCGTAGCCCTTCTTGGCCAGGGTCTGGACTTGAGGCAGCTTACTGAGACGGTCCTTATTCTCACCGGGAACAAAGTAGATCTTCTCCTGTCCCTCGGCCATGGCTTCCACATATACCTTCAGGGTCACAAACTTACCCTGTTTATTGGAGTAGAACAGCAGCAGATCCTGTACAGTATCCTTGTTGGCACCGTAATTGGCCACCGCGCCGTACTTCAACTGACGGCCAAAGACGGCAAAGAAGTTTTCGTAGTTTTCCCGGTCATTTTCCAGCATGGAAGTCAGCTCGGACTTGATCTTCTTGGCAATATTTTTGGCGATGATGGTCAGCTGGCGGTCATGCTGCAGCATCTCACGGCTGATATTCAAAGAAAGATCCTGGCTGTCCACCACACCCTTGACGAAGCTGAAATGCTCCGGCAGCAGGTCTTCGCAGTTTTCCATGATCATGACACCGGAGGAATACAGCTGCAGGCCCAGTTTCGCATCCCGGGTATAATAATCCATAGGTGCCTTGGAGGGCACGTACAGCAGTGCCTTAAAGGATACAGTGCCCTCAGCGCTGAAATGAATGGTACGCAGCGGCTTATTGTAATCAAAGAACTTTTCCCGGTAGAAGCTCTGGTACTCTTCCTCGGTCACATCCTTCTTGCTGCGCTGCCAAAGGGGCACCATGGTATTAAGGGTCTCCAGTTCGGTGTAATCCTCATACTCCGGCTTGTCCTCGGGAGAATCTGCCTTCTTGCGGGACTTGGTGACCTCCATGCGGATGGGATAGCGAATATAATCAGAATACTTGCGGATCAGGCCCCGCAGGGTGTACTCTTCCAGATACGAGGAAACTTCCAGTTCTTCGGTATCCTCTTTCAAGGTCATGACGATATCGGTACCGGCAGCATCCCGGGTGGCTTCCTTGATGGTATAGCCGTCAGCGCCATCGGATTCCCACTTCCAAGCGGTGTCTTCGCCATACTTTTTGGAGATCACAGTGACCTTGGAAGCTACCATAAAGGCAGAATAGAAGCCGACACCGAATTGACCGATGATGTCGATATCATCGGAAGCTTCCATGTTCTGTTTAAAGTTCAGAGAACCGGACTTGCAGATGGTGCCCAGATTTTCTTCCAGTTCTTCCTTACTCATACCGATACCGGTATCGGAAACGGTAATGGTACGATTCTTCTCATCACGGGTAATGGTGATAGCCATATCCTCCCGGGAAATACCCACCTTGTCATCGGTCAGCGCTGTATAAGCCAGCTTGTCCATGGCGTCGCTGGCATTGGAGATGATCTCCCGGAGGAAGATCTCCCGGTTGGTGTAGATGGAATTGATCATCAGATCCAGCAGCCGCTTGGATTCTGCTTTAAATTGTTTCTTTGCCATAATCAACATTCCTTTCGAACTTTAGCACTCTTTTTATTTGAGTGCTAATATTATACCGCACTTTTGAAAAATTGCAAGTCCTTGGAAAAAAGTTCTTTCTTTATTTACAATTATGTGTTAGAATTATCATGTAAAACTATGCGCTGTGGGCCGAGCTTTTCAAGAAACAGCACCCACAGCCAGCAAGATATATGTAAGGAGAATAACATGAT
>JAZOLX010000126.1:0-4758 GCA_045653485.1 Faecousia sp. | reverse complement strand
CTCCAGTTCGCCGGAGACCAGGAAGTAGGTCAGAGCGAAGTCAACGGTCAGAGCAACGGGTGCGTTCTCGTCAGCGCCGTTCAGGGGGTACAGCTTAGCTTCCACCTTCATGGGCTTCTGAGGATCGGTGAAGATGTTCTGGCGCAGGCCGTACAGAGGCAGAGCCTGAGCATAGCTCATGTTAGACATAACAATGATGGAGCCGTACTTCTCAACGAAGGTGGTAGCCAGAGCGGTCTCCAGGCGGGCATCGTGGCCGGAAACCTTAGCCAGGTTGACGATGGAGGGGTAGCCGAAGGTACGGTCGCCATCGACGATAGCGGTGCGGCGAACCAGAACAGCATTGGCCAGAGTCTCCTTAGCGGTCTTGCCGGTGACATCCAGGATCAGGTTCTTGTTGCCGGCAGCTTCCAGCTTCTTAACGGTGTCGTACAGGTCGGAGATGTTCTCGGCCCAAACGCCCAGAGCAACGCCGGCTTCGGTAGCGACAGCGTTCATAGCTTCCCAGTTGTCGGGAGTAGCGCCGTCCAGGATAGCGTTGTTGCCGGTGACAGCCAGAGCAGCCTTGGCGCACTCCACATCCCAGCACTCCAGGATGACGGTACGGCCGGTAGCAACAGCCTTCTTGACCAGATCGGCATAAACAGCGGGATCAGCCTGCTTGTTGGCAACGAAGATGGACTCAACGTACATACGCTCGCCGATGCGCTCGTAGTCGACCTTTGCCATCTCAGAGAGCTTCTCGTCAGCCTTGTCAGCGCAATCGGTGCACAGGCAGACAGCGAACAGGTTCTTGTTGACCAGAGTCTTCTCGTGACGGAACATAACGGTCTCGCCGCCCAGCTTGTGCTCACCAACGGTGATGGTCTTCATTGCGGGTGCGGTGGCCTCGTTCAGGGAAGCCTTTGCTTCCTCGGAGAAGTAGGGGCACTTATCGATGGAGATGGCGCCCTGAGCGACCTTCATACAGAAAGCCATACAGGTGGGGCTGCCGCACTCCTTACAGTTTTTCTTGGGGGACATCTTAAAGATGTCAAGACCTTTCAGAGCCATAGTATGTATCCTCCTATTACACGAGTTCGTTAATGAACTTCTTCACGGCTGCAACAGCTGCGGGGTGACGCAGGATAACAGCGTCAGCACCGCCAACCAGGTTGGCAGCAGCGGTGGAAATTTCCATGTGAATGCCGCGCTCCTCGCGGTTGCCCCACTCGGGAACATCCTCTTCGGAAGCGGAGGATTCCTTGACGCCCCAGGTATCGGTGGAGATGGGAGCCAGGATGGGCATCTGCAGATCAGCGTCAGCCTGCTTCAGAGCAGCGTCGCGGATACGGTCCAGAGTAGAAGCAACGTACTCGTAGCCGTAACCGACAGCAGCGGTACCGATGTTCATAACGATGGACTCAGCGGGAACGTTCAGGCCCTTGAGCATGATGTTCAGCTGCTTTGCCAGGTTGATGTCGTCAGCGGTCTCAGCGCCGACCTTCTGGCTGCTTGCCAGAGCGACGGAAGCACCGACGGTCTTGTAGTTCTCGTTCTTTGCGGACATGAACAGAGCGTTCTTGCCAGCCAGAGCCTCAGCGATAGCGCCGAACAGCTCAGCGTCCTTCTCGACGTGCTTGCAGCCCAAAACAACGATGGGCTTAGTGACAACAGCGGCGACAGCCTTGGCATCGGCAACGCAGTCAGCAACGGAGCGGTTAGCGCCGTTGGGGTCAGCGGACTCGAAGTTCAGGGCGATGAAGTCGCAGCCTTCCATGGTCTCAGCCTTAGCGGCGTAGTCAGCCATGGTTGCGCAGCCGGCGTAGAAGTCTACGATGCCGGGTACATCCCAAGTGTTGGCAGCGTCGGAAATTTCCACGCCGACCTTGGGTGCGTTTTCGATGGGAGCATCGAAGGTGTAGAAGGGCAGCACATTCTGGCCGCCGATGACGATTGCCTTGTCACCGGTACCCAGAGTCACGGCATTGATCTTACCGCGGAAGGGTGCTGTCTTAGGTGCGAAAGACATAGTTGTTTCCCCCTTAGGTATATAATAAAAATTTTTGAAAACGAAGTAAATGCGTAAGATATGAGATATGAGTTATGAGATATCTCGTATCTTATCTCGTATCCTGCTTACAGGCCCAGGTCGGAAAGGACCTGCTTCAGTGCCTGCTTGGTGGGATTGGTGCTGGGAAGTTTGGAAGACGGTGTGCCGTCGCAATCGCACTGGTAGATATCGTCGCTGTGGGGCAGGACACCGTAAAGGGTCAGGCCCTGCTTTTCGATCTCTTCCAGAGTGCCTTTGTCCAAAACGCCACCCGGCGCGCGGTTGACGATCAGGCCCATGCGGCCCGGCTTCAGCTCCATGTCGTTGATCATTTCCGCAATACGGCCTACGGCCTGGATGCCGCGGCGGCTGCAATCGGAGATCAGCAGCATGGTATCTACATGGGGCAGTGTGCCTCTGGCCACATGCTCCAGACCCGCTTCGTTGTCCATGACGATGTAGCGGTAGTTCTTGGCGTACTTGTCCATCTGGGTTTTCAGAACGCCGTTGACATAGCAGTAGCAGCCCTTGCCCTGTGTGCGGCCCATGACCAGCATGTCAAAATCGTCCTCTTCGATGAGGGCGCTGCCGAATTTGAAATCGGCATACTCGGCCTTGGTCATGCCTGCAGGGATGGTCTTCTTCAGCTCTGCCTGGGCCATTTCTTCCCGGATGGCACCGAGGCTGGTTTCTACCTCGACACCCAGAACTTCATTGAGGTTGCAGTTGGCATCCGCATCGACAACCAGCACGGGGCCTTTGCCACCGGTGGTGAGGTAATCGATGAGCATACCGGAAATAGTGGTCTTGCCGACGCCGCCTTTACCGGCGACAGCAATGGTGTGGGGTGCTGCCATAGGCGGTACCTCCTTCATAGGGATTTGCTTCGTATCAAAATGGGCGCAAAGTCCCCATATCGATACGACTGTATCGTATCACATTTCAAAGGGAAATTCAATAGTGAATTTGGCGAATTGTGAAAGAAATAGAAACAGCACCCCAGTGGGGTGCTGTTTTTGTTGGAGCGGGTAATGGGAATCGAACCCACCTCTCAAGCTTGGGAAGCTCGCATTCTACCGATGAACTATACCCGCATCGGTTGGGGGTATTATACCAAAGGGATCCCGAAAATGCAAGGGGGATTTTGTCGTGCGGGCAATAAGGTAAATGATCGTTTATGCGGGCAGTGCCCGCTGACAATGCGTGCATAGTGCAGTACTAGTCGTTACTTCCCTAACCCGCTCGGTATCGATAATCACAGCAAAAACGATACCGGGCGGGTTAGGGCAGTAACGACAAGTAGGAGTCTTGGTGCGAAATGGGAGCGGCGGCTCGCCGCTACAGGCCGCGGTGCCAGAGGGTGGAGGTGGCGTAGCGGACGGCGTCGATATGGTGGTTATTTTTGTCGGGGTAGGCGCCGTCGCGGTAGCTGTAGGAAAGAAACTCCTTGGCGGTGTCGGGGCAGCGGTCTCGGTCGATGACGATGGCATCCAGACTTTGAAGCCACTTCATGGAATAGGCCACGCTCCCCTGCCCTTTCTCCACGGCACGGCAGGACAGGCCGTAGGAGCGGTAGTCCGCCACGGATTTCTGCTCGGCGCTGTCGGCGGCGATGATCTCCCCGGGAGCGGTGCGGCTTTTCACCAGCGCCGCTGTATCCCGGTTGGAGGTCCGGTGACGGGTGGCTTCGTCAAAGATATATAATGTACGGCTGCGGCTGTCGTAGCTGATGCGGTTAAAGGCCCATGGATCCGGCCACCATCCCCAATCGATGCCGGAGATGATCCGTTCGAAACGGCTTTCATCGATGGGCTCGACGCGGATATTGGCGAACACCGCGTCCCCCTGCCCCACGGCCTTGCCCAGATATTCATTGTCGTAGAGGGTGGGCGCTACCTGTTTGAGATGCTCCGCATCCCGGATGAAGCGCTCGCCCAGCCAGTGAGAAGGAAGCTCCAAGTAGGTGGAGTGGTGGCAGAATTTCCCCGGTTTTGGCTCTAGGGGGTAGAGATTGACCCAGTGGGCAGGGTCCGGAGGCGGATTGAAGGATTTTAAGCTGAGGCTGTAGCTGCCGCCACGCAGCAGGGACTGCTCTGCCGAGCGGACTTCCTCCGCAGTGAACTGGTCCAGCTCCTCGAACCAGTTGATGCCGATGTAGCCGAAGGGCATTTTCAGTGATTTCAGCTTGCCGGGGTCGTCCATGCCCAGAAAGAGGATCTTCTGGCCCGTGGGCAGGTACTCCGCTTCCAGAGGGTTTAAGGTGAAGCGGAAAAGACGCCCAATGCCCAGGGCGTCGGCGGCCCATTTGAGCTGGGTGTAGGTGGAGGTGCGGATGGTGGCGCCCACCTTGCGCAGCACCGCCCCGTGGCAATCCGGGTGCTGAATGAGTTGTAAGAGAAATTCAATGGACAAAAAGCTTGACTTGCCGCTGCCACGGCCGCCGCTTTCCACCACTTCCAGCGCGCCGGATCTTACCGCCTGGTGGGATTCATAAAAGGCCGGGCCGATGAGGGAGGATAGGCGTATTTCCATGGGAGTCCTTTCTGAGATATGAGTTATGAGATACGAGATATGAGATAATTCGGTAAATGATCGTTTATGCGGGCAGTGCCCGCTGACAATGCGTGCATAGTGCAGTACTATTCGTTACTTCCCTAACCCGCTCGGTATCGATAATCACAGCAAAAACGATACCGGGCAAGGTAAGGCAAAAACGACAAGTAGAA
>JAZOLX010000125.1:0-26215 GCA_045653485.1 Faecousia sp. | reverse complement strand
GAGAAGGATCCCAAGTACGCTGACTACTGCACCATGATGGTTAAGACTCACCTGTCCCTGTCCGACGATCCCACCAAGAAGGGCGTTCCCACCGGCTGGAAGCTGACCATCCGTGACATCCTGGAGTACGGCGGCGCTAAGTTCCTGTGTCCCATGGCTGGTACCATCTCCATGATGCCCGGTACCGCTGCTAACCCCGCATACCGCCGTGTTGACGTCGACACCGAGACCGGCAAGGTATCCGGCCTGTTCTAATTCCAATTTCCCTAAAAAGCACAGGCGGGAAACCGCCTGTGCTTTTGGGGCATTTAATAGCTACCCCTATTGTAGGGGCCGATGCCCACATCGCCCCGTGCATCCGGGGCTGATATGGTTGTCGGCCCCTACAATAATGATACGATAAGGAGAAATTTCTCATGGATATGACAATGGAATCCTGCCGCAAGTTTGTGGAAGTTCTGGCTTCCGACGCTCCCGCTCCCGGCGGCGGCGGTGCTGCCGCTCTGGTTGGCGCTATCGGTACCGCTCTGGGCAACATGGTCGGTTCCCTGACTGTTGGCAAGAAGAAGTATGCCGAAGTCGAGGCTGAGATCATTGCTCTGAAGGCTAAGTGCGATGCACTGCAGACCGAGCTGCTGAACCAGGTGGAGATGGATGAGATCAACTTCCTGCCCCTGGCTAAGGCTTACGGCATTCCCAAGGACGACCCCAACCGTGACGCTGTTATGGAAGAGGCCACTCTGATCGCTTGCTCCACCCCCATGAAGATCATGGAGCTGTGCTGCGAAGCAATCGAGTATATCGCTGTTTTTGCCGCTAAGGGCAGCCGCCTGGCTGTTTCCGATGCCGGCTGCGGCGCTGTTTGCTGCAAGGCTGCTCTGCAGGCTGCATCCTTGAACGTTTTCATCAACACCAAGACTCTGAAGAACCGTGAAAAGGCGCAGGAGCTGAACGACAAGGCTCTGGGCATGATGGCCAAGTACTGCGCTATGGCTGACGAGATCTTCGATTCCGTCAAGGCCGGCTTCGGCGTCTAAGCGGCGAGTCGCCGCTGACAATTCGTGACGGACCTGGGATGTAATCGTTACTCCTCCTGGGTACCGCTCGATTCGTTACATGTTCAAAACATAAAATATTAAGGAGATATTACTATGGCTAAGAGACTGCTCGGTAAAGAAGTTAACGAAGCACTGGTTGCTTCCCTGCAGACCCGCGCTGCTGCACTGAAGGAAAAGGGTGTTACCCCCACTCTGGCAATCCTGCGTCTGGGTGAGAACCCCTCTGACCTGTCCTATGAGAAGGGCGCTACCAAGCGCGCTGAAGAGATCGGTGTTGCTATTAAGAATTTCATTCTGCCCGAGGCTTCCACCAAGGAAGAAGTCATGGCTGTTATCGATGAGATCAATGCTGATGACGCAATCCACGGCTGCCTGATGTTCCGTCCCCTGCCCAAGCACCTGAAGGCTGACCAGGACGAGATCTGCAACCGTCTGTCTGCAAAGAAGGACGTTGACTCCATGACCCACCTGTCCAACGCCGGTGTCTTTGAAGGCCAGGACCTGGGCTACGCTCCCTGCACTCCCGCAGCTTGCATGGAGATTCTGGATCACTACGGCATTGACTGCAAGGGCAAGAAGGCTGTCGTTATCGGCCGCTCCCTGGTCGTCGGCAAGCCCGCTGCTATGATGCTGATGGCTAAAAACGCCACCGTTACCGTTTGCCACACCCGCACCGTAGATCCCGCTGCTGTCTGCCGTGAGGCTGATATCATCATCTCCGCAGCCGGCGTTCTGAAGAGCCTGACCAAGGACTTCGTCCGCGAAGGCCAGATCATTATCGACGTTTCCATGAACTGGGACGCTGAGAAGATCACCACCAAGGGCAAGGGCGGCATGTCCGGCGACGCCATCTTCGACGAGGTCGAGCCCATTGTTGAGGCTATCACCCCCGTTCCCGGTGGTGTTGGCGCTGTTACCACCAGCGTTCTGATGAAGCACGTTGTGGAAGCTGCTGAAAAGATCTAAATTTTATAACTTTCCGCATGACTGACGGATAAACGCAGGCAACTGCGGTGGAGTGCGGAAAACCTATGCCGACCGTCTGGGCAATTCGAACTTTGTGGGCTCGGATTGCCCAGATTTTGTAATTTGAGGTGTTTGTTATGAAGAAAATCAAAAACCTTTCCGAAGGCGCTTTTTTAAAGCTTCTGTTTGCTTTCCTGTCCGTTTGTTTCCTGGTTGCCGCCGTTTGCATGCCCGACCGGGCTACCATGTTCAGCGGCCTGTGGAACATTCTGTCCCAGCCCAGTAAGATCTCCGCAAACTACTTCGCCATGGGCGGCTATGCTGCCACATTCTTGAATATGGGTCTCGTGGGTCTTCTCAGCCTGCTGCTGTTCATTGTCTTTAAGGGAACGCCCAACAATGTTTCCACTCTGGCTGTGATCCTCACCATCGGCTTTGGCTCCTGGGGTATTAACATTCTGAATATGTGGTTCTCCATTCTGGGCGTAATTGTTTACGGCCTGGTAAAGAAGGAGAAAATGGGCGGCCTGGTCAATGCCATGCTGTTCTCCACCGGTATTGCTCCGCTGATCACCGACCTGCTGATCCGCTATCCCAACGCGGAAGTCATCGGCTTCAACTGGTTGGGTCTGGGATTGGCTGTGTTGGTTGGCTTGATCATCGGCTTCTTCCTGCCTGCCGGTCTTGCCCACTCTCCCAAGGTGCATAAGGGTTTTGACCTGTACTCCGCTGCGCTGCCCATCGGCATGACCGCATTCTTCCTAAACGCTACCCTGTTCAAGACCATGGGTGTTAGTCTTCCCAAGGCACTGTCCGATGTAGATGCCGCTACCATGCAGGTAGCCTCCCAATCCATCGCCAACATCTTCTGCTGCATCGTCTTCGGTCTGTGCATCGTGTTTGCCTTCCTGTTGGGTTGTAAGCCTAAGGATTACTGGAAGCTGCTGACCGATCCCGCATTGGTCACCAATTTCTCCGGCACCTACGGCAACGCCACCTTCCTGATGAATCTGGGCGTATTCGGCCTGTTTATCCTGGGTTACTACAATCTCATCGGCGCTACCTTCAACGGTATCACCTTCGGCATCATCTTCTGCATGCTCTGCACCTGCAACTCAGGCTCCCACCCCGGCAATGTATGGCCCATTATGCTGGGTTACTTTGTGGCATCCGTGGTGTTCGGTTGGATCTCCCCTCTGCTGGGCGGTACTTTCAGCTTTCCCATCAATGCCCAGGCGATCTGTGTCGGTCTGTGCTATGCAAACGGTCTGAGCCCCATCGCCGACAAGTACGGCTGGCGCTACGGCTTCGTGGCTGCTGTGATGCACTACCTGCTGGTCACCTCCGTACCCACCCTCCATGGCGGCTTCTGCCTGTACAACGGCGGCTTCACCGCTGCACTGATCTGCCTGATCCTGGTACCCGAGCTGGAAAAGTTCTCCAAGACCAAGGAAGAGCGGAAGCTGGCAAAAGCAAAATAAACAACAAAAAAGGGGTGCTGAGCACCCCTTCTTTTATTTCATAAACTTTTCAATTGCCTCACACAGGTCGTCGATGGCCCCTTCATCTCCGGCAGCCACCGCATCCACCATACAGTGCCGGATGTGGTCCTTGAGAATCACTTTTCCCGTATTATCCAACGCAGAGCGGACAGCCGCCAACTGCACCAGCACTTCGGAGCAATCGTAACCCTCTTCTACCATCCGCTTGACCTTTTCCAAATGACCGATGGCCCGGGCCAGCCGGTTGATCACTGCTTTTTGGTTTTCGTGGACATGGCCATGGCTGTGAGCGATGCCATGCTCATGCATATAGGCGTGGTCGTGTGTGTGTTCCAAGGCACATGCCTCCTTCGCATTTTTCGCTATTATACGATATTTTCCCTCCGGTGGCAAGCCCACCGGGGGGATATTTTTTAAAAGAAACGAAAAGTGTTTTGACTGGACGTGCTTTATCTGCTATAATAAGTTGAATTGTTATGAGTTCTTGGAGGAATCCGTTATGAGAATGAGAAGAATGAAGAATCTGGACAGTCGCATGGATGCCTGCAGCGCAATGCGCATTGGCGAGCCTGCTGCTTTGAAGGGTAACTGGCGCTCTTTGAAACCGGGTTGTACTGCCCTTTGGGTGGAAGTCGGCTGCGGTAAGGGCAAATTCACCGCCGAAACCGCCCAGGCAAATCCCGATGTGCTGCTGATCGCCGTGGAGCGCTGCCGGGAAGCTATGGTGGTAGCTATGGAAAAGGCACAGGGCATGGGATTAAAAAATGTGTTTTACATTGATATGGATGTGGCAAATATTGAAGATATTTTCGCACCCGAAGAAATTGAGCGTCTGTTTACCAATTTCCCCGATCCCTGGCCCCGGAAGAAGAACGCAAAGCGCCGTCTGACTCACCGTGGTTTCCTGGATAAGTATTGCCGTGTAGTCCGCACCGGCGGTGAGTACCACTATAAGACCGACAACGCCCCGCTGTTTGAGTTCAGCGTGGAAGAATTCGCAGCCTGCGGCCTGGAAGTAAAGAATTTGACCCGGAATCTCCACGAGAACGGTATGGTGGGTATTATGACCGGCTATGAAGAAAAATTCCACGCACTGGGCACACCCATCAACCGCTGTGAGGTTGTGTGCAAACCCTTCGTGCTGCCCCCCGAAGAAAAGAAGCAGAAAGAGGAGACCGAAGAATGACCACCTATTTTGCCGGAAGCTGCGATGTAGCTGTCATCGGTGCCGGTCATGCAGGCATTGAGGCTGCTCTGGCTGCCGCCAGGCTTGGCCACAAGACCATTCTTTTTACCATCAATTTGGATGCCGTAGGCAATATGCCCTGTAATCCCGCCATCGGCGGCACAGGCAAGGGCCATCTAGTAAGAGAACTGGATGCCCTTGGCGGACAGATGGCAGTGGCTGCCGATGCTGCCTGCATTCAGTACCGGATGCTCAACAAGGGCAAAGGACCTGCCGTTCATTCCCTCCGTGCCCAAGGCGATCGCCGCAAGTATCAGCAATACATGAAGCATGTGCTGGAACTGCAGGAAAATCTGGAGCTGAAGCAGGCTCAGATCGTGGAAATCTATGTGGAAAACGGTGCTGTCACCGGTGTGCGTACCCAGTTGGGTGCAAAGTACGATGCCAAAGCCGTAATTATCGCCAGCGGCACTTATCTGGATGCCACAGTGATCACCGGCGAATCGGTACAGCAGGCAGGCCCCGACGGTATGCACGCATCCATTGGCTTGGCAGATAATCTGCGGCAGTTGGGTCTGCCCCTGCGTCGGTTTAAGACCGGTACACCTCCCAGAGTAAACCGCCGCAGCATCGATTTTTCCAAAATGGAGCTGCAGCCGGGCGACGAAGTGCCGGAACCCTTCTCCTTCCGCACGGAGCATGCCCTATATAATCAAGCAGTTTGCTATTTAACTTACACCAACGAGCAGACCCACGAGATCATCAAAGCAAATCTGCATCGCAGTCCCATGTATGACGGCACCATTTCCGGTGTCGGCCCCCGGTACTGCCCCAGTATTGAAACCAAAATCGTCCGCTTTGCGGACAAAAATCGCCATCAGCTCTTTATCGAGCCTTGCGGTCTGGATACAGAAGAGATGTATATCCAGGGTTTCTCTTCTTCGCTCCCCGAAGATGTCCAGCTTGCGATGCTTCGCACTATCCCCGGCCTGGAAAACGCGGAAATGATGCGCCCTGCTTACGCTATCGAATATGAATGCATTGATCCTACCAGCCTGCTGCCCACTTTGGAGTATAAAAAGATCTCCGGTCTTTACGGTGCAGGCCAATTTAACGGTTCTTCCGGTTACGAAGAAGCCGCAGTACAGGGCTTAGTTGCCGGTATCAATGCCGCCTTGAAGCTCCAAGGTAAAGAGCCTTTGATCCTCACCCGGGATACCAGTTACATTGGAACATTGATCGATGATCTGGTAACCAAGGGCACGGAAGAGCCTTACCGGATTATGACCAGCCGCAGTGAGTACCGTCTGCTCCACCGGCAGGACAATGCCGACCAGCGCTTGACCCACATCGGCGCTGCCGTAGGTCTTGTTCCTCAGGAGCGGCTGAAGCAGGTAGAGGAAAAATACGAAGCGGTTCGCCGGGAAATGAATCGCCTGGAAAGTAACGGCGTTCCGACCTCTGCAGAATTGAATGCTATGCTGGCTGCCCGGGAATCCACCCCTGTTGCCAACTCCGCAAGACTTGCAGACCTCTTGCGCCGCCCGCAGGTAACCTATGAAGATATCGCACCCTTTGATATCAATCGTCCGGAACTTCCCAAGTCCGTCACTGAGGAAGTAGAAATTCAGATCAAGTATGCAGGCTACCTTGCCAGACAGGAAAAACAGGTAGCGGAATTTAAGAAAGAAGAATCCCGCCGCCTGCCCGATTCCATTGATTACAACGCCATTGCCGGCCTTCGGTTGGAAGCACGGCAGAAGCTGAGTGAGATCCGGCCCATGTCCATTGGACAGGCAGGCCGCATTTCCGGTGTCAGCCCCTCCGATATCGCGGTTCTGCTGATCTGGTTGGAGCAAAACCAATAACAAAATCTTCGCCTCCGGCATACAATAGTCGGAGGCGATTTTTTATGGCAATTGTAAGAACCGACGTTCCCATTACATCCGATAGCTGTGAACAGATGATTCTGGCGCTTGTGGAGAAATATCCCTTTTGCCGAACGGAGGTCATCGGCAGCACAGCCTACCAGCGGCCTATCCGGACTTTGGTTATCGGCAACGGCCCAAGAAAGGTGATCTATTCCGCGTCACACCATGCAAACGAGTGGATCACCAGCCTTGTGCTTTTAAAATTCGCAGAGGAACTAGCACAGGCTATCTCGGAAAACGGCATTATTTTCGGTGTTGAAGCACAAAAAATAGCCGATATTGCTACCATCTACATGGTACCTATGGTAAACCCCGACGGAGTAGACCTGGTCACCGGGGCAATTCCGTCAGGAACCATTCCCTATGAATCAGCCCGGAATCTGGCGGAATTTTATCCCGCCATCCCTTTCCCGGAGGGGTGGAAGGCCAATCTTTTGGGGGTAGATTTGAATCTGCAATATCCCGCCGGGTGGTTGCAAGCCCGGGAGATCAAATTTTCTCAGGGATTTACCCGCCCCGGGCCGAGGGACTATGTAGGTCGGGCACCTCTGAATCAATTGGAAAGTCGTGCATTGGCGGGTTATACGGAATTTATTGATCCGGCTTTGGTGCTGGCCTACCATGCCCAAGGAGAAGTGATCTATTGGCAATTCCGCGATTATGAAGTGCCGGGAGCAGAAGAATTAGGAGACGCTTTTGCCCGTGTCAGTGGCTATGCTCTGGAAGATACGCCTTTTGAATCCAGCTTTGCAGGCTACAAGGATTGGTTTATCCAAGAATTTCGCCGCCCCGGCTATACCATCGAAGTAGGCGAAGGGGAAAGTCCCCTGCCGCTTTCTCAATTCGATGAAATATACACTGATAATCTGGGAATCTTAGTCATTGCCGCATTGGGAGATATTTCGTTGGTTATACCATAAATTTTTCATGGTTGTCTACGCGCAGTTATAATAAAAAGCTCGTCTTACGACGAGCTTTTTTGTTTATCCTTTGTTCGGCGGAGATTGCCTTTTCTGTCATAACGGATAATCAACAGGATGTTGATCGTCAAGCAAGCCAATGCCATTAAACCGATTTCCCAGAGGACACAAACAACCGCTGTATCCAGCATTTTTGTCCCTTCCATACCGCGGAAACCGCTGCTGACAAAGAACATGACAATACTGAGAATCAGTCCCAACCCAGTCCAAACGATGCCTGCCAGCTTCTGAGTAAAGCGCCACGCATCCACACTGCCCATGCCAAAGTAGAATCGGTAACCAGCCTCATGATTGGCTTCCTTGGCAGGCAAGAACCAATAGGTCAAACCAAAAACCAGCATGATCACCGGTGCCGCCATCACGCAAAGACGTATCAGCAGTTCGATCCATCCCAGGACAGAATTCACCTTTGGCAACAGGGAGGCCGGGTCAAAATTATTGATCAGATCTACCAGATCCGGGATAAAGTCTTCCATAGACGACTCCTTACTTTTCTTCCAGGTACTTATTTATCTCATGGATAAAACTGCTGACGTCCTGGAAACGACGGTAAACAGAAGCAAACCGAATGTACGCAACCTCATCCAGAGGCTTGATGCGAGCCATAACCATCTCACCGATTTTATCGGTACTGACCTCGCGTTCCAGTGTGTTCTGAATGGTCTGCTCGATTTCTGTGGTGATACGGTCCAGATCCGACACATCCACCTGCCGCTTGTCAAATGCCCGCACCATGGAATTGAGTATCTTGTTGCGGTCAAAGCCTTGGCGGGATCCGTCCCGCTTGACAACAATGATCGGCAAGCTCTCCACGATCTCATAGGTAGTGAAGCGCCGCTGGCAATTCAAGCACTCCCGGCGACGGCGGATGCTTAAGCCATCTTCACTGTGTCGGGAATCCACAACCTTGCTTTCCTGATCGCCGCAAAATGGACATTTCATGGGAAATCAGCTCCCTTTTTTGTATGATATTTTATTATAACAGAAGGAACGACCACTGTCCAGACCTTTTTTCCCTTGTCATTTTGCGGTCTTTCGGTTACAATATCCTTGACTTCCTTTATGGAAAGGACATGGTTATGAAAAACAAGTATTTATATGGAATCTGGTGTTGCCTGTTTATTATCTGCGCACTGCTGGGTTTTATTCCGGAGCCGGAAGGTTTTGTTAGAACACTGTTGATCCTTGTGGCTGCTGCATTTTTTGTTCCCGGGTGGATTCTTTATTACCGCGCTGTGAAAAACACGGATCTTATTTCATTACGAACGATTCGTACCATTTGTTTTATATCCCTAAGCACCACTCTTCTGTTTTTGGTGCTGAACTTTCTGTCTGCGGGAAATCCCAATATTTCGGGTGATTTTCTTTACGGTCTTTTGATTATTTTTTCTTCCCCAATGGTATGCGCGCAATACTGGGTGGCTAGTCTCTTTTTGTGGGCATGTCTGCTCATTGCCAGTTTTTCTGCTATTGGCAAAATCAGAAAACAACTCTCCTAAGGGTAGAGTCGTACATTCTACCCGCCAGAGAGGTTTCACTTACGGATTTCTCGTGACATTTCCTGTTTTTTACTTTATACTGACGACAAATATTTGCCAAGGAGTGCTCCTTTTATGAATTACCAGATTATTACCGATTCCGCCTGCGATCTACCTCAGCAGATGCT
The DNA here is from genome assembly GCA_045653485.1 of Faecousia sp. GTDB lineage: Bacteria > Bacillota > Clostridia > Oscillospirales > Oscillospiraceae > Faecousia. Next base: position 16,926 of record JAZOLX010000125.1, on the reverse strand, counting down.
GCAGGAGCTAAATGTTAAGACAGTTTCTTTGATCGTCAACTTCCGTGGAGAGGCACGCAATGACAGCGTTGCCGATGCGCAGGTCAAAGAGCTTTATGATGCCATGCGTGGCGGCGAAATGGCCACCACCTCTGCTGTTAATCCTGATGGTTGGGCAAAGGTGATCGAACCCACTCTGGCTTCCGGCAAGGATGCACTTGTTCTTGCTTTCTCATCAGGACTCAGCACCACCTATCAATCTGCTGTAATCGCTGCAAACGAGTTGGCTGAAAGCTATCCGGACAGAAAGATCATCGTGGTGGATACTTGCGCCGCCGCACTGGGACAGGGCTTGCTGGTTTGGCACACCTGCAAGAAGCGGGACGAGGGTCTTTCTCTGGAAGAATTGGCATCTTGGGTAGAGAATGCCAAAAATCACACTGCACACTGGTTTACTGTAGATGACCTTGTGTACTTGAAGCGGGGCGGCCGGGTCAGTGCGGCAACAGCTGTTCTGGGTACTGTGCTGAATATCAAGCCTGTGCTCCATGTGGACAATGCAGGCCATCTGATCAGCATGGTCAAAGCAAGAGGCCGCAAAGCTGCCATCAATACCCTTGCTTCCAAGATGGGTGAACTGGCTGGCGATTGGGACAACAGCACCGTATTTATCTGCCACGCCGATGCTATGGAGGATGCACAAAAGCTTGCCGCCATGGTTAAGGAAGAATATGGTGTCAAAGATGCCTTTATCGGCAATCTGGGTGCGGTTATTGGTTCTCATGCCGGCCCCGGCACACTGGCATTATTCTTCATGGGCAACGAAAAATAAAAAATATGCGGGGATGCGCAAGCATCCCGGCTGTTTGATTACTTATCTTCTTCCGGTATAAAATCCAGCACGATAGAATCCACAGACGGCTTCAGCTGCGTGAATTTCACGCCTGCGCAAAGCATCATGCGCTTGGAAGCTGCGTTCATCGGTGTGCCGCTATACTTATCGGACAGATAGATCACTTCTTTAACGCCACTCTGGATAATTGCCTTGGCGCACTCGTTGCAGGGGAACAGGGCCACATAGATCCGGCTGCCTCGCAGGTCACGGCCGTTAGCATTGAGGATGGCATTCAGCTCCGCGTGGACCACATAGGGATACTTGGTTTCTTCACCGGTACGATCCCAAGGAAATTCGTCATCGGAGCAGCCTTTGGGCATGCCGTTATAGCCGGTGGAAATAATAATATTGTCCGGGGATACGATACAAGCGCCCACCTGCGTATTGGGGTCCTTGCTTCGTCTGGCTGCCAGCATGGCCACACCCATAAAATATTCGTCCCAGTTGATATAATCCGTGCGCTTCATAAGAAAACCTCCAACGATTTTTTACCATTATAATACAAAAATAGCGGTAAGGGCAAGCCCCCGCCGCTATTTTTATATAAATTAATCAAAGAAATCTTTTAATGTATCAAAGAACTTCTTCCGCTTTGGGTTTTCGCTGCTGTCCATAGTGGCATCCAGCTTTTGCAGAAGCTCTTTTTGCTCCTTGGTCAGTCTGGTGGGTGTCTCCACCACCACAGTAAAGACCTGATTGCCCCGGCGCTTGGGGTTATTTACAAAGGGGATACCCTTTCCGGAAAGGACGAAGGACTTACCCGTTTGTGTCCCCTCGGGCAAATCGTACTTCATCTTGCCATCCAGAGTAGGCACTTCGATCTCCGCACCCAAAGCAGCTTGTGTGAAGGTAATAGGTACCTCGCAATAGACGTCTGTGTTCTGGCGGGAGAAAATCGGATGACGTTTAATGTAAACTTCTGCCAGCAGGTCGCCGTTGGGACCGCCGTTGCTGCCGACACAGCCTTCTCCACGAACACGAACACTCTGTCCGTCGTCCACACCGGCAGGAATCTTGACTTTGATCTTCTGAGTCCGGCGCACCTTGCCCTTGCCCTTACAGGTGGTACAGGGTGTCTTGACGATCTTACCCCGGCCGCTGCAGGAAGGACACACCGTGTTGGACTGCATCTGCATACCCATAAAGTTCTGGACAGTACGGATCTGGCCGGTACCACGACACTGGGAGCAGGTCTCGATCGCACCATCGGCACTGCCGCTGCCGCTACAGGCCGCACAGTTTTCGATCCGCTGGGCAGATACTTCCTTTTCACAGCCAAAAGCGGCTTCCTCAAAAGTCAGATCAAGACGGGCACCTACATTTTCACCTCGGCGGGGTGCATTTTGTGCAGCGGCTCTGCGACTGCTTCCGCCACCGAAGAACTCTCCGAAAATATCACCGAAGTCGCCGAAACCACCAAAGCCGCCGAAGCCGCCGTCAAACCCGGCACCGCCACCGAAGTTGGGGTCTACACCCTGGAAGCCGAACTGGTCGTAACGGGCACGCTTGTCGTCATCGGACAATACTTCGTATGCTTCGCCCACTTCCTTGAACTTTTCTTCCGCGGTCTTATCACCGGGATTCCGGTCCGGGTGGAACTGCATAGCCTTTTTACGGTAGGCCTTCTTTATTTCCTCGGCGCTGGCGCTTTTTTCAACGCCAAGCACCTCATAGTAATCGCGCTTATTATCAGCCATAGGAATTCACCTCAATAAACCACCGAAAAGGGGCGGCTTGTGCCGCCCCTTTTGTTGGGGTTAATTAATCAACGGTCTCGTAGTCGGCATCCACAACGCCGTCATCACCACAGTTGTTGCAGTTACCACCACAGTTGGGATCACCCTGAGGATTTGCCTGCTGGTACAGCTTCTCGCTGACCTTGTAGAAGGCCTGCTGGACTTCCTCGGATGCAGACTTGATGGCGGCAACATCGGTACCCTTGTTCAGTTCCTTCAGCTTTTCGACAGCTGCCAGAATGGGTGCCTTCTCTTCTTCAGAGATCTTGTCGCCCAGCTCACCCAGAGTCTTTTCGGTCTGGTAGATCAGATGCTCAGCATTGTTGTGGGTATCCACCTCGTCCTTGCGAGCCTTATCTTCAGCGGCATACTGCTCAGCCTCGCGGACAGCCTTGTCGATATCTTCCTGGCTCAGGTTGGTGGAAGCGGTGATGGAGATGTTGGCCTCCTTGCCGGTGCCCAGGTCCTTAGCGGAAACCTTCACGATGCCGTTGGCATCGATGTCGAAGGTAACTTCGATCTGAGGAACGCCACGGGGAGCGGGAGCGATGCCACCCAGCTGGAAGCGGCCCAGAGTCTTATTGTAAGCAGCCATCTCACGCTCGCCCTGCAGCACGTGAACCTCAACGGAGGTCTGGCCGTCAGCAGCGGTGGAGAAAATCTGGCTCTTGTGAGTGGGGATGGTGGTGTTGCGACCGATCAGACGGGTGAACACGCCGCCCATGGTCTCGATACCCAGGGACAGGGGAGTAACGTCCAGCAGAACAACGTCCTTCACGTCGCCGGTCAGAACGCCGCCCTGGATAGCAGCACCCAGTGCAACACACTCGTCGGGGTTGATACCCTTGAAGCCTTCGTTACCGGTCAGATTCTTAACAGCTTCCTGAACAGCAGGAATACGGGTAGAACCGCCAACCAGCAGAACTTTGTTCAGATCGGATGACTTCAGGCCTGCGTCATTCATAGCCTGGCGAACAGGCTTCAGAGTGCGCTCCACCAGATCTGCGGTCAGCTCATTGAACTTAGCACGGCTGATGGTCACATCCAGGTGCTTAGGACCGGTAGCATCAGCGGTGATATAAGGCAGGTTCACAGCGGTGGTAGTCATGCCGGACAGCTCGATCTTAGCCTTCTCAGCAGCTTCCTTCAGACGCTGCATAGCAACACGGTCGTTCTTCAGATCAATGCCTTCTGCCTTCTTGAACTCTGCAACCAGGTAGTCCATGATGCGCTCGTCGAAGTCGTCGCCGCCCAGACGGGTATCGCCTGCGGTTGCCAGAACTTCTACGATGCCGTCGCCGATCTCCAGGATGGAGACGTCAAAGGTACCGCCGCCCAGGTCATAGACCATAATCTTCTGCTCCTGCTCCTTATCCAGGCCGTAAGCCAGAGCAGCAGCGGTGGGCTCGTTGATGATACGCTTGACTTCCAGGCCTGCAATCTTGCCTGCGTCCTTGGTAGCCTGGCGCTGAGAGTCAGAGAAGTAAGCGGGAACGGTGATAACAGCCTCGGTAACGGTCTGGCCCAGATAAGCCTCGGCATCAGCCTTCAGCTTCTGCAGCACCATAGCGCTGATCTCCTGGGGCGTGTAGCCCTTGCCGTCGATGTCTACATGGTAGTTCTCACCCATGTGGCGCTTGATGGAAGCGATAGTGCGGTCAGCATTGGTAACAGCCTGGCGCTTAGCAACCTGGCCGACCATACGCTCGCCGGTCTTAGAGAAAGCAACAACGGAAGGTGTAGTCCGTGCGCCTTCAGCGTTAGCAATAACGACAGGTTCGCCGCCTTCCAGAACTGCTACGCAGGAATTGGTAGTACCCAAGTCAATACCGATGATCTTACCCATAATAATTTCCTCCATATATAAACTAAAATTTTTAACAAAAATAATCTCATGATATGAGTTATAAGATATGAGATACGAGATGGTCATTAACTAAGAAATATCTCATATCTCATAGTTCATATCTCAATATCTTAATTAGCCACTTGGACCATAGCAAATCTAACTACTTTGTCACCGATCTTGAAACCCTTCTGGAACACCTGAGAAATCGTGTTCTCTGCCAGAGATTCATCATCGATGTGCATCACGGCGTTGTGGAGATTCGGGTCAAATCCGTCACCCACATTGCCGAAAATCTCAACGCCAAGGCTTGTGAAGATCTTGACCAACTCATTCATAGTCATCTCCACGCCCTTCTTGTAAGCGACATCCTCGGTGGGCTGATTCAGTGCCCGCTCCAAATTGTCATAGACGGGCAACAGCTTTGCAAGGGTATCCGCTTTGCCGTTACCGTAGGATGCTTCCTTTTCTTTGACGGTGCGCTTACGGAAATTATCGTAATCCGCAGCCAACCGCAGGAAGCTGTCATGCTCTGCGTTGTATTTTTCTTCCCAGGGGTTAACCTCTACGGTTTCCTCTACAGGGGTTTCTTCTGTGGTTTCCGGTGTTTCTACCGTTTCCTCCACAAGCTCAGCCTGCTTCTTTTCTTTCTTAGCCAATGTTATGCCTCCTTATCGGCTTCCGGGGCAGGCAGCTGGCCTTGCTCCGGCTTTGAAAACATTTTAGAAAGGCTCTCGGCAAAGTAGGAAAGTCTTGCCGTGACCTTTGCGTAATCCATTCTGGTGGGGCCTACCACACCGATCATGCCGTGCATACCGTCGCCGATATCAAACTTGGTCATGACCACGGAGGTATCCTTTAATTCCTGGGCCACATTTTCCGGGCCTACCAGCACCTGCGTACCATTTTCATTCCGCAGTACTGCAGGCAGGTTGGAAAGGGTATCTTCATCCAAAGATGTGAGCAGCTTTTGAGCCTTATCCACATCCCGATACTCCGGCTGGCCCAGTAGGCGCATCTGACCGGCAACGGCCAGATTGGTGCTGGCTTGACGGCGCAGGGTCTCGGTGGTGAATTCTACAATCACAGGAACTAATGTCGAAGCCACGCCTGCGGACATCATCACTCGTTCCAGCAACTCTGCTGTATAGTCATCGGGGCTTAGCTGAACCATGGTTGCGTTCAGCACCGCACTCAGAACCTTCAGATCGGTTTCCTCTACATTCAGCGGCAGCTTGATCAGCTTATTGACTACCTCGTCATTGCTGAGCATCAGCACCAGAATGAAGCTTCCGGTACCAGCCAGAATCAAGTCAAACCGTTTTACTGTGGCTCTGCCGCTGCGGGAAGCCAGAGAGATAGCAGGCAGGTCTGTTGCCTGAGAAACCAGCTTAGCAACTTTTTCCACCATCCGATCCACCCGCTGCATCTTTTCTTCGATAGCAGCATTAATGGAGTGGGTCTCATCCATGGTCAGCCGGTAATCCAGCATCAGTTCATCCACATATAACCGGTAACCTGCCGCGGAAGGAATACGGCCCGCACTGGTGTGAGGCTGTTCCAGATAACCCATAGCGGTCAGATCGGCCATTTCATTACGGATGGTAGCGGAGGAATAATTCATGTCGGGAAGCTCGGTAATCGCTTTCGAGCCAACAGGCTCAGCGGTGCGGATGTACAGGTCTACCACACTGCGTAGTACCTTCTTTTTCCGCTCGGTCAGTTCCATACATGTCCCTCCTTTTTGTTAGCACTCCATATCTCTGAGTGCTAAGCACACTATACACCAGAGTGCTAAAAAAGTCAAGTATGCCAATTATAAATTATTTTTGAACGACCGCCTTCCGGAATATTTTGCCCCATTTCCCATAAAAAAACGCCCGCACAGGCAGGCGTTTTTTATTAAGGCTTTTTTTCTGCATTCAGCGGGTCGATAACAATATCTTTATAAGGATTGACGATAACCGTATTGTAGGTATGATAGATCACCATACCCGGTTTTGCGCCGGGGACTTTTTTCACCTGCTTGACGGGGGTCACATCCACAGCGATATTCTGTCCGCCGGTGGATTCGGAGTAGAAGGCTGCCAACTGAGCCGCCTGTGTGACGGTATCATCCGGTGGTTTGGTACCGCCGCAGGAAATGATCACATGGCTGCCATGAACCTTTTGGGCATGAAGCCAGATATCGTCCTTCCGGGCCAGCTTAAATGTCAGTTCATCATTCTGCCGGTTGTTGCGGCCCACATAGATGGGATAACCATCGGTGGACTCAAACCGCATGGGCTGCACCTTGCTCTGTTTCATCCGTTTTTTTGCGCTGTCCATGCGAACATAACCGCCTGTATGAAGTTCTTGACGGATTTCATCCAGCTCTGCATCGGTTTCCGCCCGGTTCAGTTCTTCCAGAACGCTCTTCAGGTAATCCAGCTCCTGCTCGCCCAGCTCCATTTGCTTGGTCAGCTCTTTTTCCGCATTTTTCATCCGGGCATAGTCCTTATAAAACTTTGCGGCATTCTGTTGGGGAGAAAGAATTGGGGAGATGGGAATTTCAATTACCTTCATTTCCTCATCGTAAAAGTCCTCTGCTTCCAGCACGGTCTGCCCTTTAATAATGCGATGAATGTTGGCAGTGACGATATCGCCCAATTGACGGTGCCGTTCCCGGTCAAAGGTAGCCGCAAGCTCTTTTTCTTGAATTGCCAGTTTCCGGGTAATTCTCTGACAGAGATTGGTAACGGTTTTCCGCAAAGCCTGGCTCTTCTGGCGCATGGCGTCCTTGCGGTCTCTTACAATATAATAATTGTCCAGAAGCGCTGTGAAAGATTCCGCTTGCTGACAGCCGCCGTACTCCCGGATGGGACAGAAGGCAAACTGCTTGGGTGTTCCGTCAGCCTGTGCATAGAAATAAGGCGCTGGATGGTTTAAATGCTCCCGGAAGAACAGGAATAGCTTTTCCGCTGTTTCTTCCGCATATCGTTCATCGATTCGTGCGGCAGTATCCCCAGCGGCAAAAAGTGCCGCTTCCCGGCAGACCAAGGGAGATAATCCACCCAGTTCATCCATCAACCTGTCTGCAAGAACGTCTGCCCCAGATTTACATAATAAGTTTACATAATCTAGTTGCTCTAACACCATGGGGTTGGCTTTTGTTACCGCTTCCGGCTCTTGATACAGCAATCCCGGCAGGGCAGGGCGCTTGCTGGTTTCATCCAAGCCAATTCGCCGCAGGCAATCGATGATACGCCCGTCAGGGCCTAGCAGATACAGATTACAGGTACGACCCATCAGCTCTGCCACCAATTTTTTCTGCACAGGGTAACCCATTTCATCGGTGCAATCAAAGGTAAAGGTAGCTGCCCGCTCCATAGGCGGCTGGGAGATCTCTGACAACCGTGCACCGGACAGGTGCTTGCGCAGCAGCATGCAGAACATAGGCGGCTGGTCCGGATTTTCCGGGTTTGCTGTAGTCAAATGCAGCCGGTGCGCGGCAGGGTTGGGGGCAAAAAGCAGCTTTTCTCTGCCATGCTCACAACGCAGCAGCAAGATCACCGTATCCCGACCCGGCTGATGGATCTTCTCCACCCGGGCACCGGTGGCCTTGTGCCGAATTTCGTCCAGAACCGCAGAAAGGAAATACGCGTCAAATGCCATAGCTTTCCATTCCTTTCTCAAACAGCTCACTAAGTCGCTCTGTTCTGCCGTAAAGATATAAGGCACCGAACAAGGTCTCCAACCCCGTTGCCATTGCGTATTCTTTCGGGGATGCCGCCTTGGGTGCTGCGTGGGTGTGGGCATTCTTTCCCCGGCGGTAGTAGGCAAATTCCTCTTCCGTCAAAATTGGCAAAATCGCTTCCACAAATTTTGCCTGAGAAGCTGCCTTTACCAAACTGACCGCATCCTTATGGAGGGTCTTGACCGTTTGGTCACCCTTTACACACAAGTAGCTGCGGACTAGCAGCTCATAAACACCGTCACCCACATGGGCAAGACCTAAATTAGAAATGGCATCCACCTGTGCCTTGGTAAAATTCATTTGAAAACGGTTTTCCATATATCTTTCCCCCGATTCACCAGTACCTGCGCACACAATCCGGTAAATAAACCGGAGATCACACTGCACAGGATCATAAACGGCAGATAAACCATCAGCGATGGCGTACCCGTCAGCAAAATCGCCATAGCCATCTGCCCAATGGAATGGGCAACCGCACCAATGCTGCCCGCCACCCAAAGTTGTTTCTTATTTAATATCTTTCTGAATCCAATAGTTACCAAAATCGCGCAGGCACCACCGGCCGCGGAATAAAAGATCGTACTAAAATTACCCGCAAACACAGCACCCAGAAAAATTCTTACAAACAGGATCGCTGCCGCTTCTCCCGGCCCAAGCGCAAACACCGCAAACACAGTAACGATATTACTCAGACCCATCTTTACACCGGGCATGGGCACCAATGGCGGAATCTGTGCTTCCACCATAAAGATCGTCAACGCAATGGCGCAAAGCATTGCCATCACCGTCAGTTTTTTTGCTTTCACGCCATCACCACCTTTGGCTTATGGTAGCAGATTTTCTGTAAAAAGTAAAGATTTGCTTCCCGGAGAAGTAATTATTAAAACAATCCCTTGCAATCCCACTATGATCTCCCTATAATAAAGATATTGTGGGAGTATATCCATCAGGCGCAATTACATGGTCTGATTGGGATTGGGGGACCGTATATGAAGAAAACTGTTTTATGGATCATTTTGATCGTGCTTATTTTATTAGCCGGTCTTAGCGCTGCGTTTGTTTATTTTGTAGTTCTGCCTTACCAAAATGCTGCCAGCACCATGCCGGAAAATGCAGTGTTGACGATCCGGCAAGACGAGCAGGACAATCTAACCATTTTCTGGCCGGAAGCAAAGTATACCGACTATTATTCACTGGAGCTGCAGCTTCCTATGACACAAGAAGCCATTGAGGCGGAAGAAGAGCCTACTGTCATCTATCAGGAATATATTCACGGTACCTCCTGTGTTCTGCCTCCCATTCCCGAAGACCAGCAGATCGTGATCCAGATTTCCACCATTGTTGAATTTGAAGCCGCATGGGAAATCAGGCTGCGCCAAGGAGATAATCCAATCCGTATTACCACGACGCTGAGCCGCCCCACGATTTCTGATCTGCAGTGGACAGCAGACCCGGATACGGACAGCATTACCGTTACCTATCAACCCCAGTCCGCTACACATACCAGAATCTATCTCATGCAAGAGGATGACTCTTTGACCCTGCTGAAGACCTTAACAGAGAACGAGACAACCTTTACCTTTGGTGAGAATCAGGATATTCCTATGCCCGATCACCACACGGAATGTTGCCTTGTATTCGATACATACCGCATCTCGGAAGGTCTGGAATACTATGGATATACTTGTGGGGGCCTCACTGTTGTAAGAGAGGATCTGCTGGGCAGAGATCTGGCCTTTACAATTTCTGACCAAGGACACAACGTTTATACCATGACTTGGGAAGAAACAAAGGGCGAATACTACGAGCTCCAGCAATATAATAGCGATCAAGCCAGATGGGTCCCTGTGAAACAGGTTGCCAAGGATGGTGAACGAACCTACACCACCGGACATTTGCAAAATCTCAGCGATTTTCAATTCCGCCTTTTCGCTGTGGGCGGACAAACAAGAGAAGACAGCGCCTTTGCCGCTGAATCCGAAGAGATCACCGTCTCTACCGGTGCCTCCCCCATCTATTGTACCATATGGCCTGTAAAGGATCTGGATGCATACAGTGCGCCAACCGACGGAGAAGTTGTCGGAAATGTAAAGGCTGCAAAGGCCTACTGTGTGTTGGACGAAAAGGACGGCATGTTCGGTGTGCTGTTGGATGGCAAGACTTGCTATATTGACAGCAACTACTGCATGATCAATCTGGTAGATATTTTTGGGTATTTATGCAGCTATGACATCACAAACAGTTATTCTTCCCTTTATATGGTCCATGAATACGAAATACCGGATGTAACGGATGTGGTTACTGCCGGCTACAACGCCGTGAAGATGACAAACGGCGAATTTCTGGTACCGCTGTTATACCCCACTTCCCATAAAATTTTAGCAGCAGCACAAGAGGCTGTCCGGCAGGGTTACCGTTTAAAGATCTATGATGCCTACCGTCCCAACCAGGCCACCATTGAGATCTATGATTTGACAGAAAAGATCCTCGAAGAGCCAATTCCGGAAAAAACATTTACCGGCAAAAAGCTCAATGACCTGCCTAAGGTGGAAGATGAGGAAGATCTGACCTATGAACTGCTGATGACCAACGGCACCTGGGCCTTAGGAAGCTTCCTGGCCAAAGGAGGTTCCCTGCATAATCTGGGCATTGCTGTTGATCTTACCTTGGAAGATCTGGATGGTAGCGAATTGAAAATGCAGACCTCTATGCATGACCTGAGTTGGTATTCCGTTCCCTCAAGAAACAATGCCAACGCAAAGCTTTTGGCACAGATCATGACCGGTGCCGGTTTAGTGGGCATTAGCTCTGAATGGTGGCATTTCCAAGATAACGAGATCCGCGCCCAATTACAGCTGCCTACCGTATGGAGCGGTGTCACGCCCGAATGCTGGATGGCTGACGATCATGGTTGGCGATACCGCCGGTATAACGGCACCTTCTTTGCTGATTGCACAAAGGAGATAGACGGAGAAACTTATATTTTTGATGCTTATGGATACGCTAAAAAAGCTGATTAATCCCCGGAAGCACCGCAAACCGCGGTGCTTCTTTTTTTGTCCATCAAGATGTAAAATCTTTCTATTTTTTCGTTGCTTTTCGACAGATTTCGTGGTAATGTGTATGCAGGATTTTTTTACATTTTTGTGGGGTCATGGTAGTATGAAAAAGTTTCTCAAAACAAAAATCGGAAAGCTGTGTATTCCCCTGCTCGCTGTGTTTTTACTGTTGGGCTGTGCTTTCGGTGTGAATCAATATTGGCTTTATCAGCAACCAAAATTTCAAGATGTAACCATTGAACTGGGTACCACATCTCTTGGAATCGATCAGTTTGCGACACAATACGCCTCTATTGGAAAATGCCGTTTTGTCAGCGATGTCAGTACACTGGATATTGGCAAACCCGGCGTTCATAGTCTAACGTTAAGTCATGGCGGCCGGGAACAGACCGTTACACTGACCGTAGCAGATACAACCGCACCGGATGTCGTATTTATCACCGAAAAGATTGCACAACCCGGCTACATTCCCAAAGCAGAAGATTTTGTGGTAAGCTGCACCGACCTTTCCGGTACCTCAATTTCCTTTGCTGCACCAGTAAAAATAGAAGACATGAGCGACCGCAGTTTTACTGTCATGGTGGCGGACGATTATGGAAATGTTACTGAGCAGCGTTGCAATCTTTCCTACCAGTGGCTGAAAGATAGTTTCCAGTTGGAATACGGCTCCACACTTACCATTGAGGATCTCCTTTTAACCGCCGAGGCAGACAGCGCTCTGATTGATCAAATGGTGATCGATGCCCTGAATGGAGTCGGCATCGGTACCTATACGGTCAAAAGCACTTCAGGTAATGCTACCCGCTCCTGCACCGTTACCATTGCAGACACGCAAGGCCCTGTGATGGAGTTGCAGACAGTTTCTGTTTTCACCGGTGAAACTGCAGTACAGGAGGATTTTATCGTCAACGTTACAGACCCCTCAGGTGTTAAAGAAGTGCGGATGATGACGGAGTTGGATTTTGAGACCCAGGGCATCCAAACCGTCGTCTTTGAAGCGGAAGATAAGCTTGGAAATGTCTCTACCACACAAACAGAGTTTATTGTTTCAACCGATACTGTTCCCCCTGTCATCCAGGGTTTGACGACACTGCAGGTCAATAAAGGCGACACGCCAGATTATCTGATTGGTGTCAGTGCAACAGACGCAATCGATGGCACTTGCAAGATCCGTTACGATGCGTCCGCTGTAGATACCGACAAATCCGGCACTTATTATGTGACCTATTATGCCACAGATAAATCCAATAATACCGCCACGGTCCGCCGCAAGGTCGAGGTTCTACATGATGCCGCCGACACCGCGGCTCTGGTTGCCGGGCTGGCTCCTAAACTCAGCTCCGACCCCGAAGCTCTGCGGGATTATGTCCGCAGTACCATTGGCTATAGCTCTGACTGGGGTGGCAGCGACCCCGTATGGTTCGGTTTCAAAAACAAGCACGGCAACTGCTATGTACATGCTATGTGCCTGGATGTTCTTTTGAAGCACTACGGATACAGTACACAGTTGATTTGGACAACCTGTAAGACCCACTACTGGCTGCTGATCAATATCGGCGGCACCTGGCGGCACATCGATCCTACCCCCTCTTCCGTACACAGCATCTACAGTTTGATGACCGATGCCCAACGGAAATCCACCCTTAGCGGAAGAGATTGGGACCGTGATCAGTGGCCTGCATGTGAGTAAGAATTTATGATTGTAAATGTATTGATTTTTCTTTTAGGCTTGGCAGTTTATGCCGGCTACGGTATCCCCGGTCTTGCATATCTGCTGGGCGCCACTGCCCTTTCCTATGTGGCAGGCCTCCTGATCCCCAAGCATAAGTGGATACTGTGGATCAGCATTACGCTGAACGCGCTGGCGTTGCTTGCTGTAAAAGCCCAGCCTTTGACCGGTTGGGAATTTGTGGCACCTTTGGGCATCTCTTATTTTACCCTGCAGATCATTGCCTACAATGCCGACATCTATCGGGGAAAATACGCCCCGGAGCGGAATTTCTTCCGGTATGCACTGCATATCACCTATCTTCCCCATATCTTTATCGGCCCTATTGAGCCTTATCCCAATATGCGCAACACCCTGGCGGAGCGCAAGATCACCTGGGACGGCATTGGTGACGGCGCCGTCAGAGCAATTTGGGGTCTTTTCAAGAAATATGTGATCGCTGCAAGAGCAGGTGTGATCATTTCTGCGATCACCGCAGATACCGAAGCTTACCGAGGTGCCTTCGCTCTGGCTGCCATGGTTCTCTATTCCATTCAGCTTTACACCGATTTCTCCGGCGGCATCGACATGGTTCTGGGTGTTTCCCGGATGCTGGGTATCCGTATGAGCGAGAACTTCAACACCCCTTATTTTTCTCAATCCTTCCAGGAATTCTGGCGCCGCTGGCATATGACCCTTGGCGGCTGGCTGAGAGAATACATTTATATTCCTCTGGGCGGCAACCGGAAGGGCAAAGTTCGAAAGTTTATCAATTCCATCATTACCTTTCTGGTATCCGGCCTGTGGCATGGCATCCATTACCTGCTGTGGGGTCTGATCAACGGCATTTTTGTTGCCTTTGGCGAAAAGCTGAAAACAAAATGGAAGCTTTTCAATCAGGCAGCCACCTTCCTGCTGGTAACATTGCTGTGGTCTTTCTTCGTATGGCCCGAAACCATGCTGGCTCTTCGGATGGTGGGCAGTGTATTCACTATCTTTAATTATGGCGATTTCTTTGCCACCATTGGTACAATGGGTTTGACACCGGGCGATTGGATCGTCTTTGCTGTGGCTGTTTCGCTGCTTTGGGCATACGATTGGAAGCGCGATGCCATTGAAAAAAAGCTGCACAGCTTCTTCCCTCCGTTAAAAACCTGTATCATTTGTATCATGGCGCTTTTGGTCTTGGTGTTCGGTATGTACGGTATCGGCTTCAATGCCACCGAATTTATCTATAGCAGATTTTAGGAGGACACTATGAAGAAACAATCTCTGAAAAATCTGTTGGGTGTGATTGCCGCTTTACTGGCATTTTGCATTGACTTAACCCTTGTGACCATGCTGCTGCAGCCCAAATACATGACCGATCTGGAAGAAGGCAGTTTTATTTCCCAATATTACAAGGAAGCGGGCGACCACGATGTGCTGTTTGTTGGCGATTGCGAGGTTTATGCCAATTTCTCCCCGCTGGAAATGTTCCGTCAGCAGGGAATCACTTCTTATGTGCGTGGAACCTCTCAGCAGTTGATCTGGCAGTCCTATTATATTTTGAAAGAAACCTTCCGCTACGAAACCCCAAAAGCGGTAGTCTATAATGTCAACGCCATGCGCTACAGCGAGCCGATCAGCGAGGCTTATAACAGGCTGACCATCGACAATATGCGCTGGTCTGCCGAGAAGGTAGGCATCATTCAGGCTTCCATGATGGAAGAAGAGGACTTTTTCTCTTATGTCTTCCCGATCCTGCGGTATCACTCCCGGTTTGATAAGCTTACAGGCGAGGATATCGAATATCTGTTCCAGACCAAAGACAATACCTGGCAGGGCTATCAAATGCATACCTCTGTCAAGCCGGTAGGTACACTGCCTACCAAGCGGGTTCAGGCCAGCTATGCCTTTGGGGATATCTGCTGGGACTATTTAGAAAAAATGCGTCTGCTGTGCGAGGAAAACGGCACTGAGTTTATATTGATCAAAGCACCAAGCCTGTATCCTTACTGGTATGAGGAATACGACGCACAGATCGTTGAATATGCGCAAAAGCACGGTCTTCGTTTTTATAATTTCACTGAGTGTATCGATGCGATCGGTCTGGATTTTGAGCAGGATACCTATGACGGTGGCCTGCATCTGAATCTGTCCGGTGCCACGAAGCTCTCCGGCTACTTTGCGGAAATTCTCGCACAGGAGCATCAAATGCCGGATCACCGCAGCGATGCTGAGATCGCTGCCGCTTATGAAGAAAAGCTCAGCCGTTATGATCAAGAAGCAAAAAAAGAAAGTGAGTAAGACTATGAAAAAATTGACCGCCCTGTTATTGGCCCTTATGATGCTGCTGTGCTTCACCGCCTGCAGCCAGGAGCAGCCTAACGATGTACCCCAGATCACCATGGGTGCCCAGACCAATCAGAACGAAACCGTAAATCAGGATGTTGCGGAAACCACCGAGGAAGCTGTAACAGGTGAAGCCTTTGCTTTTACCTTTAATAATGTGAAGCTGATTCCCGGAGAAGCCTTTGATGCATCCAAGCTGCCCGAAGCTACCTCTACCTACCAAGTCCCCAGTTGCGCTCTGGAAGGCACCGATAATGTGTATAACTACGATACCTTTGAAATCACAGCTTTCAACGACGGCAAAAGTGAGTTTATTTACTCCATCTACTTTATCGACCCCAATCTGACCACTCCCGAAGGCCTGGCGCTGGGCGATACTCTGGATAAGGCCGTCACCCTTTACGGCAGCGACTATATCCAGGCAGACACCGCCTACACCTATGAATGTGCCGGCACACAGTTGATCCTCATCCTGCAGGACGATTCTATCGTCAGCATTGAGTACCGCATGGTAACCGAATAAGCATCCGGGTGCAGCAAAATGCTGCACCCAAAAATTTTTAAAAAATAAATAAGAATTATTCTTATTTAGCTATTGACAAATGCAGACCCATGTGTTATATTTTACTCGTAAATAAGAATCATTCGCATCTAGGAGGTGACATATGGAGGCTACCTCAAAAAACTTCAAAAAGCGCAATGCCATCCTTTCCTACCTGCAGCACACCAACGAACACCCTTCGGCAGAAACCATCTTCTCGGATCTGAAAGCAGAGATCCCGGATCTGTCCATGGGAACGGTGTATCGGAACTTGAAGCTGTTTCAGCAGCAAGGTCTGGTAAGCGGCATCGCAACTGTCCACGGCGTTGAGCGGTTCGATGCCAACACCGCACCTCACGTACACTTCATCTGTGAGAGCTGCGACGCGGTCATTGATCTGCACAAGTTAAGCACACCCCAAGCCCTCTGCTCGGAAGCAGAAAGTTCCATCGGCTGCACAGTCTCCGGCTGTCAGCTATCCTTCACCGGTAAGTGCCGGTCTTGTTTGGAAACCTAAGCATAAAATCAAAAACAAAGGGCCATTGCCCAACAGAAAATTTAAATTAAAATTATTTGGAGGAATTTATTATGAAGAAGTTTGTTTGTAGTGTTTGTGGTTACGTTCATACCGCCGAAGAGCTGGCCGCCGATTTCAAGTGCCCCGTTTGCAAGGTCCCCGCTTCCAAGTTCGTGGAGCAGAAGGGCGAGCTGAAGCTGGCTGCTGAGCATGAGTACGGCGTTTACGCTAAGACCGTTAAGAACAACCCCGACATTTCCGAGGAAGACAAGAAGTACATCTTCGATCAGCTGATGGCTAACTTCCAGGGCGAGTGCTCCGAAGTCGGTATGTACCTGTGCATGGCCCGCATTGCTCACCGTGAAGGCTACCCCGAGGTCGGCCTGTACTGGGAGAAGGCAGCTTGGGAAGAGGCTGAGCATGCCGCTAAGTTCGCTGAGCTGCTGGGCGAGGATCTGGAGCCCAACATGAAGGCTACCACCAAGGACAACCTGGCATGGCGTGTTGACTGCGAGTTCGGCGCAACTCAGGGCAAGTTCGATCTGGCTGTCTGCGCTAAGAAGAACGGCCTGGAC
>JAZOLX010000124.1:0-81273 GCA_045653485.1 Faecousia sp. | reverse complement strand
GGCAGCGGGAGTGCCGTCAACAGCTCTGTGGTCGTAGGTCAGGCTCAGGCCCATAGCGGGGTACAGCTCGATGGAGCCGTCAGCAGCCTTGCGAACGCGGTCGATGGTACCGCAAACGCGCAGGATACCGGTGTGAGGAGGATTGATAACGGGGGTGAAGGACTCGACACCCAGGTTGCCCAGGTTGGAGACGGTGAAGCTGCCGCCGGAGAGCTTGTCGGGGCTGATAGCACCGTCGCGGCACTCAGCAGCCAGCTCCTTAACAGCCTTGGAGATCTCCAGCAGGCTCATGGTGTCAGCAGCGAAGATGGTGGGAACCATCAGGCCTCTGGGGGTATCAACTGCAACACCCAGGTTGACATGCTTGAAGTGACGGATGGAGTTGTCGTCGAGCATGTTGGCGTTCAGGTCGGGGTGGTTCAGCAGGGTACGGGAAACAGCGTACAGAATGATGTCGCCGATGGTGATGCCTGCGTACTCGCCGCCTGCAGCCTTCAGAGCCTTGCGGTAAGCCAGGATAGCGGAAGCGTCGAAGGAGTTGTTGTGAGTCAGCTGAGCCATGGTGGACAGGCTGGTGGTCATGGACTTGGAGATGGCGCGGCGGATACCGCTGAACTTGACATCTTCGTACTCGTTCTCGACAACTGCAGCAGCGGCAGCAGCCTTGGGAGTAGCAATGCCGGAAGCGATAGCATCCTCAACGTCCTTTTCAACAACACGACCGTTGGGGCCGGTGCCGGGGATCAGGGAAGCGTCCAGGCCATGAGCAGCAGCCAGCTTTGCAGCTCTGGGAGATACGGGAGCGCCTGCCTTGACGGGAGCAGCGGGAGCAGCCACGGGGGCAGCTTCGGCAACAACTTCAACAGGAGCAGCTTCAGCGACGACCATGGGAGCAGCGCCGGGCTTCAGGCAATCGGTGGGCTCACCCTCAGGACCAACTGCGCAGACGTTCTCCATGCAGGGAACTTCTTCGCCGCCCTCAAAGAAGATGGCCAGCAGCTTGCCTTCTGCAGTGGACTCGCACTCGAAGGAAGCCTTGTCAGTTTCATAAGTAAACAGAATGTCGCCGACCTTAACATCGTCGCCAACAGCCTTCAGCCATTCGCCGATGATGCAGGACTCAACAGTGATACCAGCCTTGGGCATGATAACAGCCTGAGCCTTGGTGTTGCAAGCGACAGCGGCGGGAGCGGCAGCGGCAGCAGCAGGAGCAGTAGCGGGAGCTTCCTCAGTGGGAGCAGCGCCGGCGCCCTTCAGAGCGGAGACGTCCTCGCCCTTGGTGCCGATGGCACAGACATTGATCAGGCAGGGAACTTCATCACCGGGACCATAGAAGATCTCCAGCAGTTCGCCTTCGGCGGTGGATTCGCATTCGAAGGAAGCCTTGTCAGTCTCGTAGGTGAACAGAACGTCGCCTACATTGACATGATCGCCAACCTGCTTCAGCCATTCGCCGATGATACAGGATTCAACAGTGATGCCGGCCTTCGGCATCAGAACACCATTTGCCATGTTTGTTCCTCCATTTTTTCAGGCGGTGGCCCGCCCATTATTTTTTTACTCTTGTGGGAAAAGATCTTCTCCGCAAAGGATACTGACTCCATTTTCCGCCAGCCGCTGCTGCCATAGGGCAGAGGGAGGACAGTCGGTGATCAGCTTGTCCACCAAATCAAGGGACCCTAAAGCAACCAATCCGCTGCGATCAAATTTTCGGTGATCTGCCAGCAATATGGCTTGGTCGCAGGAAGCGATCATAGCCTGCTTGATCTGCACCACGGAATCATCACTGTCTGCAAGACCCAACTGCTCGTTGATGCCCCTGCAGGACAAAACGGCATAGCTCGCATGATAGGAACGCACCGTTCTGAGGGCGTGGGGACCCACATGGGCCAGCACATCGGACTTCAAACTGCCGCCGGTGGAGATGATGTGCCAGGTATCCTGGCCGGTCATTTCCCGCAGCAGCTCCAGAGAGTTGGTGATGAGGGTGATGTTTTTCTTTTGGCGCAAAGCTCTGACAGCATAAGCTGCGGTGGAGCTTTCATCCACCATCAGTGTATCACCGTCACGGACCAGCTGTGATAATAGCTGTGCGATGGTTACTTTCGGTTCTATATTGGTGTTTTTGCGGATAGAATAGGGAGGAGTTGCGTGGTCATTGCCCCGCAGCACCGCACCACCATAGATTCTGGTTGCAATGCCGCTTTTTTCCAGAGATTCCAGATCCCGCCGAATGGTTTCCTCAGAAACCTGGAATTCCGCACTCAAAGCAGACACGACTACCTGACCGGTGGCCCGAATCCGTTCCGTGATAACACGGCGTCTTTCTGCTGCCAGCAAATGCCTTCGCCTCCCCGCATGTTCTCAACATAAGCATACATCAAGTGCAATAAAAAGTCAAGGCAAATAAAAAGAAAACCAACATTTTTTGATTGGTTTGTTGGGATTTGATAAATCAAAACACAGAAAACCACACAAAGCAACAAAAAAAGAAAGATTGCAAAGAAGGTGGATCTGTGCTATATTATATCATCATATGGAAAAGGGGTGGAAGCGGTGGCTTTACAGGAATCCGGGGAAATGTATCTGGAAACGATCTATGTGTTGGGAAAGGCAAATACCCGTGTCCGTAGCGTGGACATTTCTGAGCATATGGGGTATTCTAAACCCAGTGTCAGCCGCGCAGTACATCTTTTAGAGGAGAACGGTTATATTGAAATAGATGCGGATGGTTTTATTACCTTGACCGTCAGTGGAAAAACTGTGGCAGAGAAAATATTTGAGCGTCATACAGTGATTTCAGGAATGCTGATTCGGTTAGGTGTGGACCCGGAAACTGCCGCGGATGATGCGTGTAAAATTGAGCATGCCATTTCGGATGTATCATTTGAGGCAATCAAGCGGCACATGCAGACGATGGGATAAAATAAAGGAGGGCAAGCGCCCTCCTTTTGCATTTTACTGCATGCCCTGCTCGTAAGCCTCGATCATCTTCTTGACCATCTGGCCGCCGACGGAACCGGCTTCACGGGAGGTCAGGTGACCGTTGTAACCGTTGGTCAGGTTAACGCCGACTTCCTGTGCAGCCTGCATCTTGAAACGGTCCATAGCCTCACGAGCCTGGGGAATGTTGATCTGATTGTTATTCTTGTTGCTCATATTCGTTCTCTCCTTTTTCGTTTTCCCGGAAAGCAAGATGCTTTCCGGCTGGAGAGCGTCTTTTCTTTCCGTAGCCATAGTTTAGCCAAAGTTTGATTGACTATAAGTGGAGGTTGTCGGAAAAGGTGGAAGAGATTTCAAGACACGAAAATTTAAAATCTAAAATAGTGGTGTCAATTCAGCTTTTGGCGTTGGCTTCCATCTTTTTCACAGTTTTAACATAGAGGAATATCACCAACGCCGTGGACAGCAGATCCGCAACGGGTTGAGCCCAGGCAAGGCCGTTTGCACCGATGGCTGCCTTCAGAACGAACAACGCAGGGATGTAGATGAAGCCCTGACGGCTCAAGTTAATAATCAGTGCTGCGGTTGCGGCACCGGCTGCCTGAAGGGCATTAGCCAAAACGTAGAATACACCGAACAGGAAGCTGGTGGTCAGCAGGATACGGACAAACTGGGCAGCGTAGTCAAAGGCTGCCTGCTCCGTAAGAAATGCGCTGACGATTTGATTCGTAAACAGATAGCAAATGCCGGTCATCACAGAACTGAGCCCCAGAGAAAACACCACGGAGAAACCCATTACCTTTTTGAACCGATCCCACAGGTTGGCACCGACACAGTAGCCCAGCAGTGCCTGTACGCCCTGACCGAAGCCAATACAGACCATGCCGGTGATCATCGTCACCTTGGAGGCAACACCGATGCCTGCAACAGCCATATCGCCAAAGGAGGCCATCTGACCGTTCATGATGATCTGGGAGATGCTCATCAGAAGAGAGCCAAAGGACGCAGGAATACCGATGGCCAAAATGCTGCTGCACACCTTATTGCGGACAGTGAAATCTTTGGGGTGAATGCTGAGGATAGACTTTTTCTGCAGGAAGTACACCAGGTAATAGCAGGCACCAAACACATTGCCAATGACGGTAGCAATGGCGGCACCGGTAATTTCCCAGCCGAACCACAGGATCATAATGGGATCCAGGATCACGTTCAGCAGATTGCCCAGAAGCTGGCCCATCATGGCTTTGCCGGCCTGACCTTCTGCACGGATCACATTGGAGAAGCAATTGGCGATCAAAACAAAGGGACCGCTGAAAGTCACAATGGTTAAATAAGACTTTGCAAAGCCATAGGTATCGGCACTGGTTCCCATCACCACCAGAATCTGATCCATGAAGATGAGAAACAGAGAGGACATAGCAACGCCAACCGCAACGCAGGCCCACATACAGAAGGAGCAGGCTTTTCTGGCGTAATCCATCTTTCCTTCACCCAGTGCGCGGGAGATCACAGAGGTTCCGCCAATACCGAAAACAGTACCCACAGACATGAAGATCAAAAACACGGGGGTTGCCATAGAAACAGCGGCCACCTGATAAGCATCACGGGTCAGACCAATGAAGAAGGTATCTGCCAGATTATAGATCAGTACCATCAGCATGGCTGCCATGGCGGGGATCGTATTTTTCAAGACCGCCTTTGGCACCGGTGCGCTGCGAAATACTTCCAGCTCTTTTGTCATTTCCATAAATTATCTCCTTTATATCAACAGCGAACTTTTGATAGCACGCTATTAAATTACACATGAAAATATGCCCGCATTTGCGGACATATTTAAAGTCCTTTAAATACTTTTTCCAGCAGATCCCGGAACTGCCCTCTTTCCACTTCTGTCAGTCCGGACAGCAGCTGTGTTTCCATACGCATAACATCTGATGCAGCATTCCTACAGCATTCCGTACCGGATGGGGTAATGGCTACTTTCTTTACCCTGCGGTCGGTCTCATCTGTGAGGCTTTCCACAAATCCCTTCTGTTCCAGACGCATCACGATTCCGGCAGCCGTAGGCTGGGCCACATGAAGCAATCCCTCCAGTTCTTTCAGTGTTAACTGATGACCGGCAATCGCATCCAGTTCCATCAAAACATTCATCTGGGAGAGCGTCAAATCCTGTTGCCGCAGCAGGGCATTTGCCTGTTTCTCAATTTCATCGTGAATCTTTTTGATCAGCGCACCGCATAAATCATGTTTCTGCATTTGCTACACCTCATGGCAAATGATAGCACGCTGTTAAATTCCAGTCAAGTCGTATTCCATAACAAACGGGAATTGATCCAATCCGGTTGTTATTCTTGTTACTCATGTTCGTTTTTTCTTTTTTCGTTTTCCCGGAAAGCATCTTTTCTTTCCACAACCATAGCTTTGCCGAAAAAGGAATAAAACACGTGGTCCTTTTCAAAAAAACGCAGAGTTTGAAAATGAATTGACATGTTGTGTTCCAAAAAGAGCAGCCGGCACCTAAAAGGTGTTGGCTGCTCTTTTGCACAATATGATTTTTTAGCTAGTTGGGGCCTGTGCCGGATTTGGTGACAATGTTGCGCCAGCTTTTTATTTCATCAGCGAGAGTAGTGTCTGGTAAGCCTGATCCCATGCTTCCGTATGGTTGGGGGTCCAAACATCCACAGCCTCAGAGTTGCGAACGATCTGACGTAACTCCTCCAGATCTTTGACATCACCCAGTGCCATCGCCTGAGCCAGAAGGTTGCCCATTGCAGCACCTTCGATAGGACCGGTAACAACAGGGCGATTCAGGGAATCTGCTACCATCTGATTCAGCAGCTTGTTCTGAATACCACCGCCGACAATATTCAGCTGGTCCAAGCGCACGCCCTTGATATGCTCAAGATTTTCCAATGCCCAGCGGTACTTGAGTGCAAGAGATTCATAAATCGTCCGTGCAATTTGTCCGACAGTTTCGGGAACGGGTTGTCCTGTTTTGCGGCAGTAGTCCTGTACTTTCCGGACCATATCACCGCCACTGAAGAATTCTCCGTAATCGGGATCAATGATGGTGCGCAGGGGTTCTGCCTGTTGGGCTTCCTTAACAATATCATTCCAAGAGATGTCCTTGCCGGTTTTCTTGATCCAATCGCGTCGGCATTCCTGAATGAGCCACAGACCCATAATGTTCTTTAGCGGACGGAAGCCGCCTTGGATGGTACCCTCGTTGGAGAAGTTTGCCTTGCGGACTTCCTCGGAGAGCCATGGAGTGTCGGTTTCAACACCGAACAGTGACCAGGTGCCGGAAGAGCAGAAGGCAAAAGAGCCGGTCCCGGGGATGGCAGCCACGGCGGATGCGGTGTCATGGGTACCAACTGCAGCAAAGGGTGCCTGATTCAAACCTAATTCCTGCGCAAGCTCGGGACGCAGACATCCACGCAGCTGACCTGCCCGGTCTACTTCGGTGAAAATGTGTTTCGGCAAATCTAACTGTTCAATAGTTTCCCAATCCCAATCTTTTGTTACAGGGTTGAAGAGCATGCTGGTAGTTACATTGGTGTACTCGGACTTGGCTTCGCCTGTGAGGAAATAACCCAAAAGATCCGGCATCATCAGCAAAGTTTTGGCATTGGACAAAACCACGTCATTTTCTGCTTTTCTTCTGGCCAGCTGATAAACAGTATTAAAGTTTAAGTTTGCAATACCGGTACGGGCAAACAGTGTGGGGAAATCTACGGTTTCCCATACACGCGCTATATCAGCATCTACCGACATGCGGTAAGCTCTGGGGTTTCCTAACAGATGGCCGTTTTCGTCCAGCAGACCATAGTCAACACCCCAAGTGTCAATACCGAAGCAATCCAAATCGCCCACGTTCAACTGTTTGAATGCAAGCAGACCCTGCTTCAGCTGATTGTACAGATAGGGAAGATCCCAGTAGAATACACCGTTCATTTCTACATAGTTATTTTCGAAACGGTGCAGTTCCTGCATGGTCAGTTTGCCGTTTTCCAGACGGCCCCAGATGGCACGGCCATTGCTGGCACCGAGATCAAAGGCTAACAGATTTCTCATAAATTAACCCTTCTTTCCTGCCAGAGATTTGCGATACTTTTCGCTTTCCCAGTTGGCAATAAAGTGCTTTGCGGCTTCACCCATGGTAGACAGGGGATGACCGGCAGTTTGAATGTGGGAGATGACAAATACAACAGCGGTCAGCGTTTCAGCCAGAACTTGTGCTTTTTTGGCATCCATACGCATCAGAACACGGCCGGTCTTGCTGTTGGCAACACACTGACCCTCTTCCACAGTTTCCTTGTCCATGGAGAAGGTGCCGATGAGGAAGACCATCTGGTCGGGGTACAGAGGCTGCTCCAACAGGAACTGCTCCGTGTAATTGCCCTTTGCCAGCGCTTCGGTCAGATAGGGGGTAGCGGCTTCGAAAAGACCCGGCTCTACTTCTTTGATCTCCACCTTAGGGAAGCAGTTACCGGTGATGCCAAACTGCTTTGCCAAACGCTCGTTGGCATCTGCGTGCAGTGCCAGACAGGTATCGGGATCATCGTCATGGGCAATGATGCCATGATTTTGCATAATGATAATGGAGGGGATCTTTCCGGTCTCTGCTTCTACCCGACGCAGTTCGTTACGAATGGCAAATGTCAGATTTGCACCGGGATCTACATAGGGAACCATACCCCAGGAGTAACCGGCATCGGCGAAAGCTGCCTGACAAATTTCCCGGCAGTTAACTGCGCAGGCAGCCAAGTTGGCATACACACTATGGGTATGCACAACAAAGGTTTTCAGAATGGAGTGGAAGCCTGCTTCCACGGAAGGACGCAGCTGTGCCAGACCATCGATAGTTTTGACAGATTCTTTTGCCTTGGCAGAACCGGCAGTTTCAACATTTTCAAACTGTTCAGGTTCGCTGGTCAGATAGAAATTCCGGACTGCGGCACCATCCAAGACGGCGTATGCTTTGTCAGGTTCAATATCGGAAAGGCAGAAGCCGGAAGCTTTAATGGCCATCAGACCGTCGGCCAGCTTTACAGAGGTGTTGCCGCCGCCACCCTGAACATAGTCTGCCCGGGCGCCTGCTGCTTTGGAAACACGGGAAAACTCCTGCAGGAGCTTTGCATTTTCTTCAAAAAACATGGTAATTACTCCTCTATGTAGATATGATTTGGATTAGACACGCTTGCTCAGAACTTCGTCTTCGTATTCCTTCACAGAGGCGAACCACTCGCCGTCAACGGGCACGCCACAGCGGCGGCAATACTCATTCCAGACAACGCCGAAGGGAAGGGTCTTCAGCTCTTCCTGCACCACCATCAGTTCCGTCCAGTTATCCTCATTCTGCAGTTTCGTCAGATCGGGCGTCATCAGCGCGGACAGCAATGCCTTCTGCACATTACGCATACCGACAGCCCAGGCAGAAATACGATTGATGGAGGCATCAAAATAGTCCAATGCAATATCCACACGGCCATCCAGACCACCGCAGCGAACGATCTCTTTGCAGAGTTCCTTGGTCTCGTCGTCCAGCAGAACAACATGGTCGGAGTCCCAGCGGATGGGGCGGGTGATATGCAAAGCAATTTCGGGGAAGAAGGTGAGCAGTGCGGGGATCTTGTCAGAAACGACCTCGGTGGGATGATAGTGGCCGTTATCCATCAGAGGGATGCACTTATCCATATTCAAAGCGGCATAGCCAAGGGTGAATTCAGCAGAACCCACAGTGTAAGCTTCTACGCCGATGCCAAAGACCTTGGATTCCACACAGGGCTTGACCTTGGTGAAATCGTAGGGTTCCGAGAGAATCTCGTCAATGGACTCCTTATAACGGACACGGGGGCCTAACCGGTCAGCGGGGATATCCTTAAAGCCATCACCGGTCCAGATGTTCATAACACAGGGCTGGCCCAGGTCCTCTGCCAGGTACTGGGAGATGCGGATACATGCCTTGCCGTGGTCGATCCAGAACTTGCGGGTTTCCTCGTTAGGGCTGGCCAGAGTCAGAGGATCGCACTTGCGGTGGGAGAAGAAAGTGGGGTTAAAGTCACAACCCAGTCCACACTCTTTGCAGAAGTCGCCCCACTTCTTGAAGTGCTTGGGTTCCAGCTTGTCACGGTCTGCCCAGCCGCCGTTCTCTTCATCGAAAATGGCATAGCATGCATGGAGGTTCATCTTCTTTGTGCCGGGGATGAGCTTCAATACGAAGTCCAAATCGGCCATCAATTCCTCGGGCGTGCGTGCACGGCCGGGGTAGTTGCCGGTAGTCTGGATACCACCGGTCAGAGGCTTGTTGGGATCGGTGTCAAAACCACGTACATCGTCGCCCTGCCAACAGTGCATAGCAACCGGTACGGCAGCAATCTTGGCCATTGCGGCTTCTACATCCACACCGTAGGCGGCATAAGCGGACTTGGCATACTCAAATATTTTCTGTTCGTTCATGTGATAACCTCCAACATAAAATTTATACTGGTTTAAAATTGCGAAGGAAACAATCCCGTCGAGATACCCCTGTGTTAAGGCAACCCGACAGCAGTTTCCGGTTGTTTTCAATCAAATGGTACAGATATAAAGGAAATGATTATATTCCATTATATAAACAGGAAGATGCGTTTGCAAGGGATAGTTAATCAAGATTACTCAAAATGTGGATTTCCTGCGGGGTGTCTGAAAGGGAAGGATTGTGGATAAGACTACTCGTTGCTGACCCCAATTTTTTCCGGAAAGATGATTTCTTGAATAACATGTTCTGATGCAGGCCACATTTTTCGATACTCCTGGGGTGTTATGCCCTCCTGCTGCTTAAACTGGCGTGTGAAGTACCCCAGATTTTCAATGCCTACGGCAAAGGCAATTTCGCCTACAGACATCTTTGTATTGCGGATCAATTCTTTTGCTTTTGTCATCCGAAGGAATATTTGATATTCCGACGGGGACAAACCAACATATCGCTTGAATTGCTTTTGTAAGTAATACGGGTTGATGCTGAACTGAGTGCCCAGATCTTCCAATGTATTTTTCTCTTGATAGTGATTGAGCAGGTACATACGTACATGCTGGATAATTTGCGGTACAGTACCGGTTTTTTCAGCCATCATTGTAGATAAAACACATTCTGACAAAAGCTGTGTCAGTAATGTGGCTACCTGAAAATCAGACATCACTTGATTATGACTCGACGTGTCTAACTCGAAAAGAGCAGAGAATATGCTGAGGGCCTTGGCGGGATGGTGGAATATCCCGGTATGAGAGCCATTGTTATGTGTTAGAAATGCATCGTAATAGGCCTTTGCATTGGCACCATATAAATGCACCCAGAGGGTATGCCAATGATCGGCTCCCGGTGCAGTACGGTAGTACTGCTGTTTTTTGCAGTCAATGAAAAAAAAGTGGCCGGGGGGCAATAAATTGGTTTCGCCGTTATATTCAAGCTGTCCGCAACCCTCCACCGTTATCTTAATAAGGTAGGAGGCATATCCGCTGCGGGAAGTATAATAATTGGGTCCTGCCAAAAAATCGCCGATCTCTTGGGCATAAATGAGAGAGGCTTTTGTCTGTGCTGTGGCTGAAACCATATTCCATCGAGATTCCGGTGCCAGATCAA
Source organism: Faecousia sp. (assembly GCA_045653485.1). Classification (GTDB taxonomy): domain Bacteria; phylum Bacillota; class Clostridia; order Oscillospirales; family Oscillospiraceae; genus Faecousia. Next base: position 70,709 of record JAZOLX010000124.1, on the reverse strand, counting down.
GATTGTATTCCAGATGCGCTGACATACGAACCCTCCTGAATAAAGTGCAAGATAGTGCAAAAAACGAGCAAAAAAAGATAATGCAAAAGCGTGCCTGTGGTGATATGATACTAAAAATGATACATAAAGTATAGGAATTTTCGTTTGCTTTATTAAAAATTGTGCAAAACGCACAAAAATAACCTTGCTGCTTTGTACATAAACGAGAGCGTTCTCCGCACGTAAAAATGCAAAAAAGCAAAAACATGTTTGTTGTGAGGCAATAAGTAAGATTGGAGAGTTGATAATGAGCAAGACTGTCTTGGAATTGCGCGGTATCACTAAGATATTCCCCGGTGTAAAGGCACTGAACAAAGTTCAGTTCGACCTTCGCGAAGGCGAGATCCATGCTTTGATGGGTGAAAATGGTGCCGGTAAGTCCACATTTATCAAAGTCATTATGGGTGTTCATCAGGCAGAAGAAGGCGAAATGTATCTCAATGGTGAAAAGGTGAATTTTAAGAACACCAGAGAGGCGCAGAAAGCCGGTATTGCTGCAATTTACCAGCATGTTACCGCTTACCCGCACCTGTCTGTAGCGGAAAACATTTTTGTGGGCCACCTGAAAAGGAAGTATGGTCTGGTGCAGTGGAAAGAAATGTATGACGAGGCAGACCGTCTTCTGCAGGAGTTGAATGCCGATTTTAGCTCCCGCGAACTGATGGGAGATTTATCTGTTGCTCAGCAGCAGATGGTTGAGATCGCCAAGGCGCTGTCTCTGAACGCACGTATCATTATCATGGATGAGCCTACCGCGGCACTGACCAAGCGTGAATCCGAGGAACTTTATCGCATCACCCGTAAACTGCGTGATGAAGGCGTGGCAATCATTTTCATTTCTCACCGCTTTGAAGATATGTATGCTCTGGCAAGTCGTGTCACCGTCTTCCGGGATGCCCAGTATATCGGTACATATGATGTTGACGGTATTACGAATGCAGACTTGATCAAGGCAATGGTTGGCCGTGAGATCAGTGATCTGTTCCCAAAACCCAAGGTAGAGCTTGGTGAGGAAATTCTCCGTGTGGAGAACCTTTGCCGCACCGGTTACTTCAAAGACGTTTCCTTCTCCATCAAGAAGGGCGAGATCATGGGCCTGACCGGTCTGGTGGGCGCTCGCCGTACGGAAGTTGTTCAGACCATTTTCGGTGTTGAGAAATTGACTTCCGGTAAGATTTTCTGGAATGGTAAAGAAGTCAAGATCCATTCTCCCAGCGAAGCAATGAAGATGGGTATCGGTCTGTTACCTGAAAACCGCCAGATCGAAGGCTTGATTCTGGATTGGGGTATCGGCCGCAACATTACATTGACTGAACTGAAGTCTCATGTGAATAAGCTCTTCTTGGACGAAAAAAATGAGAGCGAAACAGCTAAGGAACTGGCAGAACGGGTGGATACCAAAGCAGTTACCGTGTTTGATAAGGCCAGCTCCCTTTCCGGTGGCAACCAGCAGAAGGTTGTTGTTGCCAAAGCACTGGGTTCTGATTTCAAACTGCTGATTCTGGACGAACCGACCAAGGGCGTTGACGTTGGTGCGAAGGCTGCAATCTACGAGATTATGGGTGAGCTGGCGTTGGATGGCTATGCCATTATTATGATCTCCTCTGAAATGCCTGAAATTCTGGGTATGTCCGATCGTATCGTGGTCATGTGCGAAGGTCGTGTGACCGGTGAACTGAGCCGCGAGGAGGCCACTCAGGAGAAGATTCTGGAACTGGCGATGTCCAAGCAACGTGTTGCAGAGGGGAGTGTGTAATTGTTATGAATAAGACACTTCGTAAGAACGGCAAACTCAGTGAGCTGCTCCGTAACCGTGAGATCAGCCTGCTGCTGGTCATGGTCCTGCTGGTAGGTGTGATCCAGTGGCGAAGCGGCGGCAAATTCCTGACCCCCACCGTTCTTTCCCAGTTGACTCAGAACTATGCATATACCATGGTGCTGTCCTTTGGTATGTTGTTGGTGCTGCTGATCGGTGGTATCGATATCTCTATCGGTGCAACTCTGGCCCTATCCGGCATGTCCACCTCTCTGCTGATGCGCGATGGCATTATTACCAATCCCATAATAGCCTTTGCTTTCAGTGTTCTGGTTGGCTTGGCTTGTGGTCTTGTGATCGGTGCCATTGTTTCAAAAGGCAAGGTCATCCCGATCATTGCTACTCTGGGTATGCAGTATATTTACCGTGGCTTGACTTACTTTGTTTCCAAGACCCAGTGGGTTCCCTCCGATAAGATGTTGGCGGGTTATAAGGCTTTTGCGCAGAATAAGTTTTTAGGCCTCAATAACCTGTTCTGGATCGTTTTGATCCTGTTTGGTATCATGATCGTGTTCCTGAAGTGGACAAATTTTGGCCGGCAGATTTATGCAGTCGGCTCCAATCCTGATGCCGCTAAGATCTCCGGTATCAATATCGACAGGGTAAAGATCGTTGTCTATGCCATTAACGGTGCGATCTGCGGTTTGGCCGGTGCAATGTATACCAGTATGTACGCGACAGCTCAGGGCAATATGGCAAACGGTGCCGAGATGGATGTTATTGCCGCCTGCGTCATTGGCGGTGTGAGCCTCAACGGTGGTCAAGGTAACGCTTTCGGTGTGCTGTTGGGTGCGATTACCATCGGTATCATCAGTAAGTCCCTGAGCCTTGTTGGCATTGATGCCTTCTGGCAGCAGGCACTGAAGGGCGCAATTATTCTGCTGGCGGTTTTGGTCAATGTGATTGTCCAGCGCAATAGTGCCCGCAAAGTTCTGGAAGGGAGGGAAATCTGATGGCAACCAAATCCGGAAGAACGATTTCCAGTGTCAAGGATCGTTCCATCAAAACTTTGGTGGTTCGTTGGGAGTTCCTTCTGATCCTGATCTTCCTGGGAGTCAATGTGATGAATATCTGTCTGTCTCCCAATTATCTCAATGCATATAACCTGTTTACAAACATCAATAACTTTCTGGTTAAGGCATACATTGCGCTGCCTATGGCATATATCCTGCTGTTGGGCGACATTGACCTGTCTGTTGGCGGCAATGTTTGTTTGTCTGCCACTATGCTGGGTATTGTCTACAATGCATCCGGCTCCATCTGGCTGGGCATTCTGGCGGCCCTGCTCACCGGCACGATCTGCGGTGCGTTGAATGGTCTGATCATGACCAAGTTCACAGAATTGGCGCCTATGATCGTGACACTGGCCACCAACATCATTTATCGTGGCCTGTCTGAAAGAATTCTGGGCGATGGTGCTACTGCAGGTATGTCTAAGATCAGTTGGTTCTCCAATCTGTTTTATGGGCGTATAGGTCCTGTGCCGTACATGTTCATCATCTTCTGTGTTCTGGCGGTAGTATTTGGCGTGGTAATGCATAGAACTGTATTCGGCCGTCAGATGTTTGCCATTGGTGAGAATCAGAAAGCAGCACAGTATGCAGGCATCAAAGTTCAGAAGGTCCGTATGATCGTCTTTACTTTGACCGGTCTGGTCTGTGGCTTTGCTTCGGTATTCTACTGTGCCAATCTGGGCTCCGTTAAGAGCAATGTGGCGGAAGGTTTTGAACTGGAAGCCATTTCCATGTGTGTTCTGGGCGGCATTTCCACTGCCGGCGGCAAGGGCACTATGGTGGGTGCAGTAATCGCAATCTTTATTATCGGCTTGCTCCGTTATGGCCTTGGCCTGATCAACCTCAGTGGCCAGACCATCCGCATCATTTTGGGTGCACTGCTGATTGCTGTTGTTCTTTATCCCACGGTTCAGGAGGCAATCAAGAACCGCAAGAAAACGGCAAAATAATGTTATGTGCGCGTAAGCGTTCATATAAATTTTTTTAATGCAAGAAAGGAAGGAAAAAAATGAAAAAACTGATCGCTCTGCTGCTGGTACTGGTTATGGTCGTTGGCCTGGCCGCTTGTGGCGCTAAGGCTCCCAAGACCAATACCTATGCTATCGTCTGCAAGGACGCATCCAACCCCTACATGGCTCGTATGGTTTCCGGCTTCAAGACCGCTTGCGAGGCTATGGGCATCACCGCCATCGAAAAGTCCCCCGAAACTACTTCCGCTGATGACCAGATCACCATTATCAACGAGCTGGTTGCTCAGGGTGTGAAGGGTATTGCCATCGCTGCTAACGATGCCGCTGCTCTGAAGGGCGCTATTGATGCTGCCAAGAAGCAGGGTGTTGTGGTTGTCACTCTGGACTCCGACACCGAAGGTTCCCAGATGTTCGTCAACCAGGCTGGTGTGACTCAGGTCGCTCAGGTTCTGGTCGATTCCATCGCTGATATGTGCGGCGCTGACGGCGGCGAGTTCGCTATCCTGTCCGCTTCCTCCACTGCTACCAACCAGAATGCCTGGATCGCAGCTATGGAAGAAATCCTGAAGGATGCCAAGTATGCTAACCTGAAGCTGGTCGAGACCGTTTACGGCGACGACGAGTCCCAGAAGTCCACCGACGAAATGCAGAACCTGATGACCAAGTACCCCAATCTGGAAGTCGTTTGCTGCCCCACCACTGTTGGCATTCTGGCTGCCGCTAAGGTCGTTTCCGAGACTGACGGCTGCTCCATCAAGGTTGCCGGTCTGGGCCTGCCCTCCGAAATGAAGGACTATGTTGGCGATGATAAGGTCTGCCCCTACATGTACCTGTGGAACCCCATCGACGTGGGCAACTGCGCAGCTTACATGATCAAGGCTATCGCTGACGGCAAGGTCGGCGCTGTCGGTAGCACCTTTACCGCTGACAACAACACCACCTACGAAGTTATGACTGGTGACACTGCTGAGACTCAGATCATTGTGGGACCTCCCTTTGCATTCACCGGCGAGAACATTGCTGACTGGGCTAACGTTTACTAATTAACAGAAAACCCAACAATGTGTCCCCTAAAATAAAAGGTAGGGCAGGCATGCCTGCCCTACCTTTTTTCCTTTTTCCTGTGTAAAAGGGGAAGCGCCCTGTACAGAGGAAAGTGGAAAACATGGAAAGGAGCAACAATTATGATTAAAGGCTTTAAGATGAAACTGTACCCCGGTATGGAGGAAGAGTATGAGCGCCGCCATAACCTGCTGTGGCCGGAAATGAAGGATATGATCCATGCACATGGCGGAAAGAACTACACCATCTTTCTGGACCGGGAAACCCTGACCCTTTTTGGCTATATCGAGCTGGATGATCCCGAACTGTGGAGCAAAAGTGCAGATACTGCCATAAACCGGAAGTGGTGGGATTACATGGCAGATATTATGGAGACCAATCCCGATAACAGCCCTGTTGCCATTGATTTGCAGAATGTTTTCCATTTAGATTAAGTGTTCTTTGCACAGGAGAATTATAGGGACCCGTTTTGATAGTTTCTATCAAAACGGGTCCCTATTTCATGTAAAATGGGCAATGTTCTTTTATTTGACGATTTGTCCATTGGGACTGATGGTCACGATTTGGAGCGGAATATCCTTACCGCTGTTTTCAATGGCGGTTTTCACGGCATAGGGTAAGCCGCCGCAGCAAGGTACGGTCATCCGGGTGACAGTGACGGAACGGATGTTGTTGTGCTTGAACACTTGGGTCAGCTTTTCACTGTAGTCGATAGCGTCCAGCTTGGGACAACCAATCATGGTCACCTTGTCACGCATAAAGTCGTGATGGAAATTACCGTAGGCATAGGCAGTGCAATCAGCAGCAATCAGCAGGTCAGCACCCTCAAAATAGGGAGCGTTGGGAGGCAGCAGCTTGATCTGCACCGGGAAATTGGTAAGTTCGTTGGGAACATGCACAGTTTTACTATGCGTTTCATGGCTGATGCTTTGACAAACAGATCCGGGACAGCCGCAAGGCAGTTTTTCCTCCTTGGCTTTTTTGGCCGCAAGAACTGCAGCTTCATTGTAGGCGGGTGCTTCCCGTTCCTCAAAGGAAATGGCGTTCATGGGGCAGGCAGGAAGGCAATCGCCTAAACCGTCGCAGTAATCCTCACGGAGCAGCTTTGCTTTGCCACTGACCATGCCGATGGCACCCTCATGGCAGGCCTTGGCGCACAAACCGCAGCCGTTGCATTTTTCTTCATCAATGGTAATGATTCTTCGGATCATAGGTATTCCTCCTTTATTTACGCGCCTTCTGCGCGGCTGCGATCTCCATCATATGTTCATACATTTCGTCACCCACGCATTTTCTGGCAAACTCACACCACTGGACACAGCTTAGTGTGTCATTATAGGCAACAAAACCGCACTTCTCACAGGCCATCTGAGTATCGATAGAAAACAGCTCGATCAGTTCTCCGCAATTGGGGCAGACCTTTTCGATAATCGTGGGTGTTCTGGGTTTTCCTTGGCATCCATCTAACATAGCGACCCCTCCTTTTGCCTATATATTAAAATATAAAAGCACCGGCTGATGTTGCAAAAGTCACATCAGCCGGTACTTTTATAGCATGCGGAAGCAATTTTTATCGTAGTCAATGAGGCCATCCTCTTTCATCTTCACAAGCTCGCGAGTCAGTGCGCTGCGGTCAGCACAAAGATATTCAGCCAGTTCCACCCGGCCCAATGGAATCTCAAAATAGCGGGATCCTTGGACTTGCGCCTGAATGGAAAGGTAGGCTAACAGCTTCTCCCGAATCGTTCGCTTGGATACTACTTCCACTTTTCGCATCAAGTCTCGGTTTTTACCAGCAATGACACGCACCATATTTTCAATCAGCCGAAGATGAAACTGACAGGCCATGGTGCAGTTTCGCATCACCCGGTCAAATGGCATGAATATAATTTTGGCATCCTCAGAAATCATGAAGGTAACCACAGATAGATTGTCCGATCCACAGGCGAAGGTTTCGCCAAATACTTCGTTTTTGCGAATCCGTACCAGCATGGTCTTGTTGCCCCAGAGATCCTCCTTGACCATATCCACTGCACCGGATATGACAATGCCGATGTGCTTGATATTCTCTTCCTCAAAGGCCACAATTTCACCCTTTCGGAATGTGCCGATATGGTAGCCGGTACAGCTAAGCATGGCCAAGCGGTCCTCCGGATCAATGCCGTCAAATAAAGGAGAATTCAGTTCCCGAAGAATATCTTTCATAGCCATCGCCTCCTAAGATGCATTGTACATCAAAGAGGACACGGTTGCAACGGTTATATATGCATGAACCGGGGGAAAAGTGCAGCTACTTGACATGAAAATTTGCAAACTGTATAATTTACGATATAGTATGTAACCAATTACGAACAATGGATGGGGAGGCAATCAATATGGATAAAACAGTTCACCTTACATTTGCGGGACAGGCAGGTTTTATCATTGAAAATGAGCAAGGATACAGAGTTGGAATCGATTTGTATTTGTCCGATTGCTGTGATAGATACGTTGGCCTGAAAAGGCTTATGCCGTTCATTTATGAGCCCGGGAAACTGAATCTGGATCTGCTGGTTGCAACACATGCCCATTATGACCATTTTGACCCCGATAGCGTGCCGCTGATTATGACCGAAAAGAAAACCCATCTGGTGGCTGCTTGTGATGTGAAAGAAGAAGCTGAAAGACTCAATCTGGAAAGTGACCGTATTACCTATCTGGCAACCGGCCAGATTTTTGAGAATGAAAACATTTCCATAAAGGCAATGCCTTGCGACCATGGCGAAGATACACCTCATGCCATCGGATTGCTGATAGAAGTTGGTACAAAGAGAATTTATGTTGCCGGTGACACTTGCTATCGGGAAGACTATTTTAGGAATAGCGAGCTTCAAAATCTTGACCTGATGATCATGCCGATCAACGGCGCTTTTGGCAATCTGAACGAGAAAGAAGGTGCTGATGCAGCGGGTATCATTCAGCCGAAGCTGTGTATTCCCTGCCATTTTTGGAACTTTGCGGAGCACTTTGGAAACCCCTATTTGTTTATGAAGGCAATGGACGAGAACTATCCGCAGGTCAAGTATTATCTGATGCGTATTGGAGAAACGATAAAATTATGATCAGGCAAACCTTCTACAAAGACCGGCCTGCGGTTGAGGTGTGCTGTGATAACTTTTCTGCTTTGTTTTTGCCGCTGGATGGCGCAAAGATGGCCTCTTTTCAAACAAAAAGCGGCTATGAATTCCTAGCACAGGCAAAGGGCGAAACCTATCGTCACTTGAGTCTGGAGTTTGACGGTGATATTGTAAAATACCTTGGTGTTTGGGTGAATCCCGGCGCGTTGAACGGTATGTACACCATGGCGGTGGAGCCTTGTACCGCGCTTTACGATAGCCCTGCAAACGCGGAAGCTGCGTATGCTGCTTCTTACATCAAGTCCGGTGAAACGATCAGCTTCTCGTTTAGGTTAACATACAAAGAGGAAGTAGTTTAAGGAAATAAAGAAAATCTAAAAACCTGCCTGAAAAGAGTGAATCACTCTTTTCAGGCAGGTTTATGCATTATTGATTGCAAACGACGGCGAACATGATCAGATCTTGGTCGCAGTGGTTGATAACGGCGTGGGATTCACCCTTTTTACAGTAGTGGCATTGACCTGCTGTGAGGATAGCTTCCTTTCCGTTGTGAATAACCTTGCAGTTACCCGACAAAATGAAAATGATCTCGGAAGAATCGTCATGGGTGTGATATCCTGTGGATACGCCCGGTGCGTAGACGCTTTTTACAATGCGGTTCAGGTCGTCGCCGTAAAGCTTTGCTTTAATATCACCGTTACCGCCTTTAAATTCGTGTAAAACCGTGATGGGTAATGTTTCAAAGTCGATCATCTCAATCCTCCCATGGATGCAGCACTACTTTGATAATGGAACTGTCCCCACTTTCCAGCAGGTCCACTGCGTTTGTGAACTGCGACAAAGGCAGGGTTTTGGTTACCATTTCCTTAAGGGAAATGCGCCCCTGTGATACCAGTTCTATCAGTTTATCCCAAGCGTTTTCATTGCCGGTATAACCGCAAACAGTAATTTGCCGTAAAATGCAGTCAGTGACGGGTAATTCGGCCTTGGCATCGTTGGAGGGAATGCCATAAAGCATGATCTTGCCGCCGCTCTTTACATTCTCGAAGCATTGTGCGATGGTGGCAGGTGTGCCTGCGGCATCAATTGCCAGATCTACACCCATGCCGTCGGTTGCTTTCATGATGGCATCTTTCAGTGTTTCAGTACGTAAATCTATGACTATACCACCGAATTTTCGGACAAGTGCCGCTTTGCTGTCATTGCGTACAGCGCAAAATACCTTTTTGGCCCCAAGGGCCAATGCGGATTGAATAAAGGAAAGTCCGGCAACACCAGCGCCAATAACCAGAACGGTTTGCCCCTCTTGAAGACCAGCATTTATCACTGCGCCAAATGGACAGGCAACGGCTTCCATAATGGCGCCTTCATCATAAGAAATGTTATCCTTTAAAAAGCGCACGCAGCCTGCGGGGACCACCACATATTGGGCGTCACCGCCGGGATAGGGGGGATAACCGATTTCACCTGCCGTGCATAAGTGTTTACGACCTGTTTTGCAAAATTCACATTCTCCGCAACCCACATAAGTTTCAACCACAACACGCTTGCCTAAAAAATCGGGATCAACACCTGCGCCCACTTCCACAATATTGCCGCAAATTTCATGACCTAAAATGTGCGGTGGGTTACAGACTTGAAATTTGCCCGAAATAATATGGACCTCGGTAGTACAAAGGCCGACTGCCTGCACTGCGATCTTAACCCAACCGTCTTTGCATTCAGGCTCCGGCACATCGCAATATTCTAAGTCATAGAGTCCTTTCCAAACCACCGCTTTCATTGAAAACCCTCCGCAAGCATTGCCTTCATTTCATCAAGTACCGCTTTTTGCTGGAGAGTGTCGCCTTCATAGGTGTTAAGTCCTTGGGCCTTAGCCAACAGCTTATAACCTACGGGGAAGGTGAGGGAGTCGGCTTTGCGGATAATGGGCAGAATGCTTTGGTTGATACGCATGGCCGTATCAATGTCCTTGGAATCGAAGGCATCATAAATGCCGCGGATCTGCTTTGGCATGGTAGCGGCAAGGGCGGTCATGCTGCCGAAACAGCCTGCGCAAAGAGCAGGGAACAGACAATCATCCGTACCTGTAAACATGGCAAAATCGGGACGCTTAGCGGATACGATCTCACATAGATGGGCAATGCGCTTCATTACAGCGGAGGAATCTTTCATGCCTACAAAATTGGGAATTTCCAGCAGTTTTTCAAAAGTGGGGATTTCTATGCCGGTAGTAAAGAAGGGAACGTGGTAACCGATAACAGGGAAATCTCTGGCACCTTCGCACACAGTTTTGAAAAATTCATACACAGCCTCTTGGGAAAGGGGATAATAATAGGGCGGGCAAACTAGACAGGCGTCATAGCCCATTGCTTTTACAGCTTCAATGGTGCGCAGAACTCTTGCAGCGGAGGTGTCACAGGCGCTGGCGATCAGTTTTTTTCTGCCATGATTGACCTCGGCTACTGCCCCAAAAACTTCCAACCTTTCGGGAATATCCAGCTTTACGTAATCTCCCGTGGAGGCAACGGGCAAAATCGCATCTGCCAAGGAGTTACATATCTCTTCCGTTTGCCTTTTTACTTCGTCAATAAGTACCTTCTCATCTTTGTCAAAAGGGGTGACGGTAACTGCCACCATACGAAAATCTTTTGTTAGTTTCATCCGACTCTAAACCTTTCTACCGCATCTTCATTCAGGCTGATACCGATACCCGGCGTTTGCGGAATGTGAACATAGCCTTCGGGGTCTATGCTAAACAAGGGTGAGGTCAGCGTCTTGCGCAAAATGGTGTCCTGTTCGCAAAATTCCTGATACCAAACATTGGGCAGTGTAGCGATATACTGCAGGGTTGCCGACATCAAAATATTGGTCTTAAAGGCATGGGGAATGATAATGGTGTTGTATTCCTCGGCAAGATCGATGAGCTTACGCGCAACCGTCAGACCACCGCAACGGCTGAGATCGGGCTGAACGATATCCACACAACCACGGCTTAGGAGCTCGCGGAATTCGTGGATGGTGCCGATTTCTTCGCCGCCTGAAATATGAACGTTGGTAGCCCGGTTGATGCGCTCATAGCCGGCAAGGTTATCGGGATGGAACGGCTCTTCAATCCAGAACACATTTTCGTCTTCAAATGCTTTTGCGGTGTTGATAGCACCCTTGACATCGGTCCAGCGCATGGCGATATCGATCATCAGATGCGCATCGTCACCAATTGCCTTGCGCGCTGCTTTTACAAGACGGATATCCTTTTCAAAACTCTGACCGAGACCGCCCCAGCCGAATTTAAAGCCTTGATAGCCTTTGCCTTGATGCTGCTCTACAAGCCGGAAGACTTCGTCTTCCGTTTCCGGCATTAGGACACTGCAATAGGCCTGTATTTTGTCCCGGTAAGAACCGCCCAATGCCTTGGCGGTGGGGACATTGTAGTATTTGCCGATGATATCCCAAAGTGCAATATCAATACCGCTCATTGCATGGATAGCGGCACTGCGGCGGCCGTAGTAGATACTCTTATCATACATCTTTCTCCAGAGGCGTTCTACATCCAGAGGATCCTCGCCAATGAGAACCTCCCGAAGTCCCATGCAGGCCATATGTGAGGCAGGGGTATCGATGATCGTTTTTACAACATAGGGCGCAGAGTCTACTTCACCAACACCGCAAATGCCAGCATCGGTTTCTACCACGATGACAACGGTATCCTGACTACCGTCGCCGATCATTTCAATCTTATTTTGCCGTAAAATCATTGTGCGAACATCCGTAATTTTCATTTTATACCTCCAAAAAATTGTTTTGATCCTGCGGGAGAATGTAATGTTGAAATTTTTCAAAGATTTTTTCTGTTTGCTGGCGAGTTTATTCTATTATACAGAACGTATTTGAATTTGTAAAGAGATTTTATAAATTGACTCCCTGCTTGAAACTATTATGAAAATCTGGTACAATGACTCAAAAAGTAAAGCGAGGTGGTAAAGTGCCAACCGCAAAAAATTTGACGTATTTGCGTGCTCGCAACCAAGGTGCCGTTCTACAGACACTCTTGCGCGAGGGAAACATTTCCAAGCAGGATTTGTCCCAGCGCCTGAATCTTACACCTATGAGTATTTCCTACATTGCCGGGGACCTCTTGGAAAAGGGTATTCTGCAGGAAAACCGTACTGAGCTGATTAAGAAAGAAACACCCGGCAGGCGCGGAATTGGCCTTTCTATCACCCCGGATCGTCTGTTGGCAATCGGAGTTTCGGTGTCCCGCAGGCATTTACGCGTATCGCTGGTAGAACTCTGCGGCAGAACTTTACATTGCACCTTCCATCGCCACGGGGAAAATGTAACGACGGATTCTCTGACAAAACAGATTTTAGACGATATCTCTCAAATGCTGACACAGGTGCCGAGAGAGTATATTTTAGGAATAGGTGTCAGTTGTATCGGACTTGTGGATATTCAGGAAAAGACTGTTTTATCTGCTACGGATTTTTACGGAGTCGCCAACTGGCAGATCGGAAGAATTCTGGAGGAAGCATTTTCGCTGCCATGCTTTGTGGCGGAAGATATGAAAGCGGCAGGCCTTGCGGAATACTATTACGGTGCGGCCAAAAACCTGTCCGATTTTGTGTATCTTGGTATCACCTATGGCTTGGGAGCCGGGGTCATTGCAGACGGTAAGCTTTTGGAAGGCAACCGCGGTTTTTGCGGCGAGGTAGGGCATACAACACTTTACCACGACGGCGTGACCTGCGTATGCGGTAACCGTGGCTGCGCGGAAATGTATTTAAGTGCAGGCGCGATCACCGAAAGGGCAGGCGTGGAAAACTGGGAGGCGTTTATATCACTTTGCAAAAAAGAGCCGCAGCATCCTTTGGTATGCGGTATCGCGCATGAGCTTTCCACACTGATTGTAAATGTTGTGAACAATTATGATTCTGAAGCTGTTGTCATTGGCCATGAGGGTGCGGCGTTGCCTAGGGCGGTTTTTGAAATGCTGAATCGCGAAGTCAACGGGCGAATTCTTGCCAGAAGAGTCAAAACAGTGGATATATGCCCATCGGCAATTCCAAAACAGATCCATGAGCTGAATGGTGCGGCAATCGTTTTCTTCCAGCTTTTTGCGGGAGCATTTCGGCTTTAACGGTGATCCATATTACAATATACCATTCCCCGCACCGGGCCAGACCTTTGTAAAATGGTTGAGTAACATATAAAAAACCTAAATTAATTGGGATATTTTGAAAAAAGTATTGATTTTTATTTTAAAAATGGCATAATGGAACTTAGCGATACCCAACAAATACTAATGGAGGAAAGTACATTATGAAGAAGATCATCGCACTGCTGCTGGTTGCGGTCATGGCTCTGTCTATGGTTGCTTGTAACGCAAGCAATTCCGGTAAGGGTTACAGAGTTGCTATGGTTACCGACTACGGTGATATTACCGACCAGTCCTTTAACCAGACTACTTGGGAAGCTGTTGTCGCTTTCGGCGAGGCAAACAAAATCGAAACCAAGTACTACAAGCCCACTACCAATGACACCGCAAGCCGTGTGGCTTCCGTGGAACTGGCAATCGCTGACGGCTACAACGTCATTGTTATGCCCGGCTACGCCTTCGGCGCTACCATCGCCAAGGTTTCCAAGGAGTATCCCGACGTTAAGTTCGTAGCACTGGACGTTGCTAAGGGCGACCTGCTGGAAGGCGGCGTTGCACTGAAGGGCGAGCAGTATGACTACAACCCCGACAACTGGAAGCTGGAAGACTATGTCCACATGAACAACGTTTACTGCGCCATCTATCAGGAAGAGATTTCCGGTTACATGGCTGGCTATGCTGCTGTTAAGCTGGGCTACACCAAGCTGGGCTTCCTGGGTGGTATGGCTGTCCCCGCTGTTATCCGCTTCGGCTACGGCTATGTGCAGGGTGCTGACGCTGCTGCCAAGGAGCTGAACATCGACATCGATATGAAGTATGCTTACGGCAATCAGTTCTTCGGCGATGCTGACATCACTGCTGTTATGGACACCTGGTACACCACCGGCACTGAAGTTGTCTTCGCTTGTGGCGGCGGCATCTACACTTCTGCTGCTGAGGCTGCTAAGAAGGTCGGCGGCAAGGTCATCGGTGTTGACGTTGACCAGGCTCCCATCATTGACAAGGACTACGGTGAAGGCATGACCATCACTTCCGCTATGAAGGGTCTGTACCCCACCACTGTTGACACTTTGACTGACATCATTGTCAACGGTAAGTGGAATGACTATGCCGGCAAGATCGTGACTCTGGGCATGGTTTCCGGCGATAACGCAGCACTGAACTATGTCCAGCTGGGCAAGACCCTGTATGCTGAGGGCAAGTTCACAGAGGCTGATTACAAGGCTATGGTCAAGGCAATCTTTGACGGTACCCTTAAGATTTCCAACGACATCGTGAATGCACCTGCCGTTACCAACAGCAATGTTGAGTATCTGGGCAACCTGAAGTAATTTCAATTTAAAAACCGGGAGGACGGGCACGTGCCTGTCCTCCTTTTTTATATCCGGGCAGTATTTTTTCGAATATGGCAGTTTTTTGCGAAATATGTTTGAAAAAACCACAGTAGTTGTGTATAATCACAGTATCGTTAGGAATAAAGGAGGTAATCGGATTGCACGATACTCAATACGCGATCGAAATGGTGAATATTACAAAGAAATTCCCCGGAATCATCGCTAATGATAACGTGACGCTGCAGCTAAAGCAGGGTGAGATCCATGCACTGCTGGGTGAAAACGGTGCCGGCAAGTCTACCCTGATGAGTGTGCTGTTCGGCATGTACCAACCAGAAGAGGGCTTTATCAAGAAAAATGGTCAGATCGTGAAGATCAACAACCCGAACGATGCCAATGATCTGGGCATTGGCATGGTCCATCAGCATTTTAAGCTGGTGGAATGCTTCTCGGTTCTGGATAACATTATCTTGGGCGTGGAAGACAGCAAATGTGGCATTCTGCAGCGGGAAAAGGCCCGGCAGAAGGTGTTGGCACTGTCTGAGCGCTACGGTCTGAGTGTAGATCCCGATGCTATTATCGAGGATATCTCTGTGGGCATGCAGCAGCGTACCGAGATACTCAAGATGCTGTACCGGGATAACGAGATATTGATTTTTGACGAACCTACGGCTGTGCTGACTCCCGGTGAGATCAAAGAATTACTGCAGATCATGAAGAATCTCGCCGCGGAAGGCAAATCCATCCTCTTTATTACCCACAAGCTCAACGAGATCATGGCCGTGGCAGACCGCTGCTCTGTTCTGCGTAAGGGCAAGTATATTGGCACAGTGGATGTGGAAAGTACCACCAAGGCAGAGCTTTCCAGAATGATGGTAGGCCGGGATGTGGAATTCGCAGTACAGAAAGAGGATGCCAGACCCGAGCAAGTGGTGCTGGATGTGCGCAATATGTCTGTGGCCTCCAAGCTCAGTAAGAAAAATGCCGTGAACGATGTGACCTTCCAAGTCCGCGCTGGAGAAATCGTCTGTATTGCCGGTATCGATGGCAACGGACAGAGCGAACTGGTATACGGTATTTCCGGTCTGGAGCCACTGCAAAGCGGCAGCATCAGCCTTTGCGGCAATGATATCACCCATGCACCCATTCGCAAACGCTCTTTGATGGGCATGAGCCATATCCCTGAGGACAGGCACAAGCACGGTCTGGTACTGGATTACACGCTGGAAGACAATATGGTTCTGCAGCGCTATTTTGAGCCTGAATTTGTGGATAAATTTGGTTTCCTGCGCCGTAAGAATATTCGCACCTATGCGGAAAGACTCATTGAACAGTATGATGTCCGCAGCGGCCAGGGACCCATTACCGTTTCCCGGTCCATGTCCGGCGGCAACCAGCAGAAAGCCATCGTTGCCCGGGAGATTGACAAGGATCCCCAACTGCTGATTGCTGTGCAGCCTACCCGCGGTCTGGACGTGGGTGCTATTGAATACATTCACCGCCAGATTGTTGCCCAGCGGGATGCCGGAAAGGCAGTGCTGTTGGTCTCGCTGGAGCTGGATGAGGTAATGACCGTGTCTGACCGGATTTTGGTGATGTATGAAGGTGAGATCGTGGGCCAGCTGGACCCCAAGACCACAACTGTCGCGGAATTGGGCCTATATATGGCCGGCGTCAAAAAGGAGGAAGTGTAATGAAGAAAGAGAAAAACCTCCTGCTGCACAATGACAGTTTCCAAACACTGCTGTCTTCGTTGATGTGTATTCTGGGCGGCCTGATCGTTGGCTATCTGGTATTGCTGGTTATTGAGCCCAGAGGCGCTTTTGAAGCCATCCTTGCGGTGATGAAGAGCTTCTTCCGCTACCCGGGCAGGTTGATGCTGAAGTATTTTGGCCAGACTCTGGTACGGACTGTGCCCCTGCTGATGTGCTCCCTGTCTGTATTGTTTGCCTACAAGGTAGGCATGTTCAACATTGGCGTTGCTGGACAATATGTAGCCGGTGCTTGTGGCTGCCTGTATGCAGCATTGGCATGGAAACTCCCGTGGCTGCTTTGCCTGCTGATCGGTGTAGTTGCGGCTGCACTGCTGGGTATGATCGCCGGTGTGCTGCGAACCAAGTGCAATGTTAATATCGTCATTTCCGGTATTATGCTCAACTGGATCACCCTGTATCTGACAAATCTGATTCTGGGTAAGGTGAAAAGTCCTATGAGTCCTTATACCATGAATCTGATGGGCACCAATCCCCGGGCGGTGCTGCCCAGTTTGGGCCTGGAGAAACTGTTTGCCAACGAAACCAGCGTTACCATTGCCATTCCTCTGGCAATTCTGATCGCGGTGGCTGTTTGGGTGGTGCTGAATAAGACGAAGTTCGGCTACGAATTGAAGGCCACCGGCCATAACTACCATGCAGCCAAGTATGCCGGCATGAAAGAAGACCGCAATATCATTCTGACCATGATCATCTCCGGCGCACTGGCCGGTCTGGGTGCAGGCCTGCTGTTCCTGACCGGTATTGAGGAGTGGGAAACCACCATTTCCTCTGTGCCTGCTATGGGATTTAACGGTATTGCTGTAGCATTTCTGGGCGGTCTGAGTCCTCTTGGCTCCATTTTGTCCGCGTTCTTCATCCAGTATGTTACGGTAGGTGGCGGTAATGTGGATCTGCAGGTATATTGTTCCCAGATCTCCAGCCTCATCTCCAGCCTGATCATTTACCTGTGCGCATTTGTTGCATTTTTTAAGTATTTTATTCAGATGCAATTGCGTAAACGCAGTGAGAAGCAAGCCACTGCAATCCAGAAAGGAGGCGAAGAGAAATGACACTGCTGCTGCAATACACGCTGATCTTCGCCTCTGTACTGATGTTGGTGGCTTTGGGCGGCTGCTTTGCAGAGCGCAGTGGTGTGATCAATATCGGTCTGGAAGGTATTATGGTTATCGGTGCACTGGGCGGTGCGTTGGTTATGAAATTCCTTCCGGTCACCGCTGGGGCGTTCACCATGGTGGCTTTGACGGTTTTGGTCAGTGCCCTGTTTGGCTGCGTATTCTCTTTGTTCTTAGCGGTGGCGGCCATCAGTTTCAAGGCAGATCAGACAATCACCGGTACAGCTATGAACATGCTGGCTACCGCAGGCGCTACCGTTGCTGTTAAGGCAATGAATACCGCTGCTTCCGGTGGTAACGATGTGTCTTCCGATATTGCTTACACCCACGCCAAAGATCTGTTCATCGTCCGTCTGGGCGAGTTTGAGTATAACTGGTTTATGCTGGTTGCGGCTATTTGTCTGATAATCTCCTATGTGGCCCTTTATAAGACAAAGTTCGGTCTGCGACTACGCTCTTGCGGTGAGCATCCGCAGGCATCCGCATCCGTAGGTATCAGTGTCCAAAAGATGCGCTATGTTGGTGTTCTGATCTCCGGCCTCCTCGGTGGATTGGGTGGTATCGTGTATATCACTGCCGGTGTCAGCGTCTGGAAGTTTGAAAACGGCGTGGCTGGTTTTGGCTTCCTGGCCATGGCGGTCATGATCTTCGGCGCATGGCATCCTCTCCGAATTGCCCTTGCAGCATTGCTGTTTGGTTTCCTGCGGGCGCTGGGCAACGTATATTCCGGCTTTGACATTCTCATGGCACTCAACATCCCCAGTGTGGTTTATAACATGCTGCCGTATATCATTTCTTTGGTTGTTCTGGCATTTACATCCAAAAAGTCCCGGGCACCCAAGGCTGCCGGTATCACTTACGACCAAGGTTCCCGATAAACATCGGTCAAAAAGCATCGCACAATTGCTGTGCGATGCTTTTCTGCGTGCTTACCATGTAAACCAAAGTCCTGTACACAACAAGCACAAAATGTTGGAGCTATAAAAGTTGTAAAATTGCACATAAGTGTTTCTTTTTTTAGTCATTGTACTTCAGATAATCGATTGCAGTTATTCTCCTTTACTTATTTTACCTAGCCTTCGCTGGGAACATGCGGGGTGCATTAACGACGTTTATGATCCTGTGGACATGAGGAAAATTGAGATTGCAATTACAGAGCGAATGCGGTATACTATAGAAAGAGAATTTATGCTTTAAAAAGAGTGGAGGGAATTGTCTTGCGAATTTTACTGATCAATGCAGTGTGCGGGACAGGCTCTACCGGTAAAATATGCGGAGCAATCGCGCAGGAATACGAACAGCAGGGCCATACTGCGAAAATTGCATATGGCCGGGACGGCTTCGTGCCGGAGCAGTTTCAAAAGTACGCAGTCCGCATCGGCAGTGACTTGGATGTGAAGCTCCATGGTGTTTTGACCCGTTTGACGGATAGACACGGCTTTGGCAGTGTCGTTGCTACGAAGAAGTTTCTTGCTTGGGCGGAGAGCTATAACCCCGATGTTCTGTGGCTGCACAATATCCATGGCTACTATATCAATATTGAACTGCTGTTCAAGTGGATCAAATCCCGACCCAATATGGAAGTGAAATGGACGCTCCATGATTGCTGGACTTTTACGGGCCATTGCTCTCACTTTAGTTTTGTAGGCTGCGATAAATGGAAGTCCGGTTGCTTTGATTGTCCTCAGAAAGGGGAATATCCTGCCACAGCGCTGCTAGATAACAGCAAGTGGAATTATTGGAGAAAGAAGGCGCTCTTTACCGGCATTCCCAATATGACGATCATCGTTCCGTCCCAGTGGCTGGCAAATCTTGTCAAGGAGAGCTTTTTGCAGGAATATCCGGTTGAAGTGCGGTATAATACCATCAATACCGAAATATTCAAACCGACACCCAGTGACTTCCGGGAACGCAATGGCCTGCAGGATAAGAAGGTGATCCTGGGTGTGGCCAGTACATGGACGGACAGAAAAGGCCTGCCGGACTTTATGAAGTTGGCAGGAATGCTAGATGACAGCTACCGTATCGTCCTGGTAGGCCTGACGGCTGATCAAGCAAAACAGATGCCCGCAAATATCATTGCCATCCAGAGAACCAACAGCCAGCAGGAACTGGCCCAGATCTATACCGCCGCGGATGTGTTTGTCAATCCTTCACGGGAGGAAACTTTTGGATTGACAGGGTATGAAGCAGAAATGTGTGGAACGCCTTCTGTGGTATATAAGGGAACTGCTTGCGAAGAGATAGCCAACCGATATGGTGGACAGACAGTGGAAGTGGGTGTGCAGCATCTGTACCAAGCAATTATCCGGATTTGTGGGGAAAAGAAATAATAATCGATGACGAATGGAGAAGGAACAATGGAAATGAAAATGCCACAGTTGGATTTTTCGGGTTTGAAAGAAATTAAAAATCATTGGCTGGATTTCCTGCTGTATCTGACTTGCGGGCTGCCGTTTCTAAAGATACTGCCTATTCCCAGTGATATGCAGCCCTATGCTTTTTTGGTGGCGTTGGCCTATTTGTTTACCAAAAGAAAAACCATGGCGTTGACTTACTACCACAAGATCATCATTTGGCCATTTTTGCTCGCGGCACTGGTAGCGATCATTGATATCTTCTTTGATGAGACAATTACCTGGATGATGCTGATCCGAAAGACCTATAATTATGCATCGCTGTTTGTGGTATCTCTTGAAGTAGTCAATAGTTAGTAGACACAAAATTTCTTATGCCACCAGTTCTGTTCTAAACAGGACTGGTGGTTTTCCTTTTAGCTTACGAACCGGGCGCTCATTGTTGAAATAATAGATAGCCTGTTCAATCGTTGCTCTCAGGTCATCACGCTCCCAGTAACGGAAGTGTTTCCGCAGCGTATCTTTGAATCTTCCCCAAAAGCTTTCCATAACAGCGTTGTCGTGAGGGTTTCCGGCTCTTGACATACTTTGAACTACATTGTATTCTTTAAGTAGGTTGCAATACCCTGCTGATGAGTCCTGGACACCTTGGACGCTGTGCAAAAGGACTTGGTGTCCGGTGCTCATTCTTCTTTTCAGAAGGCGCTCAGCTGGCTTCATAACAAGGAAGTTATCGAATGTATCGCTGAGTTCCCATTCCACGATTTCGTTGTTGAACAGATCAAGATAGCCTGCAAGATAGTACCATTTACCGTTATGCTTGATATAGGTAACATCCGTTACAATCTTCTGCAACGGTTTCTCTGATTTGAATTTTCTATTTAGAACATTGGAATAGCGTATATGCTCCAGGTTGGTTCCTACTGCCGCAATCTTACGGTGCCTAGTGTATCCGTGGATTCCCAGCCGTTTCATTGCCTTCCAAACAGAAGGATCACTGACGATCCAACCAAATTCAAGGCATAGCTTATCCTTAATCTGACGATACCCCATCATAGGGTGATGGTTGTGAATATCCAAAACATAGTTATCTAGTATTTGATTCGTTTTTTCGTATCGGTTAAGCTGACCGGCTCGTTTCAGCCATTTATAGTAACCGCTGCGAGATACACCGTAGATGTTACATAGTTCACTGACAGAATGTTTATCTGTTTGCTTCTGAATATCAGTATACATTTCTTGAATCATTTTCTTTGGGCATCGCCCCCTTTTCGTTCGTTCAGTTTTTTTAGGCGAAGAACCTCCGCCTCTTTCTTTACCAGTTCTCGTTTCAGTAGCTCGATCTGATACTGTAGCTGCTCCTCGTAGGTCAGTTCTTTCCGACGCTCATATCTGGATAAAGGATTGCCGGGCTTTTTCTTGGTTTCTAGACCAGCTTCACCTTTTTCAAGATATAATTTCGTCCAATCGTGTACTTGTCTTCGGTTAATTCCCTGACTTTCCCATGCTCGTTCTGGAATCCCTGCAAGTACTTGCTTTACGATTTCTAGTTTCTCTTCTTTGCTGCGCATTGTATATCTTCTCGACATAATGACACCCCCAATTCCATAATAGCATAAAAATAATGGTAGGCACTTTCGTGTCTACCATTATTTTATCACTTCAGTTTGTGGTATCTCTGGCGCTGTTTAATTCCTTCCGAAGTTTAGGTATCCGGGAAAACTGGCTGAAGGGCATCATTTTGCTGTGGCTGTTTGTAGGATTGATGCAGACCTTTGTCGACCGGCGCTTTCTTTCCTTTCTGGTATCCAATTTCAGAACTACTGACAACAGGGGAGTAGTCAGTCTGGCCTCCGAACCCTCTTTCTATGGCTATGTGATGGCATTCTTCTTTGTGCTGGCCAATGAATTCAAGCGTCATCGGTTGTTATATCAAGGAATCTGCGTATTCCAGATCGTTGCTTTGGGACAGTCCGCAGTAGCCATCGTGTACCTCGCGGTGTTTGTGGGCATGTTTGTAATAAAGGAAATAGTAGCATTTCCTAAAGACAAGCCTGACCGCAGAAAGAAGAAGCTGTTGATTGCCACTATCAGCCTGGGTGTTATAGTTTTCGGTATTTGGCTTGTGAGTTATTTGATGCCGAACAGCCGAATGGTACACTTGTTTGCCAAAATGGCTCGTGATTTATGGAAAGTCCGCTCTCTGAATGATTTGTATGTGCTGGATGAAAGTGTAGCGGAGCGGGTAGAGTTGATCTTAGTTGGTTTCCGGGGTTTCATTCAAAACTGGGGCCTTCCCAACGGTTTTGGCGAGATCAAGCTGGACGGTGTGGTTTATACCCGAATCATGAGTGGCTTCGGCTCTGTGATCTATGAAATGGGCATCGTGGGTCTAGCCACCGTGGTGCTGACCTCCTGGGTGCTGATCAAAGGCACCAAAAATGGCTTTGTGTTTGGTGGCAGCGTGATCATCATCATGTTCTCTGCCATTCAGTTCGGTTCGCCTATCTTTGCACTGCTGCTGGCCAATGCTTTGTATGCTCGTGGCCGTTCGGAGAATATCACCGTGAATGTGACAAGTTATGTAAAACGGATCATAGATAAGCTGCTACCAGATATATACGAGTACGAAGACGACGAAAAATACGGAAAATGCGAAGATGAGGAAGTGCAGGATGAAGACAACAGTCAGTATCGTAACGATCAGCTATAATGCTGCTGCGGAAATCGAGAAGACAATTCAATCTGTCTTGGCTCAGAGCTATACGGATTATGAATATGTATTTATCGACGGCGCGTCCAAGGATACTACGGTAGAGATCGTTGAATCCTACCGGGAAGCCTTTGAAGTAAAGGGTGTTGCCTACCGGGTCTATAGCGGACCTGATAATGGTATTTATGATGCCATGAACAAGGGTATCGATAAGGCAAATGGCGAGTGGACGTTGATGCTGAATGCGGGGGATTCTTTTATAGATGCCTATGTTTTAGAGGACATTTTTCAGGATAAAACCTATTCTCAGCAAGTGATCTATGGTGACGCTACTCTTCGGGAACGATATCAGAAAAAGGAATACAGACGCGTTTGCCCTGCAGCATCCATTGCCGCGATACGGCAGCATATTCCTTTTTGCCACCAAAGTGTTTTTGTGCGCACAGATATTTTGGCTCGCTACCGCTTCGATACTCAGTGGAAATTAGCTGCGGACTATGATCAGTTTGTTCGTATGTATCAGGATGGCATCCGTTTTTATCATGTGGAGCGAAGGGTTGCCCTTTACGACTATGCTGGAGCCAGTATTATGAGCGCAAACAGAACTATCCAGGAATCCAATGAGATCCGCAAACAGGCGGGATTTTACCGACAGGCAGACGGTATAAAAGCAGAGCTGCAAAAAATCAGGATGCGCATGCGTGTTTCTATAAAAAAACTGTTGCCTGGCGTGTATTTTTCTAAAAAACGTGGCTGGTATCAAGCAGAAAACACGGAACAGTAAGAAAGGCATAGGAGAATGAGAAGTTTACGCAGGTTTATCAAATCCTGGATCTATAAAGCAAAATACGGCAAGAAACTTTCCCTGAGAGAACGCTGCAACATCGGCTACGGCTCTGAGTTCGAGGGCGAAAATTCTTTGGGCTATGAAAGCGATTTTTACGGAACTATGGGCTATGGAACTTACATCGGTGAAAGATCTGTATTTTATGGTAAAGTAGGAAGATTTTGCTGTATTGCCGGCGGAGTCAATGTGATCAACGGCTTTCATCCTACAAAAGAGATCGTATCTGCACATCCGGCTTTCTACACAAAGCACCATGGCATTACCCAAAGTTATGTTCTAGAAACGATTTTTGATGAATACCGCTATGCAGACCCAGAAGGAAAGCACAGTGTTGTGATCGGCAATGATGTCTGGATCGGCTATGGTGCTACGATCATTGCCGGTGTTACCATTGGTGACGGTGCGGTGGTGGCTGCCGGCGCGGTGGTGACCAAGGATGTGCCGCCGTACCATATTGTGGCGGGTGTTCCGGCGAAAAAGATTGGCCAGCGTTTTGCAGACGAACAGATTGAAAAACTGCTGAAGTTGCGTTGGTGGGATAAGGATCTGCAATGGATTAAGGAAAACGCGGAGAGCTTTGCTAATATCGAAAAATTTTTAGAAAAATTTTATGAGGAAGTGCATCCTAATGAATAAAGTGATTCATGCATGCAAGGTTTTTGTGCTGGAGTTAATAAAGCTTCTGCTGTGGCTTCTGCGCTACCGCAAAAGCTCCAAGACAGAACCGGGCGGCAATCAAGGAAAAAAAGTGGTGGTTTTTGGCAACGGTCCCAGTGCCAAGGATTTTCCTTACCGGAAATACATTGACCAGGGGTATGATATCTGCTGCGTCAACCATTTCGCACTGGACGAAGAACTGTTCTTTGCGATTAAACCAACGTTTTATTGCTGTGTAGATCCTGATTACGCATCTGCAGATTTTCCGAAAACAGAGGATGATAAACGTTTTGTCAGTATTATGGAACGGGTCGATTGGGAACTCAATTTGATCTGTTACCGGGATGAGCATATTTCTGTTCTGAAAAACCCCTATATCAAGTACCGGTATGTGACCCATAATGTTCTGGACTGCGAATTCAATTCGATCAAGAACAAGCTTTATTCCCGCAATATGGCATCCTGCGGATTTCAGAATGTGATCGTAGGTGCGGTTTACTACTTTGTTATGAGCCAGGCTGACCGTGTGATCCTCACCGGCGTGGAAAACGACTGGCACCGGGAGCTGGTGGTTGGCGAGGACTGCGATGTTTACCGGGAGTATGTGCATTTCTACGGTACAGAGCGGATTAATGTGACCCAGGCAGGCCAGATCGGTAAGGGCGAACTGTATAAGTATTTCGAGTGGTATACCACTACTTTGAAGCAACATGCAACCATCGCGAAATTTGCCAAGGCCAATGGCGTGAAGGTGGAAAATGCCTGCCTGCCGTCTTACATTGACGCATATCCTAAGATTCACGCATAAAAAACATATCAAAGATGAGGTCAGCCAATGGCACCGAAAAAATCACTAAATCGAATAACGCTGATTAATATACTCAGCACAGTTATGTTGCAGGGAATTGCTATGCTGACAGCACCTATAATTTCCAGAATGCTGGGAACAAGTAACTACGGAATCGTGTCAATTTATAATACTTGGGTGCCAGTGGTGGCTACTGTACTGGGACTCCAAGCCGAGGCTACCTTGAATCTGGCAAGAACAGAGTATCCGGAAGAAAAGCAGATCAGTTATCAATCCAGCATCGTCTTTTTGGCATTGACATCTTTCCTTGCTGGAACGGTGTTGATTTTGGTTTGTCTGAATCCATTGTCACAAATGCTGCGGCTGGATCCGCTGATCGTAGTTCTGATCGTAGTACATGCCTATGGTTCGTTCTGTGTAACACTTTTGAACTACAAGCTTACATTTGAGTTTAAGGCAGATAAGAACTTGTTGCTGTCTTTGGCAGTGTCTGTTTTGTCCATTGCATTGTCCATAGTTTTGATCCTGTGTATGCCAAAACAGAGCAATTACTGGGGACGTATTTTGGGCTTGTCCTCGGTATATGGCTGCTTTGGTATTGGTATTACTATCTTTTTCTTTTACTCCGGAAAAACTTTCGTCAATTTAAAATATTGGAAGTTCTGTATTCCTCTGTCTCTGCCGCTGATCGTGCACAGTTTGGCGGGTATAGCTCTGGGACAAAGTGACCGTGTGATGCTGCAACAGATGTGCAGCAACACCACTGTGGGTATCTACAGTCTGGCTGCGGCCTTTGCAGCTGTAATGAGCATTATTTGGACTGCACTGAATAATAGCTGGGTTCCGTTCTTTTATGATTTCTCCGGCCGCAATGAGATCGATAAGATCAAGGCTCATGGCAAGAACTATCTGGAACTGTACAGCGTTTTGACTATGGGATTTATGCTTCTGACGCCGGAAGTTTACCGTCTGTTTGCGTCAAAAGATTATTGGCCTGGCATCAGCATGATCCCGCTGCTGGTATTGGGATACTATTTTGTGTTTTTGTATAGTTTTCCTGCCAATTACGAATTCTATAACAGAAAAACGAAGATGACCGCAGTATGCACACTGATCGCAGGTGTGTGTAACATTATATTGAATCTAGTATTTATTCATAAGTTGGACGTTTTGGGTGCTGCGCTGGCTACGATGCTGGCTCACGGGGTGCAGTTTTTTATCCACTATTTTTATGCGATGAGCATTAAAAGGGGTGTGGATTTTCCTTTCCGCCTGCGGCTGTTGGGAGTTTATGCGCTTCCGGTCATAGCAGTTGCGGTATGGACCACTGTAGCTGCCGGTGTGTGGTGGCTCCGTTGGAGCATTGGCGCAGTTCTCGGCATTTTCGAACTTCTCAGAATTCTCAAGCGCAAGAGCATTTTCTGATTCTGTAACGGAGCGCTGAAAGACGGAAAGGGTGAAGATGGTTGGCAATGAAGCGGGAGAGAGCCGAATGGTTTATCCGCCAGGTGGCAGAAGGCACATCCGGTCTGGATGCGAATGAAATCTATCAGATGGCAAACAATCTGGCGCCTTCCCTGTTTGCATACAAGTGCTTTTGCCTTGTGGTGTGGCTTTGTAATGAGGAAGATTTGGCGGCGCATGCCAATTTGCCGGTGGAGCTTTGGGATGTTTGTCAGCATGCGCAAAGGCAAATCTGCCCAGAGGCAGCTTGCTATATTGGGAATCAATTCCGTACAGTAATGGTGGTTTCTGAAACAGAGAATAACAGAACGGCTTTAGTGGAAAAATTGTACAGAAGCATTGAAAAGGGCTTTGGAAGGCCAGTCAGGATCGGTGTGGGCAGAAGTTATGGTGAAATCAATAAGCTGAACTATTCCCGCGCAGAGGCCCATGAGGCTTTAAACAGCAATGAAACAGCCGGGGGCGTATTCTATATCGATGATATCTATGTCAATCGAAGCAGTACAACCCGAAAGCTGGAAGCTGAGAAAAGACAAGTTATCGAACTGTTTAAAAGTGGGCGACTGGACCAAATGATGAATAACATGGTGGTGCTGGCGGAGAATATCCGTAAGGAGTCTCCTGCCCGTGAGGGTATGCCTTATCCTACCAGTATCCGCCGAACGATTCTGGAGATACTGTTTGAAATCATGCATATTGCAGCAGATGCCGGCGTGGACGTTGAGGCGACACTGAACTATCAGGATCCATATAACCGAGTGTTTGAAATCCATGATACGCCAGAAATTCTGTTGTGGTTTCAAAATGTTGCAGCTATCCTCTACAGGGACATTTCTGAACTGGGTAGCAAAACAGAGACAAATATATTGACATTGGCAAAAAAGCACATTGAGAAACACATTGAGGATCCAGATTTGAGCCTCACTATGATAAGCGGTTACTTGGGAATTACACCTTCATATTTCAGCGCTTTCTTTATTCGGAAAATGGGCGTGGGTTTTCAGGAATATATTACGGATCGTCGCATTGCTCAGGCAAAGGAGTTGCTTGAGAAGACCAATTATAAGATCAATGTGGTCGCTGAGGAATGCGGCTTCCGCTCGGCCAGTTATTTTATCAATGTGTTCCGTAAACAGACAGGAAAATCGCCCAGCGAGTATCGAAACATGAAATAATGCAATGAATAAAGAAATGTTATTATTTCTTTTGTTGCAATGGCCTTGTATAATAAAACGTGTTCCTCAAAGAGGTCCGTTTGCGAAACAAATCGAATAATAACAAGGAGAATATTTATGACCAAGAAAATTTTAGCGCTGCTTCTGGCTGCTATTATGGTGGTTGGCAGTATTACCGGTTGTACAAATAATAAACCCCAAACCGGTGGAGAGGGTAAGGATATTTCTGCAGAACTGACCTTGTGGTGCTATCCCCGTTTTGACACCCAGGACAGCTTCTTTGATGAAGAGGTCATGGCTGAATTCAATAAGCAGTACCCCAATATCAAGCTGACAACTACCACCATCCCTTGGGAAGGCGGCCCTGAGAAGGTAAATATGGCCATCGGCTCCAAGACTACTCCCGACATTCTGCTGGATGCAGACATGCGTTTGAGCTCTTACGCTGCTAAGGGCGTTCTGGTTCCCTTGACTGATGTGATCGGTGCAAATGCAGAAGGCATGAGCGACTCTTGGACTAATGCGGTTGTTATCGACGGCCAGCAGTACCTGGCTCCTGTATTTACCTCTGGCGGTACCGCAATGGCAATCAATGTGGCTCTGGTAGAAGAGTATGGCCTGTCCGATATGTTGCCCGAAGATCATGTGAGCTGGACTTGGGACCAGTTCTATGCGTTCTGCAAGGCTGCCACCGAGGCGGGTAAGGCTGACGGCATCTACTCCATCGCTATGTTTGCCGGTTCTCAATCCAGTGACTCCAACACTATGGGTTGGCTGATGGGTTCCGGTGCTACCGTTCTGAACGAGGATCTTAGCGGCGTTGCGCTGAATACTGCTGATGCCGGTAAGGTTTTGGACAACATGGCAAAGTTGGTAACCGAAGGTATCGCAATGCCCGGTGCTACCACTCTGATCGATGACGAGTGCATCGAACTGTTCTTGAGCGGCAAGACTTTTGTCTGCCAGTATGCTGACCTGTGGACTATCAACCAGGCCTACGAGCGTAAGCAGAACGGCGAGATCGCTGTTCCCATGGAGGCTCAGTACTACCTGTTCCCCACTTTGGATGGCAAACCCAAGACTTATCTGGGTTACGGTGCAACCGGTTTCTGCGTATTTAACAACGGCGACGAAAACAAGATTGCTGCAGCAAAGGCTTTCATCGATTTCTTTATGGGTTCTGAGTTTGAAGGTTCCTATATTGAGCAGGCTGGTCAGTTGGCTTGCCGTGAGGGTATCGAACTCTACACCGACAAGGAGACCGTTTCCGCTGAGGCGGCTCGTATGAGCAGCTTTGGCAAGTACTATGCGCTGAACTGGGGTAGCCAGCTCGGCTTCTGGGCAGAGGTTCGCTCTACCTTCTATCCCGAAATTCAGGCTGTATATACCGGGGCTAAATCCGGTCAGGAAGCTTTGAACAGTTTTGCAGCCAACGCAAACAAAGTTATTGAAAAAATTCGTAAATCATGTATAATCGGGGCAGGAGAGGGTGTCTTCTCCTGCCCAGTATTTTGAAATCTAGGGAGGATGCTATGAACAAAAGAATAGGGAAAAATATGTCTTCTTATGCATTCCTTCTGCCCTGGTTTGTTTTCTTTTTAATTTTTATGTTGATCCCGTTTTTTATGGGCGTGTTCTATTCATTTTTTGAATATGACTTCGCAAATATGAAGTTTGTCGGATTCGAAAACTATGAATATATCTTTACTGATGCTGTTTTTGTGCAATCCATAGGAAACACGGTAACGATTGCATTGGTGGTTGTAGGCCTAACGATTATCATTTCATTGTTTTTATCGAATTTGATCGTAAAACTCAGTGAATCTTGGCAAGGAATTGCTAAAGTTGCAATTTATATTCCGGCAGTTTCGTCTTCTGCGGCGATTGTAGCAATTTGGCGATGGGTTTTTGGCCCTGCCAGTGGTATAAGTGCAACTATTTGTTCTGCATTGGGCATCACTGCAATTGATTGGTTTGGACAAAGCAATAATGCAATGTCGCTGGTTTGCTTGATGACGTTGACATTTTCTCTGGGACAACCGGTGGTGTTGTATACTGCAGCTATTGACGCAATCCCGAAGGTGTATTATGAAGCTGCCTGTTTGGATGGCGCTTCGGGATGGAAACAGTTCCGTCATGTGACGCTACCAATGGTTGCACCGACAACCCTGTATATTTTGGTTACGTCAACGATTGCCATGATGCAGGTGTTTGAGGTCCCCATGCTCTTGACATCCGGTGGCCCGCAGTATTCCACCACGACAATTCTCCTGTTGTTGTATAAAACAGCCTTTGAATATACGAAATTTGGCCGCGCTGCAGCAATGGGCGTTGTATTGTTTGTAATCATCGGTGTGATTGCATTGTTTCAGTTTAAAACATCCAAGACAGACATTACGTATTGAGGAATTTTATGAAAAAGAGAAGAATTATTAGCAAATGCATACTGCTGCTTACAATCGTGCTTTCTCTGATTCCGGTAGTTTTGATGATCTATGGATCGTTTAAAAGCAATGTAGACCTGTCGAGCCTGCCACCGGATTTTTCTCCCAACAATTTGTCACTGAAAAATTATGAGTATGTGCTCAAGCGCGGAATTCTGAAAAGCTTTCGTAACAGCTTGATTATTTCCCTGTTTACTACCCTGTTGGTACTCTTTCTGGATACATTGGCGGGATATGCCTTTGCACGAAAGGACTTTCCGGGCAAGCGGATCTGCTTTTTCCTGTTGCTGTGCACGATGATGATCCCAAAACAGATTTTGATGGTACCAGCATTTATTATGCTGACCAAAATGGGGATGTATGGAACCCAATTTGCAGTGGTGCTATCCAGTGCTGCTGCACCGTTTGGTGTGTTTCTAATGAAGCAGAGCATGTCTACTCTGCCAAGAGAAATTTTCGAGGCTGCGGAAATTGACGGTTGTAGTGATTTCCGGCAGTATTGGCAGATTGGCTTACCGTTGTCTTCCAGCTCTGTTGCTGCATTGGGTATTTTTATGTTCGTACAAGTGTGGAATGACTTTATGTGGCAATTGGTAATGCTGACAGGAAAGGCAAACAGTACACTGCCACTGTTTATTCAGAACTTGATGGCCGAGCGTTCTACCATGTACGCATATCAGTTTGCGAGTTCTGCTATTGCGACGGTTCCGATACTGATCGTCTTCTTAATTTGCCGGAAATTCTTTGTGTCCGGCATCACTGCGGGTGCGGTGAAGGGGTAAGTGAGTGCCACGAGAAATTAGTTGCCAATGTGACGGAGTAAATAATTAACTGATATTAGATTGGAGATAGTAATTTATGGAGAAGAAAAGGGTTGTAGCGATCATTCAGGTTCACATGAGCTCTACTCGGTTACCCGGGAAAGTTTTGAAAGACCTGTGTGGTGAACCGGCATTGTATCGAATGATTGAGCGCATGCGTCAGAGTAAAATGCTGGATGAAATCGTGATTGCTACGTCTGTAAAGCCCTGTGATGATATCATTATTGAAAAATGCGAGCAGTGGAATCTTCCCTGGTTTCGCGGCAGTGACAGCGATGTGTTGTCCCGGTTTTGGGGAGCTGCCCAGGAGCATCCGGCAGATATTTATGTGCGTGTTACATCCGATTCCCCGCTGGTGGATGCCGGATTTTTGGATAAGTCCATCTGCTATTTGATCGACAATGGCTATCGCTATGTAGGAAGTGAAACCACTGTGCCGGATGGCTTGGATTGTGAAGTCTTTACGGCTGAATTGATGAAAGAAGCTGCTGAGAATTCTACTGAGGGATATGAGCATGAACATGTGACACCCTATATGTATTGGAAGCAATCCTCTGTTGGACGTATGGGATTGGGAAAGGATTACTCCAAATTCCGTTTTACCCTGGATACACCGCAGGACTACGAAGCAATCACCAAAATTTATGAAGCGCTGTATACGCCGGGGAATACATTTACGAAGGATGATATCTTAACATATCTGGAAAATCATCCTGAGGTTGTAGCGATCAACAGTATGATTCGGCAGAAGGGCGCCAAGGATGGATATGAATAAGGATTTCCTGTGATGGGAAAAACACCTTTTTACCAAAGGTAGATACGGAAAATCACTGCCGGAGCACTTGCTCCGGCAGTAACTTTTTATACAACATGAAGCCATCAAAGAACAGAGCACGAGGTGCATTTGTGTGACTTTCTCACAGCAGATATCTGTGGCATGTAGTATACTGCTGTTAGAAATGAGAGGGTGTGATCATATGAATGGCTTTAGCGCAAAAGAATATCTAAGCCTCAAGATGCCTACGGAGGATAATACGATCAGCGATCAAAAGCGGATCCAACTGGCTCTGGGTGTTCTGGGATATGAAAATGTAACGGTTCCGCTACCAGTGCTGCGCAAGCTTTACCCCCTGTGCCGAAATGCTGATTTTGATATTACAGTGACACTGGTTCACAGAGAAGCAGATTGGATCTTAACGGATGTAGAACCCGGAGACCGGCGGCAGCAGCACTATGGATTGGCAGTGGATTATGGCTCTACGACCATTGTGATGCAGCTGGTGGATATGAACTCCGGAGCGGTCATAGGTGAGGAAAAACTGGTGAACGGTCAGGTGGCCTACGGAACGGACATTCTGAGTAGGATCACTTGGTCATTGGAAGATGCGCGTCACATGGATGCTTTGCAGGAGGCAACGGTAGAAACTTTCCGGAAGCTCATGGAGCAGCTGATGGAGTCCACCGGAATTGATCCACGCAGATGCCCCATTATGATCGTATCCGGCAATACCACCATGATTCACTTCCTGTTGAAATTGAATGCATGGACGGTATTTGCCGCACCCTATGCACCGGTGGTATCGGACCCGGGATTTTTCTGGGGTAATGAGCTGGGTATGGATTTTGATGGACTTGTCTATATTGTTCCCGCGGCTTCCAACTACATCGGTGGCGATATCGTCAGCGGCCTGCTGAAGCTGGATATCCACAAGAGGGACGAGATCGGCCTGTTCTTTGATATCGGCACCAACGGCGAACTGGTTGTCGGCTGCAAGGATTGGGTCTTGGCAGGTGCCGGTGCTGCCGGTCCGGCATTGGAGGGATATATCAGCAAGTTTGGCATGCGGGCAGCACCCGGGGCAATTGATACCGTAACCATTGACCGGGATAAGCTTTCTTTTACAACCATTGGCGGAGAAAAATCTGTTGGAACCTGCGGCAGCGGTATTATTGATTTCCTTGCACAGATGCGGGTGAATGGTTGGATCAATATTGCGAGAGAATTGGAACCCTCCGCTTCAGACCGCATCCGATATCTGGAGGCGGAAGGTCAGTATGGGGCGGTTTATGCGACGGAAGCGGAATCGGCTACCGGGCAGCCACTATACTTTTCACAAACGGATATTCACCAGTATTTGGATACCAAGGCGGCTGCTTATACAATGATCGAATGTCTTTTGGAGTCTGCCGGAATCAAGGAAGACGATATCGGTCACTGCTATTTATCCGGTGCATTTTCGGCCCATTCCAATCTGGAGTCGGCAATTACGGTTGGAATCTTTCCGGATCTACCCAGACAGAAATATAGCAGTATCGCCAATACCTCTTTGGAGGGAGCGCGGGTTTTACTGCTGGACCGCAACCGGTTAGAGGAGGCTAGGGCACTGGCTGAGAAGATGTACTGTGTGCAGTTTGCTTCTATTCCGGATTTTCTTGTACGGATGCAGGCGGCTAAGTTTATTCCACATACAGATATTGAGCGGTATCCCAGTGTACTGCAAAGAATCCGCAACCGGTGATTCCCCAATCTTGCATTTTTCTGCAAAGGCATATATAATAAACATGCCGAAAAAACAGAAAACCTATCAGGAGGAATTCTTTATGGTAGTCGTGGATTTGAACAAAGAAATCAAGGATCAAGTGATCCAAAAATGCATCGATTTTCTCAAGGCAAATGGCGGCGCGGAGATTGCGCTTGGAAAGCATTTTATGGAAAACAGCGATATCTATGTGAATGTTTCGGAATATACCACCCACCAATTGGAAGACTGCGGTTGGGAAGCGCACAAGAAATATGCGGATCTGCAGGTGATACTGGCCGGTGAGGAACAGATACTGGTTGCCAACATAGAAAAAATGCATGTGGGTGATTACCGTGAGGAGTCCGATTATCTTGCGTGCAGCGGAGACAGAGAGGAAGCGGTAAAGGTGGATCAGAACACCTGCGTACTGCTGCTTCCGGAAGATGGACATATGCCCGGCGTATGCATTGCACGGCAACCCATGAAGGTAAAAAAGGCAGTATATAAAATCCCTGTGCATTATTTTACATAAGTACAGATGAAATTAACGGCTGAGTCCCTTTTGGGGACTCAGCCGTAGCTTTATATATGGAATAGGTTATATGCCAAGGGTCTGGAATGCCTTCATCCATTGATTCTTGATGTATTCGTGGCCCATGGTTGTAGGATGAACACCATCTCCGAGCCAGTATTTGGCGGGTGCCTGCAGGCAAAGATCATCAAAGCCTTCCTGCAGGGGAACGAATACCAAATCGTGCTTTTCGGCGATCTTCTTTGCCATTTGGGCCCGCTGCTGGACTTCGCTTCGGACCTGCTCGCGGCTTTCCATGGTTGCCCATGCCTCCGGAACGATTGCGGCCTCTAAGATAAACGGCTCAAGAATCATGATTTTGAGATCGGGAAGTGCAGCCTTCAGCTCTTCAATCAGCATATCGTATATCTTGAAATACTTGTCCGCTGCCACGCCGTTGGGACTCACACCGAACTCGTGCCAGACATCGTTCACGCCAATCAGAATGCTCAGAACATCGGGTTTCAAATTGACGATATCGTGTTTCATGCGGGCATAGAGGTCAACAATGCGGTTGCCGCTGATGCCCCTGTTTAAGAATTCAAACTTTCCCGGTGCAGCAAAGCCCAGTTCTCCCTTTACAAGCAGCGGATAGCCGTGGCCTGCAATCGCATCATTTGTATAGACTCTGCCGGAGTCTGTAATGGAATCGCCCTGAAAAACTATTCTCATATCAAAATACTCCTTTATTTATTCTTCCGGGATAATCTCACTATAGCGTGTTATTTTTTGCTGTCAACAAAAACAATAAGAATATTTGTATTATTGGTATGACTCCCATTCTATACAGATGTTCCAACAATGTAAATTGCAAAAGATACAAAGACTCGGATAGTCGCAAATTTGCGAAAAAGGAGA
This sequence comes from Faecousia sp., assembly GCA_045653485.1. Lineage (GTDB taxonomy): Bacteria > Bacillota > Clostridia > Oscillospirales > Oscillospiraceae > Faecousia. The sequence continues at coordinate 36,076 of JAZOLX010000124.1, read as the reverse complement.
GTCAATCACGTCGCTTTTTTGTGTGACAGTAACCAGGTCAGTGTTTCCTCTGAAAATGCTTTATTCCATGAATCATGACCGACACCTTCATACAAATTATATTTAAGGTTCGGATTGCTTTCTTTTAATTTTTCAATCATTTCAATCGTTTGATTTGGCGAAACGACAGTATCCTCCAATCCGTGAAAAGCCCATACAGGCATTTTAAGGGAGGCTGCATTCCATGCCATACCGCCACCACAGCAAGGTGCGATGGCTGCAAATACGGATGGATATGCCATTGCGGTGTACCATGTTCCAAAACCGCCCATGCTTAAACCGCAAAGATAGATTCTGCTCGTATCGGCAGTGTATTTTAATATCATCTCATCGATAAATTTTTTGATGCTTTCAATTCTGGCAACCCAGAAGGTATCGACGGGACACTGGGGCATGATTAATATACAGTCTTTCAAATTCTCGTCGTTTACGATTTTTGAGAAGCCATGGATAAGAACTTTACCGATCTCGTCACCACCGTTTCCCCGTTCCCCTGCACCGTGAAGCTGGAGCAGCAGAGCAGGGTGGCTGCTGATGTTATCGGGGATGTATGCGATATAGGGAAAACCATGGGTGACCTTGGATTCTTTAACAATATTCATTACAACCACCTTAGATATGTGAATGATTCAAGAAGCTCCTTTTCATTGGCAGATGTACTTAGCCGGAGACTTTGACTATTTCGTGCATTTTTGCCTTTCTCTATACAAAGTTCTAAGAGCGGCTCTACCGGGGTGATGGCTATATCGACCCCACCAACTCTTACAGTTGTCATTGAAATAGTATTCTTGCCATCACGAGAAAAGGCGGGATGAGGATCGAGTTGATACACGGGAGCGTTCTGTTAGATGCAATTATTCTGAAAAAGTATACTTCAGGAAATTTCCGTTACCATCACCTTGTAATAATGGTATCGCCATTTGCGTTTTTGGAAATATCGATAATGGGGAATCTGCCATTTTCTTTGACATATGCTTCGGGGCTGTCTGCTTCGACCTCAATCAGCTCTTTCTTTGCATACTGTTCGCCACCGCAGGAATTGATATCTTCAATAAAAACTTCGTATTCGTTCATGTTGGTATCTCCTTATTGTTTTATAGTGTGGGTATTGATTGGTTATTCAACACATCCCAAATTGTTGAAATACCGATGAAATACCATCTTTCCCTGTGAAGCATAGAAGACCTCGGTGATTCGCATTGCGCTTTGTTGATTGAGAGGCAAAACAACATATTTATTATAGCATACGATCCGGAAAAAACAATATTTGCCCGTACATGTAGATGAGATTTCGTTCCTCGTTTACAGATACGAACAGCCTAATTTGCAAAATTATTGTCTTACTATCGCAATGCCTGCCGGGGGCGGGGATACCACTACAAAAGATAATCGCCGTCTGTACATATATGTATGCTTAAATAACAGGAAGAGGCTCCCCATCATTTGGGAGAGAGCCTCTTCCAATATCCCTGTCACAGAAACTTAATGATGCCTAATATCAACAAATGAAGCGGATAGAATGCATAATAGGCATATTGCGTTATTTTGTTATGATATCCTTGCTTGCCGCGATACAGCCAAATCGGGATCAGTGCCAACATTGCAAGTCCTTGGCGAACGAAGAAATATGTTTCGCCCCATAAGGGAATCTGGTAAGCAAGACCGCCCAACATCTCTGTGTTAATATACCATAGGCATAAGAATTGTCCTATGTAACTCCACCATTTTCTTTGTCTGAAGAAATAAAACACCAGGACAGTTAAAATACCTGCATGGTAGAAATCTACCATTGTCACGATTCCTATGATGTATCCAAGTATAACTGTCGCACACCCGGTACATATTTGTATCCAAATTTTATGTGTTGCTTTTGCTTTCTCGTTAAGATGAATTAACCAAAGAGATATTAAAAAACTCCATAACACATTTTGGTGGATAGGGTAAAATACACTGCTACCCATAGCCAGATTAAATGGGATTTCAGATAGTACTGCAAATACCAATAGTCTGCATACATATTTTTTTATATTTTTTGTGTGAAAATAACCTTCTACAATCATGAATGCGAAAATTGGAAAAGAAATACGTCCGATACATGTCAACCAATCATTTCCCGGGATTACAGTTCCCCAGAGATGGTCACATAACATAAATATCATTGCCATTATGTGCAGCGACATGGAAGAAGTTTCAATTCTAAATTTGTTTTCCACAAAAAATCCTCCCACAAATTCAAATTCGTATAATATTAAACTAAGTATAGCATATTATCCGAAAGAAAACCATAGGTAGAAAACAATAGTTACCTTTCCGTATAGTTAAGATTTGTATATATCTATAGTGGCAACCTTCACAGATACATAGTATTTTCGTGAGTATAAATCTCCCTTGTTTACAGATACTAACAGCGTAATTTGTAAAATAAGGAGATAGATATATATGAAAGCCACAGGTATTGTACGCCGTGTCGATGACCTCGGGCGTATTGTAATTCCCAAAGAGATTAGACGCACATTAAAAATCCGTGAAGGCGACCCATTGGAAATTTATACCGAGAAGGACGGCGGTGTGATCTTCCGGAAGTATTCTCCCATGGGGGACTTACAGGAGTTTGCATCCCAGATGTGCGAGGCCATCGGTGCCAACACCGGCTGCATTGCGGCGGTATCTGAGCGGGATTCCATCATTGCCCTCCATGGCGCGCCCAAGCGGGAACTGGTGGACAAACCTAACTCTCAGGAGTTGGAGAAACTGATGGAGCAGCGGCGTAACTATCGTTTCCAGCCGGGTGACGCGCCAATTCGGGCCAGTGAAGGCTCGGACAAGTATTACCTTGGTGTGGCTTCCCCCATTTTGTCTCAAGGCGATCTGATGGGTTGTGTGATGCTTCTGATGAATGAGAACAGCCAGCCAATGCAGGAGTCCGATCAAAAGCTGGCTCAGACAGTGGCAGGTTTTCTGGGCAAACAGATGGAAAACTAAGAAGACCTCGCATCCTGTGTGGATGCGAGGTCTTACTTATATGGCGTCGTTGATTTTTTGGGCGATCTGGCAGCTCGCTGCATGGGGGCAATCGGGATAAGCGCAATCTGCATCCACATTATCACCCGCAATCTCTACCTCTACCATGCGGCTTTGGTCCAATGCCCGGCAGTAGCCGGACAGAAAAATTTCCTTTTCCATCTTATTCCTCCAAAGTGACACAGAAACCCATGGGAGCCACATTTAGATAACCGGGTGCAACGGTACGCAGGCTGTGCCCGTAGAGTAATTGTCCGCCGGGGATCTCCCAATCGGTATCACTGTGGTTCAGATAAACCCGTATGTGACATCCGTTCAAGCTGCGGCTGAAGCCGAGCTTGCCGTGCCAAAACCTGAAAAAGTGAGTATCGCCCATGCGCAGTGTCTTATGTTCCTTACGAAGCTTACCCAAGCAGCGGAAGTGCCGCAGCAAATGGGGATCTTCTCGATACCAGGGATAGGGCCGGCGATTAAAGGGATCTTTGTGGCCTTCCATGCCGGTTTCGTCAGCATAGTATAGGCTGGGACAGCCGGGCAGCATATATTGCAGGAAAGAGGCCATCAGAAGCCGCTCCTTGGCGAGCTTCAACTGTTCGTCAGACAGGAATCGACGGGCCTGCTCTTCCCGGCTACCTTCAAAGGGATCAACCAGCGCGGTCAGAATCCGGGGCGTGTCATGGGTACCCAACAGATTCATGTTGCAGGCGACCACTTGAGGAGGATAATTTTCCAGAATGGTCATGACGGTTTCCTTGATCTGATTGCCGTCATCTTCGCCCCGGAGGAAGTTCAAAATGGCGGTGCGGAAGGGGTAATTCATAACGGAGTGCAACATGCCGTCTACAAAATACCGGCGGCGCTGGCCGTAGGCCATTTTGTTGGAAGCGTCTTCCCAGACCTCGCCGATGAGCAAAGCATCCGGTTTGATCTGCCGTATCCGTTGTTTCAGCAGCAGGGTAAAGGCATCTGGCAGCTCGTCCACTACGTCCAGCCGGAAACCGTCAGCGCCCAGTTTTAGCCAATGGGCCACCACACTGTCCTCGCCTGTGATGATGTATTCCAAAAAGGCCGGATCCATCTTTTTGACGGTGGGCAGGGTATCGAAGTTCCACCAGCTCTGATAGGAATCGGGGTAGTGATGGAAATTGTACCAAGAGTAATAGGGGGATTCCTTGGATTGGTAAGCGCCAACACCAGAGAAATGGCCTTCCCGGTTGAAGTACAGGCTGTCGGAGCCGGTATGGGAGTACACACCATCCAGAATTACCTTGATGCCCAGTGCATGGGCTGCATTACAAAGGGAGGTAAAGTCTTCCGATGTGCCCAGCATGGGGTCGGGTGTGTTGTAGTCACCGGTATCGTAGCGGTGGCTGGAAAAGCTCTTGCTGATGGGATTCAAATACAAAATCGTTGCCCCCATGGAGGCAATGTAAGGTAGTTTGCTCTGGATACCCTTGAAATTACCGCCGTAGAAGTCGTTGTTTAGAACCTTGCCCTCCGGTGTGGGCCGCCAATCCACTTCTTCGTCCCAATTCTTATGGACGGTATAGGGTGTCAGCTTTCCGGTGAGATCACATTCTCCATCTTTATAAAAGCGGTCGGGAAATACTTGATAAATGGTAGCGCCTTTGGCCCAATCGGGAGTTACAAAATCGTCGGGAATACAACTGACCTGCCAACAATCGCCGGCTTCCATGTTGGTGTCGTTGCCTATCTTAAACAGCCGGAAAGCATTCCCCGGTGTAATGACTCTAAAATAGTAGAAGTACAGACCGGGGTGCTTTAATGAAAAGTTGCCACTGAAAATATCGTAAGAGCCTTTGCGCTCTGCTAGGGTCATATGAGCGGTAATTTCTTCGGCACTGCTGTCCAACCGGATCAAACATTGAACAGAGGTTGCACCCACTGTAGAGGGCACATGAATCTGCAATGTGCAATTCTGATTCGGCGTCAGGGTACCAAAGGGATCTTTGTGGTTCAAGCTTTTGGAATCAAATAAAATGCGCATGGGCTGCTCCTGTTTTTCTCTTATTTCACGAATAATAGAATACCGTATTCTCCCCAAAAGGTCAAGAAAAAAGTCTTGCGGAGAGATTTCCGCAAGACTTTTTGGTTACTTGTTTTCGAAGATCTGGAAGATCACACCGCCTGTTGCATCCTTCGGCTGCGGGTAGTCCACAGCATAGCACAGCGTAGGCGCCAGATCGGTCAAATCCGCAGGCCGGGACAAGGTTAGACCTTTCTTGATAGCCGGGCCGCTGAAGATGCACAGACAGCGGATATCGCCGGTCTTTGAGCGGGCAGAGGGGATCTGGTGGCTGTGAACGCCGCCGATCTGGCCGCCTACACGGCTGCCGCAGAGGCCAAAGACCACATCGCCGCAATCCTTGCCACCAAGACCGATAAAGCCTGCTTGTTCCTTTTCTACAGCGAAGGCCAGCGCGATGATGGAGCCATCCTTGGCGCGTGCTTGCTGCTGAAGAGCTTCAATGATCTCGTTGACGGTTTTTTCATAATCAGCGGGATCCACAATACCGGTTGGCTCACGGCCTTTCAGATTGACCTTGATATGGCTGCTTCCCACAGGATAGGCCCGAGTTTTTGTCCAATCGATATCCTTTCCTCTGGACAGGTTTGGAACAATACCCTCTTTGTAAACGGCAAAGCCTGCTGCGTGCATCATGCCCCATGGCTTGAGATACTCATTAAAGCCTACAGCACCGTGATCGGAAACTACCAGAATGGTGGTATTCTCATCCATTGCGTTGTCAAGAATCCAACCCAGATGGTTGTCTAACAGGTTGTAGCTCTTTTCATAGATATCTGCGGCACATTCTTGCTCGCCTTCATATTGGATATCTACGCCCTCATAGGCGCTGCGGAAGCGGTGATTGATGGAATCAATGGAGCCGTGGTAATCGAAAATGATATCCGGCCCGTACTTTTCCATGCAATGTGCCATCACCTGCTCACGCCAATGGTGGTGAAAACGCTCTCCGTCGATATATTTATCCGTACGGCAGTGATCTGTGAAGATGGATGCGTAGTCAGTACCGTTGGGAGTTTCCGGAATTTCGGCAAGCTCTCTGGCCAAAGAAAGGGGCGTGATCTCCCGGAGGAAATTTTCAGCACCTGTCACGAACACGGTGAAAATGCCTGTTTCGGCGTTGTATTCATCTAATCTTGCACGGAACTGGAAGGGCAGGCGTTCTCCGTCTTCGGTCATCAGCCGGCGGGTGATAACATCAGACCACTGTCCCTCACGCAAAATCGGAGCATCCTTGACGGATTGCTCGTCCACACCAATGCGAACACCATCCTTCTCACGCTGGATAAACCAGACATGGGATTCCACTTCGTTCTTATTATAGGCATCAGACGTGAAAACGGGACGGAAGACAAAAGTGTTCTCGTCAAGGCAAAGGAAATCGCTTTGGCCGAATACGGCATTCCACGCACCGCCGGCCAAGGTTTTGACCGAATCTACCACTATAGACTTGCCGTCATTGCGGAAGAATTGCTTAGGGACGCCGGAGCTGTAGGCATCTGAAAGGCTGGGAGACATGGACACGCCGCCCTTCACCTGCAGAACGCCATCACATTTGGCAGGACCCGAGCTGGGGACTTCAATCATTAGGGATGTTTTTCCGACTTTTGCTGCGGCTTCCCAGAACCGCTCCGCACGGATAAGCTCGGATGAATATGGCGTCCACAATTCCTCCGGATGGGTTCCTGTCTTATGGACTTCGTGACAAAGGGCACCGTTGATAGAAGCAGGCGCGCCTGTGGAAATTGCAGACCAACAGGTGGGTGTGATACTGGGGAAAGCGGGCATACAATCATCCAGAAAGACACCTCTGTCCATCAAACGCTTGAAGTTGGGAAGTCTCCCTTCGGCAATTGCTGTTTTGACATAACCAGGGCAACCGCCATCAACGCCAAGAATAAATAATTCAGGCTTTTTCATGATATGTCTCCTTATTTTTGAAAGATCTGGAAGATAATACCGCCGGTGGCATCTTCCGGCTGAGGATAGTTTAGCACATAACAGAGGGTAGGCGCAAGATCGGTAAGATCTGCGGGGCGGGGCAGGGATACGTTTTTCTTGATTCCCGGGCCACTGAAAAGACACAGAGAGCGAATATCACCTTTCTCAGAACGAGCAGAGGGGATTTGTTGGCTGTGAACGCCGCCGATAAAACCACCCATACGGCTGCCGGTAATGCCGTAGACCACATCACCGCAATTCTCGCCACCCACACCTACAAAACCTGCTGAGCGCTTCTCCACCGCAAAGGCCAAAGCAATGGTGGAACCGTCTTTAGTCCGCTCGTGCTTCTGTAGGGCGGTGATGATCTCAGCGACGGTTTTGTCATAATCGGCAGGATCCACAATGCCTGTTGGCTCACGTCCCTTTAGGTTCACGTTGACATAGCAGCTTCCCACAGGATAGACTTTGGTTTTTGTCCAATCAACGCCATTTCCGTTGGCCTTCAGGGGATCTACGCCGTCCTTGTAAACCACCAAACCTTCGGCGGCCATCACATCCCAAGGTCTGACACGCTCGTTGTAACCGACGGCACCATGGTCGGATACGACCATGATTGTGGTGTTTTCGTCTGCAGCATGTTCCAAAAGCCAACCCAGATGCGCATCCATCAGGTCATATCCTTTTCGGTATACTTCTTCGGCAATTTGCTTTTCTCCTTGGCAATCAAACCACACATTTTCGTAGCCTTCGTAAGCGCAGCGGTAACGGTGATTGAGAGAATCGATGTCGCCATGGTAATCAAACACGAGATCCGGCTGATATTTATCAACGCAATGCTGGATAACCAACCGGTTCCATTCTACGAAAAAGCGTTCACCTTCGATAAATTTGTCGGCAGAGAAGGGGGGATTGTAAATGGAGGCATGGTCGATGCTGCGGGTGGTACCTTTCAACTCAGCGATCTCTCTGGCCAGAGAGAGAGGTGTGATCTCACGGAGCAGATTCTCAGCACCGGTCACGAATAACGTAAAGATTCTCGATTCTGCATCGTATGCATCCAGCCTTGCCCGGAAATGGAAGGGGACAGTTTCTCCTTCTTCCGTCATAAGCCGACGGGTGATGACATTGGTCCATTGACCTTGATGCAGGAGCGGTGCAGCATGAGCAGATTCTTCATCAATGCCTACACGCACACCGTCACATTCCCGAACGATGACCCATACATGGGATTCCACTTCATTTGGATTGTAGTTGGAAGATGTGTAGATGGGATGAAAAACAAAAGTATTTTCATCCAGACATACGAATTTGTTTTTGCCGAAGACCGAATTCCAAGCGCCACCAGCCAAGACTTTTAGGGTATCTACCACAACGATCTCACCATCGTTGCGGAAAACCTGCTGGGGGATGCCCGATGTATAGGCTCTGTCCGGGGACAGGTCGGCGGAAATGGACACACCGCCTTTGACCTGCAGAATACCGTCACACTTGGCGGGGCCGGAGCAGGGAACGTCAACCAGCAGAGCTGTTTTTCCGATTTTTGCCGCAGCCTCCCAGAAGCGCTCCGCACTTATAAGATCAGATGAATAAGGCGTATACAACTGCTCCGGGTGTGTTCCGGGTTTATGGACTTCGTGGCAAAGGGCACCATTGACGGAGGCAGGTGCGCCCGTACAAATTGCGGACCAGCAGGTGGGCGTGATGCTGGGGAATGCAGTCATGCAGTCTTCCAGAAAAACGCCGTTTTCCATTAGCCGCTTGAAATTGGGCAGACGTCCCTGAGCGACCGCTTCCTTGATGTAAGCAGGACTTGCTCCGTCAATGCCAAAAATCAGTAGTTCAGGCTTCTTCACAGAAAATTCTCCTTTATTTCAGTGAATTTTTTGTGCTTTCTCCTTACAGCGGACCCGGATCGATATCTATGGGAGATACCCCGGACATGGGAACCTCGCCATACAGTGCTTCTACAAAGGATTCCATCTGCTCCGGACTGGCGCTGTATGTATTTACAAAGGTATTTGCGCCTTCCATGATGTTGTAATGGACGTAGGGATATCCAAAAGAAACACCCATAGACTTTGCTGCGCCTGTGGAGAATGCGTACAGGTAGGTTTCACATTCCTCTCCAAACAGGGTGATCCAACCCTTGGGTTGGTGACCGGCTATATATACGGCATAGAGAATCAGGTCGCTGTTCTTGCTGATCTCAGCCAGCTCCTCATTGTTTTTCAGGCGTCTTTGCATCTTTACATTGGCACCCCGGGCCTCAAAGGCCTTTTTTACAACCTCAAGGTTACCGAAGAACGAATCCGTATGGGTGGAGCAGATGATGGTAACATTTTTGATTTTCTCTTTATCAAGAGGAAGCAGGTTGTTCTCATCCCGGACCAAGGTGATACTCTTTTGGGAAATCTCTTTGCAGATCTTCCGGGTTTCGGGAACCAGATCCTCAGCCTTGAAGCGTTCCTGCCAGTATTCCTCGGTGAACATGCCCATCTTTTCCTTCATGTCCAGAATGCGCTGACAGGCATCGTCAATTCTTGCTTCGGAGATTTGTCCGTCCAGCACAGCGGCTTCCAGAATATCCACTGCGCGCAGAGAACGGACGCCTAGCAGAATATCATTACCTGCCTGGATCAGTTTAACGATCAGCTCTTCCTCTTCATAGAAAGAGGACAGGGCGGCCATGGCAATGCCGTCGGTAACAACAACACCCTTGAAACCCATTTCTTCTTTCAAAAGCTTTGTGATGACATTATAGGACAATGTGGAGGGAATGTAACGGCCCTTGATTTTGGTGTCATCTGCAGCGGGGAATGCTTTGTGGCTGATCATAACAGAGTAGACACCGTCATCAATGACATCCTGGAAAATCTTGCCTTGCTCTGCCCACCATTCTTCCATGGTGGAAATATTTTTCGTGGAACAGAAATGGGAATCTCTGTATTCTTTGCGGTCACCGCCGGGGAAATGCTTGGCTGTAGCTGCTACACCCACAGATTGGACACCCCGGATATAGGCATTGGCCTGCTCCACCATACGCGCAGGGTTATTCTGGCAATAGGAGCGGGTGTTGCTGCCGAACCGTCCACCAATATCGATGACGGGACCCCATACCCAGTTGATGCCTGCACAGCGCAACTCTTTGCCCACAGCCTTACCCAACTCATAAGTAAGTTCCGGAGAGTTTGCTGCGCCGATAGCTGCTTCTGTGGGGGTTTCAGACAGATCCTTAATTGCCCACTTAATTCCGTTTTCAGCATCGGTACACACAAGGGCATGGATCTTGAGACAGGCATCCTCTTCGAGGATCCATTCCCGGAACTCCTCGCTTTCATCCTGATGCGCTGCTTCCCAGGCAACATCAAAACCCCGGCTTCCTGCGCCCGGTTGAACCCAAAGTGTACCTGGCTGACGTTCCCGCAGGAAAGCAGCCTTCTCCTCTTTCGTTCTCAGGATAGAGGCATCCACTTCCGTTTTTCGGTTAATGTCATACTGATAGGGAATGATGGTCTGGCCGATCTTTTCCCGCAGGGTCATTTCGGATAATAAGGGTTTTTTCATGATATTGACTCCTTCCGATGAACAGCAAGTTTTACCGAATACTGTTATAATTACAGGTTCTTTTCGTATTCTTCGATGGAGATGACCTTGTTGGTGAGTCTGGATTCCTCTGCGGCAAAACCGGTGATGTGGTTTTCGTAGGAGGTACGGACTTCGCAAATGGAATCACTGGGGGTTTCACCACGCAGCAGGCTGAGAATATCGACCATGATTCCAGTGTCGCCGCCGCCGTGACCGGAGGTAATGTCGTTACCTACCCGCTCGATATCGATTTTTTCCCACTGGCAGGTATCAAAGGTGTACAGCTCCAGAGTCTTCTCATCGCGGCTGCTGACCAGCTCGCCCTCTGTGCCAAATATGCGAACATTACGGCCGCCTCCATTGAAAGCGTTCATGGTGAAAGAAAGGGTGCAGCCATCTTCATATTCCAAATTGACTATCTGATGATCTACCACATCGTTGTCGCAGGCAAAAACGCAGCGTCCGTAGGGGCCGGTTTTGATTGCTTCCAACACCTGCTCGTCGGAGGGCATTTCGTTGGTTTTGGCAGCGGTACGGCGGAACCAGACGTTGTTGCTCTCGTAATACAGCTTGACCGCATTGTAGTGGCAGGTATCGGCCACAGGACAGCCCTCGATGCAGCGGTCAGGCGCACCCTCTGGCTGATTTTCTTTCGTAAAATAGCTTAGACCGCCGAAGGACTGCGCCTTCTTGCACTTTTTGCCCAGTATCCACTGGTAGATATCCATATCGTGGCAGCATTTTGCCATGATCATGCAGGTGGATTCTGCGGTGTTGCGCCAGTGGCCTCGGACAAAGCTGTGGCTCTGATGAGTGTGACCCACATTTTCCATGCCGATAACGCTTACGATTCGACCAAGGCGGCCGGAATCAATGATGCCCTTGATAGTTCTCCAGAACTGGGTGAAGCGCAGTACGTGGCAGACGACGACTTTGACACCTTTTCTTTCAGCAGCCTCAGTGATACCCTTGCATTCTTGGGGAGTGGGGGCCATAGGCTTTTCCAGCAGCAGATGGTAGCCCTTATCGATCAGCGCCAAAGCAGGGGCATAGTGCATGTTGTCCTGGGTGCCAATGATGGCAAAGTCTGCCATCTTCGGCTGGGCAGCCAGATCTTCCCAGCTGGCATACAGTCCATCAGCAGGAATATTGTGACGCTTTTGGGCGGTTTCCCGGCGGACGGGATTGGGTTCTGCCACGCCGACGATCGCCAGCTCGTCGGGATGATCTACAGAGTATGTGCCGTAGGCATAACCACGATCGCCATAACCAACAATAACAGCGGTAAGCTTTTTCATAAAAAAGACCTCCAGTAAAATATTGACAAATTATGCGGGTGCTGTTACCATTATGATATAGATAAATTCAAAAGTAAATACAAGATTGTATGAAAAATCTTTGAATTTGTATGAAAAGGATTGGGCGCTATGTATGGCTATACAGATATGACCGATGTATTTCGGATCAAGACCTTATATACCGCATTTACAGAGAAAATTGGCAGTGATTACTTTTTTGTAGGCGAACGCCATAACTTTTGGGAGCTGGTCATTGCTGCCGAAGGAGAGATCGGTGTCACAGCAGGAGAGAATGCATGGGTGCTGCGCAGGGGACAGGCGGTGCTCCATCCACCCATGGAATATCACCGCATTTGGTATTCCGGCGATCCGGGCCGCATCATTGTTTTTTCCTTTGGTGCGGATGGGTTACCCATAGAAACGGGTGGGAGTTTTGCGGTGACAGATCTGGAGCGGGCAGAAATATTACTGCAGCAGATGTTTGCATGTTTTCAATTAGATGGAATCAGTATCGTAGGCCTCCAACAACCGGAGATCAATGCCTATATTCTTTTGAAGCAGTGGGAATTGTTTCTTCTGAGCCTGATTGACCAGAGAAAACAACTACACCATGAGGAAAAATCCCGGACAGCAAAGAATTACGCAGCCATTGTAAAGATGTTGGAGGAACATGTCCATGAGAGCCTTTCCATAGAACAGATTGCCAACCTTTGCAACATGAGTCAAATCTGTCTAAAGCAAACCTTTTCTCGATATGCGGGTATGGGTGTTATCAACTATTTCAACCGTTTAAAAGTTGAAGCAGCGGTCAATATGCTCCGCAGTGGCAGTTCCGTTCAGGAAACCGCTGTGGCTTTGGGATTTTCCAGCCAGAATTATTTTTCTACGGTATTTAAGCGCATTATGGGGCAGCCCCCTACAGCTTATAAATGATTTTTGTATAAAGTAAAAAGCCGGCCCAGTATTGGGCCGGCTTTGCGATTGTATTACTCTATCATCTTGTAGAACAGGTCCATATACTTCTGGGCAGGCTTGTTCCAGCTAAAGTCCTGACACATGTCGGTGTGCTGCAAGGCATGGAAGCCATCCCGGTTGTTGTTATACAGATCCAGACAGCGCTTCAAAGCGGCGTAGAAGTCATCACCGTTATAGCTCTGGAAAGTAAAGCCAAGACCATTCTGTCCGTTTTCGTCTGCACCGGGGACAGTATCCTTCAAGCCACCGGTAGCATGGACCACGGGCACAGTGCCGTAACGCATGGCGTTCATCTGGCTCAGACCACAGGGCTCACTCTTGGAGGGCATCAAATAGATGTCACCGCCGGCATAGATCCGGGCAGCCAGACCCAGATTAAAGGTGATCTTGGCAGCCACCCGGTCGGGGAATTCGGCAGCCAGTTCCCGGAAGAAAGCTTCGTACTGGGACTCTCCGGTGCCAAGGATCAGCAATTGGGCATTTTCTTCATGCATCACACGGCGGGCAATGTAGCACAGCAAATCCAGACCTTTGTGTCCTGCCAGACGGGTGACCATGACCATCAACGGCGCATCGGGATTAACGGGAAGACCAACTTCTTCCTGCAATGCAGCCTTACAAGCGGCCTTGCCTTCGACAAAGGTGTCAGCATTGTAGTGGGCAGGCAGCGCCGGATCGGTCTCGGGATTGAAAGTACCCACATCAATGCCGTTGGTGATGCCGGTGAGCTTCCATGCAGCATTGGTCAAAATACCGTCCAGACCGTGGGCATAGTAAGGATACATCAGTTCCCGGGCATAGGTTTCGGAAACCGTGGTTACTAGATCGGCGTTTTCGATGGCACCCTTCATCATATTCACAGAATTGTTCATATCCAGCGTGCCGCGCCAATGCCAGGGAAGACCCAAAACATCGTCAAAGAAGTTACCGCTGGCCCAACCCTGATATTCCACATTGTGGATGGTGAACATCACCTTGGTGTTGGGGAATAGGGGGCGATACAGTGCGTTAAGGAAGGTGGGGACCAAAGCGGTCTGCCAGTCGTTGCACTGGATCACATCGGGGGTGAAACCGATTGCGTTTAAGGTATCCAGACAAGCTTTAGAGAAGTAGGCATACCGCTCGGAGTCGTCGCCGTCACCGTAAATGGCACCGCTGCGGCCGCCAAAATAATACAGGTTATCAATGAAGTAGACCTGTACACCGTCGGTGCGGTTCATCAGCTTCATGACACCGGTGTACTGCTTGCGCCAACCTAAAGTGGTTTCAAACGCAAGAGTCTGCTCTACTTGATAAGCATCATTTTCCAGAATCTTTTTATAGTAGGGCAGAATCAGCACTACCTCATTGCCGGGGATCCGTGCAAGGGCAGCGGGGAGGGCTTCCATGACATCGCCCAGACCGCCGGATTTTGCATAGGGCGCGCCTTCGGAAGCCAGAATGGCGATTCTCATACGATTTCTCCTCTTCTGATGATAATGGGTGCGTTGGGAGAGCCGATCAGCTTAGCGCCGGGACGGACAACAACATCCTTATCCAGAATGACATGCTTCAACTCAGCGCCCTCGCCAATGACAGCGTCGTTCATAATGATGCAGTCTTCTACTTCAGCACCGGGGCAGACAGTGACCTGGCGGAACAGAACAGAGTTTTCCACTTCACCTTCCAGCATGCAGCCGTCAGCAACGATGCAGTTCTCAATTTCGCATTCTTCACCGTAATAGCTGGGAACGCGGTCACGAACCTTCGTGTAAACGGGATGATTGTAATGGAACAGATCATTACGAATTTCCTTGCAGTTCAAAGACAGAGAGTTGTGATAGTACTCTTCCACGGATTCGTTGAACATGGCGTGGCCCTTGAATTGGTAAACATTGATGGAAGCGGGGTCGTTGTGCCACATCCCCAGAACAAGGTCACGGTCCATGTGGTACAGGGCATGGGCGATGTGCTCCTTGACCTGCTTGACCAACCACTTTTTGCTCAGTACGAAAATATCCATGGAGGCCACGTAATCCTCGGGAGCCACATAGTCAACGGCCATATCGGCGATAGAACCGTCGGCATTCAGCTTCAAAGCCAGATCCAACTGTTTGCTGCCGTTGGCAATACCTTCTTTTGTAACGACGGTGATGGCCTTACCGCTGGCAATGTGAGCACCCAGAACATCCTCCAGATCGATGTTGCTCAGAATAGCGGAATCGATCATGATCACATACTCATCTTCAACACCGTACTCAAGGAAAGACATGGCAGAATACAGGGATTCCAGCTTGCCGCGGTAGTTGTCAGTACGGCTCATGGCATAGGGGGTCAAGAATTCCAGACCGCCCTCTTCCAGCTCCAGACCCCACTCTTCACCGGAGCCGATGTGATTCATCAGACTCTGGTAGCTGTGGCGGGTGATGATGCCAACATGGCGGACGCCGGCAGCGGACAGATTGGAAAGGGCAAAGTCTACCTGACGGTAACGACCGCCAAAGGGCAGGCTGGCCATGGTGCGCTTTTCGGTCAGGGAACCGATGGTGCCGTCATTTGCGAAAATAATACCCATTGCTTTCATAGCGGTTTCCCTCCTTACAGCATGTCACCGGGCAGCAGCACGGTGTTGGCTTCCACGACAGCGCCCTTGGAAGTGACGCTGATCTGCTTTTCTTCGTTTGCTTCAAAGGCACCGCCTACAACTGCGTTGCGGCAGACCTTGCTGTTTTCGCCCAGAATGGCGTGGCGGACGATGGCTCCGGATTCAATGACAACACCGGGCATGACCACACTGTCTTCTACCAGCGCATCCTCGCCGATGTAGCAGCCTACGGAAATAACACTGTGACGGACAGTACCATAGATCTCGCTGCCCTCTGCGATGAAGCAGTTGACGGTCTTGGCATCCTCGTCGATGTAGGAAGAGGGCATAGCATCGTTACGGGCGTAGATCTTGCTGCGCTCGTCGCCGCGAATGTTGAATTCGGGTTCCTTGCCCAGCAGCTCCATGTTGGCTTCCCACAGAGAGTCGATGGTACCGACATCCTTCCAGTAGCCGTCGAAGTTGTATGCCATCATCTTGTGGCCTGCGTTCAGCAGGTTGGGGATAATGTTCTTGCCGAAGTCGTTGGAGGACTTCTCATCGTCTTCGTCAGCAATCAGAGCCTCACGCAGAACTTTCCAGTTGAATACATAGATACCCATGGAGGCGTTGGTGGACTTGGGCTTCTTGGGTTTCTCTTCAAATTCATAAATGGAGTTGTCGGGATTGGTGTTCAGAATGCCGAAACGGGAGGCTTCCTTCAGCGGCACAGTACGCACAGCGATGGTACAGGAAGCATTGTTCTTCTCGTGATATTCCACCATAGCGGCATAGTCCATCTTATAGATATGGTCACCGGAGAGAATCACTACATAGTCAGGATCAAAGCGCTCAATGAAGTCAATGTTCTGATAAATGGCGTTGGCAGTGCCCTTATACCAGCCGCTTTTCTTGTCGTGACGCTCGTAGGGAGGCAGGACTTGTGCGCAGCTGTGAGTCTTATTCAAACCCCAAGGCTGGCCGTTGCCGATATATTCATTCAGCTCCAACGGCTGATACTGGGTGAGGATACCGACAGTATCGATGCCGGAATTGACACAGTTGGAAAGAGGGAAGTCAATGATGCGGTACTTACCGCCAAAGGGAACGGCAGGCTTGGCGGTTTTCTCCGTCAGAACCTTCAGCCGGCTGCCTTGGCCACCGGCCAGAAGCATTGCGATGCAGCGTTTTTTCTGAAAATACATGGTCACAGCTCCTTATGTTGAAATAATTGCTTGCAGGTAAATTAGACGCCGGAAGCGGTTACTTCCGAACATATTTATCTACACATAACATACCATATTTTTGCCGATTAAGAAAGGGACAATTTGTCTAAAATCTCTGTAAAGTTTTTGCTGTTTTCCACAAAACTGGAAAAACTTACCGGCATATTACTAGGCATTTCGGCGGAACAGAGCCTTTTTTCCATCCAAACGATACCTAGACACTTGTTGTGCTTATAGGCACACTGGGGAAACTCGGCCAAAAGCGTGTACCCCATGGATTTGTGGAAAGCCAGAGAGGCAGTGTTTTCCGAGGTGATAATACTATAGCTGACGTGGTAGCCTTGCATACGCAAACAGGTTTCCAGAGCCGTGTACAACTTTCGACCGATACCTTTGCCGTGAAATTCCGGTCGAAGATAAATGGATGGCTCCGCACACCAGTGATAAGCAGCTCGGGAAAAAGGTGCGCAGGCGTAGGTATAGCCGGCAATGATACCGTTTTCCTCCCAGACCAACCATGGAAACTGCTTGGTGATCTCATCAAAACGGGTACGGAATTCTGCTTTGGTGGGTGATTCATACTCAAAGCTGACGGTGGTATTTTCAACATATGGTGAATAAATGGAAAGGATCTCCGGCAGATCATTTGCGGTTGCAATTCGAATTCCCATGGCAATTCTCCTAAAACGATGATTTCTTATATTTTATAAGGAGAATTCCTTTGCGTCAAGGTTGACAATCTGCGTTTTGAGGAATAAAATAGATGTATCTGTGTGATAAAAGGAGGGACACCATGGATACAGGCTCAGGCGGCAGTATACCCGGCCGAAGTAGACGGCTTACCCCATGGTGGGTCCGTCTTTATTAATTGGGTGTAGCTGCCTTACAAACACATTTTATTTGTAAGGAGGAAACACAGTGGCAGAGCGTTTTGAAATTATGGAAAAAGCGCTTGTCCAGATGCTGACAGATAAGAAGTACGCAACCTTGCGGGATATTCTGGTAACCATGAATCCCAATGACATTGCGGGTCTTTTCAGCAATCTGGAAGATAAGCAAATACCCCTTCTGTTTCGCCTGCTTCCCAAGGAGTTGGCAGCAGAAACCTTTGTAGAAATGGAAACCGATGCCCAGGAATTGTTGATCCGGGGTTTTTCGGATAATGAGCTGAAAGAAATCGTAGACGAACTGTACGCCGACGACGCGGCAGACCTGGTAGAGGAAATGCCGGCCAATGTGGTCAAGCGTATTTTGCGTCAGGCAGATCCGGAAATGCGCAATGCCATCAACCAGCTTCTGCGCTATGAGGAAAACACCGCAGGTTCTATTATGACCACGGAGTATGTATCTCTGCGTCCGGAAATGACCGTAGAGGAAGCGATCCTCCGGATCCGTCGCCAGGGTGTGGATAAAGAGACCATCTACACCTGCTATGTGACGAAGAACAGAACCCTCATCGGTATGGTAACGGTGAAAGATCTGTTGTTGGCACCGGATGATGAAATGCTGATCTCAGAGCTGATGTTTACCAATCTGATCTCGGTGACGACCCAGACGGATAAGGAAGAAGCAGCGAGAATGCTCAGTAAGTATAACTTCCTGGCGCTACCTGTTGTTGACGGTGAAAACCGGATGGTCGGTATCGTGACCTTCGATGACGCAATGGACGTCATGGAAGAAGAGGCCACCGAGGATATGGAACTGATGAACGCCATTACGCCCTCGGAAAAGACCTATCTCAGAAGCTCCTCTTTTGAACTGTTTAAAAACCGTGTGCCGTGGCTGATGATCTTGATGGTGTCTGCTACCTTTACAGGTCTGATCATTACAGCTTTTGAGGGTGCCCTGGCTGCCCAGGTAGCATTGACCGCTTTCATCCCTATGCTCATGGGTACCGGCGGGAACTCCGGCTCCCAGTCTTCTGTGACCATTATCCGTGCGCTGAGCTTGGATGAACTGCAGCTGAAGGATCTGTGGCGGGTGCTGTGGAAGGAACTGCGTACGGCGATCCTGTGCGGCATTGCGCTGGCGGCGGTGTGCTTTGTAAAGATCCTGCTGGTGGACCGGATGATGATGGGCAACAGTGATATTACCCTGATGGTCGATGCGGTGGTGTGTCTGACCCTTGCAGTGACGGTGGTCATTGCTAAGCTGGTGGGCAGTGCGCTGCCTTTGGCGGCAAAAGCGCTACATTTGGACCCGGCCGTTATGGCAAGTCCTTTTATTTCCACCATTGTGGACGCACTTTCTTTGTTGGTATATTTCTTGTTTGCAAAGGCCCTGTTGGGTGTATAAGATCAGGGGCAGCGTTGCTGCCCCTGTGCTTTTAAGGAGAAAAATATGGTCGATTGTCATATCCATATGGTGCTGGACGGGCAGTACTGGAAAAATGCCCTTGCCCGGCACAGTGAGAGTGTGGATATTCCATGGATCCGGGCGGTTTTGGAGACCTACCGGGATGCGGGATTTACTTATTTAAGAGATTGCGGTGACCGCTGGGGTGTGGGAAAAACCGCAAGAGAAATGGCAAAGGACTACGGTATTACTTACCGTACACCATTGGCATCTTTGTATAAAAAGGACCACTACGGCGGGATCATCGGCAAACCATTTGAAACCATGAAAGAATTTGCCGCATTGGTTCGGCAGAACAAAGAAGAAGGGGCCGACTTTATCAAAATCATGATCTCCGGTCTGATGGACTTTAATCACTTTGGCGTGTTGACCGAGGACGGTCTGGAATCCGGCGAGATCGAAGAACTGATCCATATTGCCAAGGACGAGGGTATGGCGGTATCCGTTCACGGCAACGGTGAAAAAAATGTTCTGGCTGCGGCCCGGGCCGGTGTAGACTCTGTCGAGCATGGCGCTTATCTGACGGAAGAAACCCTTTGTGCCATGGCAGAAGCGGGAACGGTGTGGGTGCCGACCCTTAGCACCATTGGAAACCTTCGTGGTACGGGAAGATTTTCGGAAGCGGATGTGGAGAGAATTCTGGAAAGCGCCCTCCAAAATGTATCCCGTTTTGCCCAAATGGGCGGCCTGATTGCACCGGGTACCGACGCCGGTGCTTGGGCAGTACCCCACGGAATTGAGACGGAATTTTCCCTGCTTCGACAGGTATTAGGGGAAAGAACGGATGAACTGCTGGAAAAAGGAACAGCAGTGATCCAAAAGAAATTCTAGGAGGAATACATATGAACTGGAGATGGCTGATTCTGGCCTTGATAACCGTACAGCATATCTACCAACTGCTGCTGCACATTGTGCAAAACCGATCAGCAAATAATCCCACCCCTACCAATGTGTCGGATGTCTATGATGCCGAAACCTATGAAAAGTGGAAGCAATACAGTGCCGAAAAAGGTCGGTTGGGTCTGGTGTCCACTGGCATCTCGTGGGTTATGATGATGGCGCTGCTTTGCACCAATGTTTACGCGGCGGTGGCCGCGCTGTTTCCCAGTGGCGTGTTTATGCAGCTGCTGGCAGTGCTGCTGCTCCATGCCGTTGTGGAAGCGGTGGTCAATGCAGGGCTGAACTATGTATCCACCATGATCATCGAAGAAAAGTACGGCTTTAACCGCTCTACCATGAAGACCTTTGTGACCGACCAGCTTCGTAATCTGCTGCTGGAACTTCTGCTGAGCGTGGGCCTGATGTGGATCCTTTCCGGATTGCATCGGGGTCTGGGTGATTGGATGATCCTGTTGTTTGCAGGTGTGGTGTTCTGCATTACCTTGCTGATCTCCTTTCTGTATCCCATTTTCAGCCGGATCGGCAACAAGTTTGTCCCTCTGGAAGAGGGGGAACTACGGGACAAACTGATGGCGTTGCTGAATAAGCACGGTTATCAGGTCAAGGCTATTGAGGTGATGGATGCCTCTCGTCGTACCACAAAGCTTAATGCCTATTTCACCGGTTTCGGTAAAATGAAGACAATTGTACTGTATGATAATCTGGTCAATGCCATGTCCACTGATGAGATTTGCGCGGTATTTGCCCATGAGCTGGGCCACGGATTGCACAAGGATGTGCTGAAGCAGCAGATCATGAATTTCGGAAATCTCTTGCTGATGGCGGTGGTGGTGTGGCTGGCTGTCCGGGAGCCGATGCTCCATGAGGCTTTCGGTTTTACACAGGTGAACTATGGCTTTGCCTACATCCTGCTGGGTGCGGGTCTTGGCTTGGTGCAGCCTTTAACCGATATGGCTATGAGTGCTTACAGCCGTTTTGCTGAATACCGGGCAGATAAGCAGGCAGTTACGGAAGGCTATGGAAAAGCCTTGGTCAAGGGTCTGAAGATCCTGGCAAAGGAGAACTTTGTCCATCTGGCACCGGCGAAACTGCTGGTAGTGTTGGAATACAGCCATCCGCCCCTAAGTGAGCGAATTGAAGCTATCCAGAAGGCGCTGACAGAAAAAGTTTCGAAATGTGACTGATTTCTTAACTTGCTATTGCTGCCAGCTACATCGGCTCTGCTATGGCGTTTTCCATGGTATCGGGCATTGCGTTGGAAATGATAGGCGTTTTTGGTGCAGAGCTGTGGACTGCTGCCAACGGTCAAAAAACTGCGCTGGGAAGAAGCGGCCCATGCGCTGCAAAGCAATTCATAACGATAACCCCCGGGGAATCCCCGGGGGTTAAAGCATTTACAGGTTGCGGAAGTTTTGGATCCGGTGGAAGGTTTGGTAGTTGGTATCGTGGTAATTGCAGGCGTTGTTCATGGCAGTGCGTGACAGGAAGATGATATCATCCCCCTCTATCAACCAAAACACATACTGGAAACCAACCAGTTGGTGATCCTCATCCCGGGCATCAATCAAGTCCTGTACCAATTCCCAATGCTCCAAATCTTCAGATACCATCAACGACAGTAAATTCCGAGCGAAGATCTTTTCAGCATCGAAGATCCGACAAATGATGGTATAGTATTTCCCGGACACCGGGTCAAAGCGGATGATGAATTTGGCGTTGTTGCCGGGCAGCTTGATGGCATCAGTATATTCCAAGGGTGCGTCGGGGTCTTCTGTGTTGACCCGGTAGCGCAGGACCAGACCGTAAGGGGGATCACCGTCGGTGATATTATAGCGCATGACGTTATAGAGCTGGCCGTCTGGGGCAACACACAGAGTACCTTCGATGTTGCCTTTGGCTTCGCCCTTGGCTACGCCTTCCCAATTGGGGTCATATTTTACCGGCTCGGTAAAATGCCAGCTGGCGGGATCCAAAAGGTCCGCATTCTCATCGCAGGACATGACCATCACGGCATGGTAATATTCCGTATTGAGCCAAGAACCCCACTCCAATGTCTCATAGAGTCTGCCCTTGTAGTACATGCTGTTCTGGGGATTTTTGTGGACACCGCAGTTTCCGTTCTTGCCGTTAGAACCCCGCAGCAGTGCCACCGGAGCACCGAAGGTCTTACCACCGTCGGTGGATTTACCAATCAACAGATCGCCGTATTCTGTGGAGCAGCCCATCATGTACAGCTCGTTTTTGTGGATGAACAGCTTTCCCCAGAAACAGGGCATCAACTCGCTGACATAGTGCCATGTTTCGCCCTCGTCATCAGAGCGGAAAATCAATGTCAGGTTCTGGGGCATACTGTGTCCAAATACATCCATGGTCGATAGAAGGTAGCCATCCGGATGGCGAAGCAGGGTAGGAGAACAGATGCTGCGCCCGGAGAAAGCATAGGCCATATCATCTGGATGCAGGTAATTGACAACGGTACCGATTGCTTTGGCACAGCGGGCCAAACGGATCCGGCTGGTCATGCTGCCTGCGGCGACATAGAATTCATAATCCGTTTCGGGTTCCAAGCCGGTGATATCATATTCCGTTGCGGTGGTGCTGCCGCAGTGGATAAAATCTCCCTTATCGCGGACGCGGAAGAAAACGTCGTAGCATTCGGCACCGACACTCAGCCACTCAAAATGAATGGCCTTCAAAGAGGGCGCCACACGGCAGATATAGATATCGCCGACATCGGTAAGCAGCGGACGATAGGGCCGATAGCTCCAAGTATTTTGTCCTTGCATAGGGATACCTCCTGTGTTTGCGGCTGCTTTCCCAAGTAGACAGCAATCATCTTTATTGAATATTATTATAACAAATTACCCGGAGAAAGGGAATGATTCGGATGGACAAAATTTTATGTTTATGGGACATATCTGCTGATATGGCAGCAAAAATGAAGATGGGACGACTTGCTGTGTTGCAAAGAAGAGGTTTTTATGGTAATATAACACATAATACAATGCTGTGATGGAGGTGCGCTATGCTGATCAAACATGAGAAGATAGACTACACACTGACGGCAAAAAAGATGACGGTTTCTCCTACGGGTCTTGACCATTGGCATCAACGGGCGGAATTTGTTTGTGTAATAGAGGGTGAATGCTGGATCAAGGTCGGCAAGCAGCAAAGACTTTGCCGCCCGGGGGATGTGGCATTTATTCAAAGTGGCGAGATCCATGCCATTTGGAGTGAAATCAAGCACTTGCTCTATGTATTTACTTTTGATCCGGGGATGTTTTACCGTATTCTCCCGGAGTTCTGCTTCCCAAGACATTTTATATCTGCTCAGGATCAGCAAAAAGCTGGGCTGGATGGTGAGATAACACGTTTATTTCGTGAGATGTACCGGGAGAAGGAAGAGGAGAAACCGCTTTATGAAGCACTGATGCGCGCCGATATCCTAAGGCTATACAGTATTTTGGCGCGGCACTTTGAGGACGATTCTCCAAGAGATGAGAAAACGCTGGCACGGGTTCAGCAGTTTCAGACGGTACTGGAGTTTATTACAAACCATTATGCTGAGCACATCACATTGGCGGATGTGGCGGAGATTATTAACTATACACCTTCCTACGTATCCACCCTTTTCGTCACCTTTGCCGGGGTCAACTTTAAAGCCTATCTGGATAATTTCCGGGTGAAAAAGGCTGCTGATCTGCTCTGTTCCACCCACCAGACGGTTACGGATATTGCGCTTCAATGTGGGTATGAAAATGTTCGAACTTTTAACAATGCTTTCCGGCGTGTTACGGGGCAGGCTCCCAGTCGGTTCCGTAAATCTAATTTTTGATCTCAATCAAAAGTCCCTGCAAACCGGTATATGTACCGCTTTGCAGGGACTTTTTTGTGGCCTTTGCGTATGGAAACAAGCGACTATTCAAAGTAAATGGGACATACACAATTGGAACTTTTTGAAAAAACTTTCCGGTTTTGAAGAAGTACTTTCTTGTTTTGGCCCATGCTGTTCGATATAATTAACTTAAGAATCCTAAAGGAGGAACAATTAATGAATAAAGTACAATTTTTCGGAAAAGAAGTATCTAAGCTGATTGTTGGCGACAACCCAATGAGCGGACATTCCTATATTGTAGACAAAACTCCGGGTTCGGAAATGCTGGAATTTTATACTGCCAGCAAGATCATTGACACAATGTTTGAAATCGAGGAAACCGGCATCAATACCATGCTGCCTCTGTCTGACCCGTTTATGATTCGCCTGATTAAGGAATATGAACGTGCCGGCGGCAAGATGCAGTGGATTTTCCAGCCGTACATGCCTCTGATGGAAGCTGTTGATATGCGCAATATGACAAGCCTTCAGAACACTATCGGTGTTTACCATCAGGGAACAACGACAGATCATCGGTTTGAAACCGGCCAGACTCAGGAAATCATTGATCGGATTGCCCGTTATAAAACCATGGGAATTCCGGTGGGTGTGGGAACACACCGTCCGGATGTAATTGAAACATCTGAGAAGGAAGGCTGGGGTGCAGACTTTTACATGGCCTGCATGTACAATGCCCGTAGAAACCGGGAAGGTGTAGAAAGCGGCTTCATTACCGGTAAGAGTAAGGCAAGCCTGCAATTCCGGCCCGATGACCGCCAGGTCATGCTGGACACCCTGAAGAACTGTGACAAGCCTATCATTGCCTTTAAGATTTTTGCCGGCGGCCAGATGTTCCTGAATCGTACCCCGGAGGAGATCCGTGCGAATATCAAGGATGCCTACAACACCATCTTCACTGCCCTGAAGCCCAATGACATTGCCGCTTTTGGCGTATTCCAGCGTGACAAGAACGAGCTTGCTGAGGACGTGGAAGTATACGAAGAATGGTACCGGGAGAGCCATTCGGAGGAAAATGCATGAGCAAAACATTAAAAGTTGCTGTCATTGGCGCGGGAACCATTTCCAAGTCCCACTTACATGGCTACAAAGCACTGCCCAATGTTACCTTGGCAGCGGTCTGTGATTTGAACGAAGAGCGTGCTTGGGAACTTGCGAAGGAATTTGGCGCTGAAAAGGCCTGTGCCGATTATCACGAAGTGCTGAATGATCCGACCATTGAAGCTGTCAGCATTGTCACCCCTACCTTCACCCATGGAAAGATCGTGTGTGAGGCACTGGCTGCCGGAAAACATGTTCTGTGTGAAAAACCTCCGGCACTGACCTATGAGGAAGCCCTCCAGAATGAGGAAACTGCCAAGAAATCCGGCAAGGTGCTGATGTACGGCTTTGTTGTCCGGTTTATGCCAAACAGCCGCTTTATTAAGGAATACATTGATGCGGGCCGCTTGGGTGAGATCTACTATGCTGAAACATCCCGGATGGCCAACAGCGCCGATATTGGCGGTTGGTTCCGTGATAAGACCAAGTCCGGCGGCGGTATGCTGATGGATGCGGCGATCCACCAGTTGGACCTGCTGCTGTGGTTTATGGGTTATCCCAAGGTCAAGAGTGTCAAAGGTTTTACCAGTGATGTGAACAAAGATCTGCCGGAACGGCTGCGCGGATATGCATCAGGATATGCGTCGGCAGATAACAAACCCATCCCCAGAACCATTGAGAGCTTTGCTACAGGCTACATCACCTTTGAGGACGAAAAAAACCTTGTTATTAAGGCTGCTCACATTGCCAACACACCAAACCCCGGCACCCGTTTTGAGCTTCTGGGTGACAAGGGCGGTGTTTCCTGTGAGGGTGACAAGCTGAAATTCCTGACCATCGATGAATCGAATTACTTCGCAAATTTCGAGCCGGTCATCTATGAGAAGTCCAAGCACTTTGAAGATGAGATCCGCCATTTTGTAGACTGCTGCCATGGCGATGCCCAGTGTATTTCCAATGCCAGCCAGGGCACCCAGATCATCCGGATCCTCAACGCCATCTACGAATCCGCCGAAACCGGCCGGGAGATTCTGTTCTAAAAACAATATGGAAAGGACGAGATCACCTGATCTCGTCCTTTTTGTGTATTCATTCCTCTGCCAAAGTAATGTCCAGCGGGATAGCCATATTCCAGGTCTTTGAGCAATCTAGGATTCCGAGGCCGGTCTTGCAATCAGAGGTTGCAAAGAAAGCACAGATGGGTTTTCCATCCTCAAACAGAATGAAAGGCCGTTCCATGTTGCCCACTTCACGGACAACACCGTCGGACCACAATACCTTTCTGCTGTAGAAAACTTGGTCCTTTTCTACTGTCCAGTGTACACCATCCTGACTCAGTGCGTGGATTCCGGCATATTTTTCACCGCAGATGTTACCGGTCATATCCTTGGCAATCATATTGTAGCCGTCTTCATCTTTCCACAGGAATGGATCTTCCACTTCATGGCTGCCGCAGATTTCTATTGGGTCATCACGCAACCGGCGATAGGTGCTGTCGAAGCGGTCCGCTTTCAGCACACCCAGCTGCATATCCCCGTGTGTGCTGCCATTGTGCGGAGGATCCATATAGCGCCTCGACTTATAAATCATCAAAACCTCCCCGTCCTCATTCTGGCAGGGTGCGGGATTGGAAACCAGAAAATTATCAAAGGCATGAGGGCGGGTCGTTACGACTGGCTGATCCATGCGTGTCCATGGGCCAAATACGGATTTGGCAGTTGCCATACCGATGCGCTTATTAGAACGGGCCACAATGGTACGTGGGTCTTCAATAGCCAGGGTTGCCGGATCTTCCAGTTCTGTAAAGGGATGAGTGGTACCGATGTAGTACAGGATATAGGTGTCCCCGCTTTTCATGATGAAGGGATTATGTACAGCGATACCGTCCCAGAATTGTGCGCCTCTGCGCCCGAGTACTACTTCTGCAAATTCATAGGGGCCTTCCGGGGTGTCCGATACCGCACGCACGATTTCACTGGCCACTAACCAACCGGGATGCGCCGGATAGGCCTTGGGCCATCTGGAGGCGAACATGTGGTATCTGCCGTCCTCACCTTTGATAACACTTCCGCACCAGACCCAATATCCATCCATGGAGAATCCACCGTCTACCGGAGCGGGTTTCATAATTGATGATAGGCTGTATTTCATAGTCATCCTCCGTTCTTGCTCTTGCAAGTAAGGATATCAGACACAAGTTTTGACAGGTTTTCAACTGTTATTGATGAAGGAAATCCCCCTGATTTTCATTTGAACTGCCCCAGTTTGTACTGTCCGTACAAACTGGGGCAGTTCAGTTATTATCCTACATCAGGGGGGATTTTGTCTATTGTCCGTTTTTACTGGTTCTGTTCAAAGCAAGAGGGAATTTTCGGTTGTCACTATTTTGCCATATGCTCTTTCACGAAGGGGAATTTATCCTCCTCTGTCAGATCCAAAGCATCGATCAAGAGCCGGAATTCTTCCTTTCTCGGTGCAAATTCTTCCGGTACGTGGGCATCGCCGCCTAGATAGAATTTACAACCCATCTTCTTAGCGATTCGATATGGCCTTAAGATACTTTCCTGTTCCTGCTGTGTGTAATTTGCAGGAAATCCCCACTGGTTTAGTTCGATACCGATACCGCGCTTTGCGGCAAGACCAAAAATGTTGCGGAATTCTTCAACTGTAAATTGGTCGATTGCCGCCACTTTTCCCTCATCACAGGTCAGACAGGAAGTAAAGTGGGCAATGCCGCATTTATGAAACGGCAGATCCATGTTTAAGATCTGTAACAGCCGCGCTTGATAAAATGCTTTGTATTCTGCCGCGGAGGTTCCTACCTCCGCTCCGTTACGCGCAAAGCCTTCCGCATGCAGGTGGCTTGGAGACAAAATAATAAAGTCAAATGTATCGTAGGACTCTTTGGATATCCCTACATTTCCCAGATAGTCTATATCGGCTTCAATGCCAAACAAAAAGTTGCATTTGTCACTTTGGGGGAGCGGGAGAATTTCTTTTGCCTTTTCGCAATCCAGACCCCGCTTCAGCCACCAATTATTCACGGGTTCGGGCGATGGTACTCTGCGATCCCAGATGTGGTCCGTTACGCACAGAAGGCCGTATTGATTGGTAAGACCGTAAGCGAGAATCGCTTCTTTGGTCTGACGGGGATCATAGCCTGCACAGGGACTGATGTAGGAATGGATATGCAGGTCATGGTCGATTTGAAATTTCATGTTAGCCTCCTGACATTGAGTGGATAGGATTATTTGTTAACGAATGGAGGAAGGGTTTCTTCCGGTGTATTTTTTAAACATCTTGGAGAAGTTGGATTCATCTTCGTAGCCTGTCAGATGGGCGGCCTCCTTTACGCTGCATCCTCGAAACAGCAGCCGCTCCGCTTCGTCCAGCCGCGTTCGGATCAGGTATTCCTGAATAGAGGTCCCAGTTTCCTCCTTAAACAATCGGGAAAGGTACCGGCGGTCCAAACCCAGTTCTGCCGCAATTTGTGCTACGCGAATGGGATACATATAGTTGGAGCGGATGTAGTTTGTCACTTGATGTACATGTCGGCCTCCGCTTTGCTGATCGGTAAACAAATAGGCATAAAGGGAGAAAAGTTCGCCAGCCAGCAAATACTCTGCTGTGGCAGGGTGCGCCGGCGCATACATAATCCGGCTGAAAAAGGTTTCCGGAAGGGTCAACACAGGGGGAAGTTTGGAAAACCAAGCAGATAGAGCACCATCAAAGCCAATCCAACGATAATACCATGGGTCATCTGTATCGGCCACATAAGTAGTTATTTCATCCGGAAGGATAACGAATGCCTGTCCTGCATGGACGGGATATGCTCCGCCGCGGGCATAGAAGATACCTTTCCCCCGAAATACATAGTGAATCAAGGTATATTGACGTACAGCCGGACCAAAGCTGTGCCCCGGTGCACATACCTCTTCTCCTGCAATCAGAGGATTCAGGTCATGGAGTCTGCGGTCTGTCAGAAACAGATCTTTTCGTTCCATGGGAGATGCTCCTTTCGCTGGGATAGTGACATTATACCATGAAAGAGTTACCAAAAGCAATTTCTTTTTTCTAAAAAAATGATATGATTAAACTGTAAATATTCCAATAAGAAAGGAAATTTCCCAATGAAAATAACCTTTATGGGTGCAGGCAGCACCGTATTTGTAAAGAATGTATTAGGCGACACAATGCTGACACCGGCGCTGCAGGATGCGGAGTTTGCGCTGTATGACATCGACGCACAGCGTCTGGAAGATTCCCGTCTGGTGGTAGAAGGGATGAACCGCATCCTGAATCAGAACCGGGCGCGCATCAGCACTTTCTTAGGTGTGGAAAACCGTAAGGATGCGCTGCGTGGGGCAAATTTTGTGATTTGTGCCATACAGGTGGGCGGTTACGAACCTTGTACTGTTATCGACTTTGAAATTCCCAAGAAATACGGCCTGCGTCAAACCATTGGTGATACATTGGGTATCGGCGGAATTTTCCGCGCATTGAGAACCATCCCTGTGCTTCGGGATTTTGCCCGGGATATGGAGGAGGTTTGCCCCGATGCGTGGCTGCTGAACTATGCCAACCCCATGGCCATGCTGACTGGCTATGTGCAGCGTTACACCGGGGCCAAGACAATCGGTCTTTGCCACAGTGTGCAGGTCTGTGTCCCCGGTCTGCTGGATAGTCTGAAAATGGAAAACTATGCGGACAATTATATCGCAAGCATTGCCGGTATCAACCATATGGCGTGGCTTTTAAAGCTGACGGACAAGCAGGGCAATGACCTTTATGAAGAAGTGCGCCGCCGTGCCAAGGAAAAGAATGCCCGGGAAAAGCACGGGGATATGGTACGCTTCGACTATATCGATAAGCTGGGCTACTACTGCACGGAATCCAGTGAGCACAATGCGGAGTACAATCCTTTCTATATCAAGGCAGGCCGGGAGGATTTGATTGAGAAATTCAATATCCCGCTGGACGAGTATCCCCGCCGCTGTGTAAAGCAGATCAATGATTGGGAAGCACAACGGGAGAATCTGATCTCCGGAAAAGATCTGGAACATACCAGAAGCAGAGAATATGCTTCCCGTATTATGGAAGCGATGGTTACAGATGTTCCCTATACCATTGGTGGCAATGTGATCAACAACGGTGTGATTTCCAATCTGCCGAAGGAAGCCTGCGTGGAAGTGCCCTGTGTGGTAAATGCCAGTGGCATCACCCCCTGTTATGTGGGTGACCTGCCTTTGCAGCTTGCGGCGATGAATTCCAGCAATATTTATCCCCAGCTGCTGACCATTGAGGCGGCACATACCGGCAAGCGGGATCTGATCTATCAAGCAGCAATGATGGATCCGCATACCGGCGCAGAGCTTTCCACGGATGAGATCGTAGCGATGTGTGATGAACTGATCGCTGCCCATACAGCAGCCGGATTTGCAATCACCGCTATTTGATAACTTCAATATTAATAGAAAAGAATGGGCGGTCTATAACCGCCCATTCTTTTTATAAAAATAGTAACCGCCAAAGTTCCACAAAGATGGGAACCAACAGCGCCGGCAGCATATTTGCCACCCGGAACGTTTTCTCACGGACCAGATTGGCGCCTACACAGAATATTAACGCGCTGCCTACAAAGGACAACTCTTCAATGAGTATGTCACGGATTACAGATCCAAATAACGCAGCGATCAAGGTAATGGCACCCTGATAAAGAAAGATCGGTATTGCTGAGAAAACGACGCCCACACCGTAGGCAGCAGCCAAGATGACAACCAAAACAAAGTCTAACAGCGCCTTGGCGATCAGCATAGAACTGTCTCCGGAAAGACCATCCTGCATTGCGCCTACAATAGCCATGGCACCGACACAAATGATTAACGATGATGTTACGAAGCCCTCAACGAAGCGATTGTCATTTTTGACCCGCACCGCTGCTTTCAGCTTGATTCCGAGGGTTTCCATTTTAGATTCAATATCCAGCCACTGGCCAAGCAGGCAGCCAATCACCAAACTGAAGATCAACAGCATCGTTCCCTGCGTAGAAATGCTTCCGTTTTCGATAACCAGCATGTACTTCAGTACACCGCTAATTCCAATGAAAAGGGTAGCAAGCCCCAGAGCCTGCATTAAAATCTTTTCAAACCGCTTTGCAATACCGTTTTTCAGCACCAATCCCAGCAGACCGCCGGCAACTACCGCAACCGTGTTGACAATCGTACCCAATCCAATCATAGAAATCTGTCTCCCGTTTTTCGTCTATCATACCACAGGACGGGAAAAATGCAATAACGAATCGGCAAGGGGGGTAAAGTGGATCATGCTTGCGCAAAATGGTACTTTAGTGAGCAACGGAAGTGTTTTTGCGCTGGGTGATAGAAGCACATCAACTTAGGACAAATAAATCGTTTAACTGTGTGATCTTCTCTTGCGTTGGACTTTGAAAAACCGGATGCTTTCTGCCAAGGGCCTCATATTTATTTTCTCCCCATCCGTGATATGGCAACAATTCGATTTTTTCCGGCGTACCATTTGCCAAGAAAAAGTCCTTTATATGAAGCATTTCTTCCTCATTGGCATTGACACCTTCCATTACAGGAATGCGAATCCACAGCTTTGCGTCTGCAGCCAATAGCTTTTTCAGATTATCCAGTATCAACTGGTTGTCTACGCCTGTGAATTGCTGATGTTTTTCTTTGGAGAAGAGCTTTATGTCATAGAGAAATAAATCTGTGTAAGGCAGCACCTTTTCAAAGTGCGTAAACGGTGCATGTCCTGCTGTATCAACTGCGGTATGAATGCCATTTTCTTTGCAGACCTTCAGGATCTGCGTCAAGTAATCGACCTGGAGCATGCATTCTCCGCCAGAAAACGTGACACCCCCGCCGGAAGCGTCATAGAAGAGTTTGTCTTTTTGAAGCTCTTTGAAAAGTGCGTCGATAGTATACCCTTTTCCACAGATCTCTTTTGCATAGTTGGAACAAAAGAAATCTTCATTTTCCGCCGTCAGATCTTTGCATTTACCACATCCTGTGCATTTGCTTTTGTAAAACAGGATCTCTTTTTGAAAACTCTGACTTTCGGGATTATGGCACCACTTGCACCTGAGATTGCACCCCTTAAAAAACACGGTTGTTCGTATTCCGGGACCGTCTACAAAGGAATTTCTTTGGATATCAAAAATGGTTGCACGCAGCTCATTCATAAAAATTCCTCGATATGACCTCTTCCTGCCACCCCGGGGAAAGACTTGTGAACTTTGCGGAAAAGCCTGTGACTCTGACGATCAAGTCGGGGTATTTCTCCGGGTGAACTTGTGCGTCCAGCAATTCTTCCTTGGATGTGCAATTCAATTGCAGTGTCTGTACTGCCGAGCATGCCACAGCACGGAGGAATCCTGCACATCGATCAAGGGAAATTTTGGACGGCAAAATAATATTCACAACAGAATTTGCACCCATCACAGAGGCATCCAGACAAGCCATACTATTGATGACATCGTTAACGCACGGAATTCGCTTCAGACGGGATGGGGTCAAACCCTGTGCGAAGTATTCGCCATTTTTTCTGCCGTCAGGGGTCGCCAAGGTTTTCTCGCCCCACCAACGAATCTCTGTATAGGTCAGATGTCCCATATGCACCCTGCCGCCATAGGTTCCGGTCTTTTTTTCGCAGATTGCAAACAGGTCGTTGTTAAACCGGTTTGCAAGGGTACAGGACTCTTTACTTCCGTCTCCCCATCCGTGGCAGCGGGTGGCTTCTATACGCATGTCTTCGTAGCCGCACCAGTTGGCTCTGACGGCCGCAAACAACGCATCAAGGGTGTACTTTTTGGTATCAAAGACCAAGGTTTTGATTGCCAGAAGAGAGTCTATCAGATTTGGGAATCCGAACAGTAATTGGTAATCGTCGTGATACTTGGCCCCTCTCATGGCAAAATCTGCGTGTTTTTCGATGCAATTTTCAAGAGTTGAGGAAAAGATTGGAAAACGGCTGACTTTGTGGAAGATCTGTCCACCTTTAGTGGTAACCTCCAGCTTGGCATCCAGCAGTTTTTCACAGTTACGAAGTGTTCTTTGATATAATTCCTCAAAGGTATCGCATCCGTCAAAGGATTCAAACTGTATGCCGACCTTATCCATTTCATCCGTCATGTTGTGCAGTGGATACTCAAACGCCTTGAGTAGATTCAAATAGCTGCCGTGATCAAATTTTTCCTGTGGGAGTGCAATGCCCCAACAGCCTGTTATGGTGTAATCTCTTGCCTCTTTCAAGGTTTTACCGCCGCGAACAAGAGCGGGGATCGTTGCGTCATCATTCTGCAGCAGAACAACGCTGGTGCCTTTTACGATAGAGCAGTTGACGGCATCCAGATATTCTTTGGGAGAGTTTCTGGAAAAACGGCATGTGATCTTCGGGAAAATGATCTTTTTCTCCCGGGTTGCCCGTAGGAACATTTCCGTGATCTCGTTGTAGATCGGCTCGCCGTCATCGTCACATCCGCCGAGGGTATAGGTGTTTTCCAGCTCATGGTCGGCGTATCCTTCCATGATCATATCGTGGTCATAATGGCAATCCCAAATGAGCAGGAAATGACAGATCAGTTCATAGGCTTGCTCCGGGGTCAGGATACCATTTGCAATATCGGAACGATAGAAGGAAATCAGGTCTTTGTCAAGTCGTCCAAAGGTATTGGGTCCAGCGCCTTCCAGAGAACCCATCGCTGTGCGCAAAAAAGCAAGTGTTGCCAAAGCTTCGTACAGTGTTTGAGGCTTATTCCACGGAATGCGTTTTGCCGTGTCACGAATCTGTGTCAAGTTATGGATGCATTTTTTATCAGTTTGGCCTTTTAGCAGTTTTTCAGCTTTTTGAGAGAACTTTTCTGCCATGCTGCGCAGGGAAATCATACCGTGGCACACAGCATTCAAAAATTCTGCTTCTTCCTCATTTTTGGCATTTACCAACTCTGCCTTCGCTTTCTCGTATACGGAAACAAGTCCCTGCTCCAAGAAAGGACGACAGTTGAAATTATAGTGCTGCTGTGCGTCGTTATAGGGGCCACAAACCAAATAGAGACAAGCGGCTGCATGGGCACACTTTTTCTTATATAGAGCCTCGTCCTGCTCGATAAAAAGGTGACTGTTGCGCATATAGGTCCAACCGTTCGCTTGGGTAAAGCTATGGCCTTTTGCGGAAAAAGCACCGTCTGAAAGGGATGTCAAAACGCCCGTTTCGTAGAAGTAAGGGGAATGGGGAAAAATCACAGGGTCAAATTCTTCACAAATAACGTCGTACTGCAGGAGCTTTTGCGCGGTAACACTCATCCCGTCTTGGTATCTGGCGTCCATTTTAGCAAAGCACTTCTGGGCAAATGTTTGGGAACGCTCCGCATCACCGTGCAGATAAAAGTCATAGAGCTCTTGTCGCAATTTATTTTCGTTCATCATACCCACCTCCTATGCTATCATATAAAGGCAGGTTCCTTTTTACAATGCAGCAATCCGAAATTTTGTAAAATTCGGAAATGAATATTTGCAAAGACCCGGCATTGTGTTATAATCGATTCTATGAAGTGAGGGGGGGAAGAGAAATGGATTTCAGAGAACTTCGCGTAAAGGATATCCATAGTGTCCTGCGGTATAAACCCACCAGTACGCAGTGGACCGCCAAAGTACGACCGAATCATATCATTGGGATACAACTGTCCGGAAAAGCGGTGCATTCCTTTGATTTTGGAGAATTTACCATAGAAGAAAACTGTGTTTATTTTTTAAACCAGAAGGACAATTACACGGTAGAAGTTCTGGAACCCTGTGAAGCCTTTTCGATCCATTTCACCACTTGGGATGATGTTGAAACGGATAGCTTTTGCCTTCCGTCTGCTAATCCGGCAGCAGTTATTTCAATTTTGGAAAAATCGGAAGTAGCAGGGGCAATCAATCATGATTTTGAACTCTACGCCCATCTGTACCGCCTTTGCGCGGAGGTAGAACGCATCAGGGATAAGGTGTATTATCCTAAGGATCCCCGTATTATGAAAGCAAAGGATTACATGGATCTGAATTTCAAGGAAAAGGACTGCCTTTCCCAAGCAATCGCGCAAAGCAAAATGAGTTCACGCCATTTTGGCGCCTTATTCCAGAATGCTTTCGATACGGCACCAAGCAGATATCTCATATTGAAAAAGATTGCCTACGCGAAAACACTGCTATCTGTAGGAAATCTTTCAGTTGCGGAAGTGGCGTCTTTATGTAATTTTTCTGATGTGTATTATTTTAGTAAGGTGTTCAAAAGCGAAACGGGAATATCCCCAAGCAAATGGAAAGGATAAATCCTTCTTGCACAGAAGCCTATAAAAATAACAGGGGCGGTTTTGACCCCTGTTAAAATTTTATTCAGATAAAATGCTTAGCATATGAGTGTGAACTGCTTTATCACATTCTGGCCGTTTTTTGGCACGATTACTTTGATCATTAAGGAATAGAAACTGTTTACATTAGCATGTTTCCTGTGAAAATGTAATATCAGGTTGCTGCGTAATTACCAATACATGGAACGCGGCTCCCACCAGCTTGCCGTCTTGGATGATGGGACTGCCGGACACGCTGATGTCAAGTAAGGGACAAAAGAATTTTGTGTTTTTCTGCCGTTTTTATGCGTTTTTGCAGGTAAAAGGCAGGTTTTTACACGTGCCAACCGTAATCCCTAAGTTGACATAGACGAATTGTCGAAAGTGGTCACTTTAAAATTTTCTCTCGTTTTCGACAAATTCTGATTCCGGGAGGTGCGCAAGTGTGTAATCTGCCTATAGGAAAAGCGAAAACTGCAGTGCGCAGTTTCCGCTTTTCGTTAAAACTATGTATTATATTCTCGCTGTTAGTTCAGATGTTCAGCAGACAAAGCGCTGCGACGATGGCGATCAGCGCCAGCCACTGGAGTTTTAGCAGCCGTTCCTTGAAGAAAAATACACCCGCAAGGGTGGTAATCAGCATGGTGGCGATACTGAAGCTGGGATAAACCACCACCGCCGGCAGATCCGCCAGTGATCGCAGCAGGAATTTGGAAGAGAAGAAATTGGGAATGCCGATGGCTGCACCGAACAAAAGCTCCCGAATGCCCGGGCGCTCTTTTTTATATACCACCAAGGCAACGCACAGCACCAAAGCCACAGCGAAAATGTAAAACAAA